>JAYOEU010000040.1:0-29028 GCA_038116915.1 Alphaproteobacteria bacterium
AGAAGGTCTGGCCGCCCCGGTTGCGCTCGCGCTGGATCGCCTCGCGGATCACCATTCCGTCATAGGGCATCACGAAGGTGCGGATTGACAGCCGATCGACCGGCGGGGTCGCGATCAGCGAGAGGTCCCGCACGCCCGAGAGCGCCAGTTGCAGCGTCCTGGGGATCGGCGTCGCGGTCAGGGTCAGCACATGGATCTCCGAGCGCAACTCCTTCAGCCGCTCCTTCTGGGCGACCCCGAAATGCTGTTCCTCATCGACGACGAGCAGGCCGAGATTGTCGAACTCCACGGATTTGGAGAGCACCGCGTGGGTGCCGATCACGATGTTGCAGTCGCCGGATTTGAGATCCCGCTTGACCTCGTTCGCCTCGGCGGCGCCGACCAGCCGCGAAAGCTGGCGCACCTTGACCGGAAGGCCGGTAAACCGTTCCGAGAAGACCTGGAAATGCTGGCGGCAGAGCAGGGTCGTCGGCGCCACCACCGCGACCTGAAAGCCCTGCATGGCGACCACCATCGCGGCCCGGAGCGCAACCTCGGTCTTGCCGAAGCCGACATCACCGCAGATCAGCCGGTCCATGGGCCGGCCGCGCGCCATATCGACCAGCACATCGTCGATGGCCCGAAGCTGATCGTCGGTCTCGTTATAGGGAAACTTGGCGCAGAACTCATCATAGGCGCCCGGCGGCGGGGTCAGGCTCTCCGTCGCCTTGATCTCCCGCTCGGCGGCGATGCGGATGAGCTGATCCGCCATGTCGCGAAGCCGCTTCTTGACCCGGGCCTTGCGCGCCTGCCAGGCGACCCCGCCTAGCTTGTCCAGCACCGCATTGGTCTCTTCCGAGCCATAACGCGAGAGCATGTCGATATTCTCGACCGGCAGGAACAGCTTGTCGCCGCCGGCATAGATCAGCCGCAGACAATCATGCGGCGCGCCGCCGATCTCCAAAGTCTCAAGCGCCTGATACTGGCCGATGCCGTGCTCGGCATGCACCACATAGTCGCCCTCATTCAGCGCCGAGACTTCCTGCAGGAATTCCTCACCGCGCCGCCGCCGCCGTCCCATTGGACGGGAGAGACGCTCTCCCAGAATGTCCGGCTCGGCGATCAGCAGAACACCGTCCGCCCGGAAGCCACGCTCCACCGGCAAGGTGATTGCGGCGACCGCCTCGGGCGGCAGAGCAGCCGCGTCCCCCCAGGACCCCGCGATCTCGACGGGTTTGACCCCGTGCTCGCGCAACAGCCCGGCCAGACGGTCCCGTGAGCCATTGGTATAGCCGGAGAGGATCACCCGGGTTCCAGCCCCTCGCGCCGCGTCCACGGCTTCACGGACCGCGTCATAGAGGTTCACGGCCTCCCGCGCCCGCGCCTCGGCGAAACCGACACCCGGCTCCGCTCCCCCGTCCAGCTTCTGGAAGGCGCCGGACTCGCCCGCGTCGGGAATGTCGAAGGGATGAAAGCGAAAGGCGGGCCGCGCCGAGGAGAGATCCCGCCACTCCTCCTCGCCGAGATACAGCAGGTGCGGCGGCAACGGGCGGTAGACCGAACCGCCATCCTCGGTGCCGCGTTCATGCAGACTGCGCCGGGCCTCATAATATTCGGAAATCAACTCGAACCGGGTGGCCGCCACGCTGTCAGCCTGATGGTCAAAACTGATCGCCGCGCCGGCAAGATGATCGAACACCGTCTCCAGCGTCTCGTGGAACAGCGGCAGCCAATGCTCCATTCCGGTATGCCGCCGTCCCTCGCTGACCGAGGCGTAGAGCGGGTCATGCATGACATCGGCGCCGAAATTCGCGCGGTAGCCGGATCGGAAGCGTTGGACGCCGGCATCGTCCAGCAGCAGTTCCGCGACCGGACGCAGCCGCGCCTCGGTGATCTTGGCGACGGTGCGCTGACTGACCGGGTCAAAGGTCCGGATGCCCTCCAGTTCGTCGCCGAAGAAATCCAGCCTCAAGGGATCCGCGCCGCCGGACGGAAAAACATCGATGATGCCGCCGCGCACCGCATATTCGCCGGCTTCTCGCACGGTTCCGGTGCGCGTGTAGCCGTTGCCTTCCAGGAAGGCCAACAGCGCCTCGCTCGGGTGCTGGCCGCCGACCACCAGACTGAGGGAGCTGCCCTCGAAGAACCGGCGCGGCGGAAGCCGCTGCAGCATGGCGTTGACCGTGGTCAGCAGCAACGCCTTGCCGCCCTCCTCCAGTTCGCTCAGCCGGGCGAGAGCCTCAAGGCGGCGGCTGGTGATCTCACCATTCGGGGAGACCCGGTCATAGGGAAGGCAATCCCATGCCGGCAAGACGACAACCGGGATCTCCGGGGCGAAGAAGGCAATGCAGCGCTCAAGCGTGTCGAGCCGGGAGTCGTCGCGGCACACATGAATCAGCCGGCCATGCGCGGCGGCCAGATTGCCCAGAACCCGCGCGTCCCACCCTTCGGGGGTCGCGGCGACCCGGTAATCCCCCGCCGGCCGAACGATTGCGTTATCCAGTATCAACGCGTCAATCCACCAGCTTGAAATCGCGGATCATGTCGAGAACGTCCGTCCGATATTCCGGCGGCGCTTCCTCCATGCCGGAAATCCACTTGTAAAGTCTCGGATCCTCGATCTTCAGCAGGGTCTCATAGGTATCGAGCTGCGCCTCCGTAAGCGTTGCCAGATGCCGCCGCGCGAAGGCGCCGAGCAGCAGATCGGTCTCTTTCGTCCCAGTATAGGCGCTGCGGTAGAGAAGCTTTTTCCGTCGCTCCGACAGACCATCAGACATCAAGCCATCCAATCAAGAACAGACCACCGGACCGGCGGACGCGGCGCTCCTGGAAGAAGCATCGCCACTGCGCAGCTTTCTAAATCCAATCGTGCCGCGAAATCCAGTGTCATGGCGCGACAACGGGCCGCCAATTTGACATGCCCCGGTCGATCCCTAAGGTGAAGGCAATCGAAACCGGGATACATCACGTGGCTCAAAATCAAGTCGAAACGGCCGAAGAGGTCTCGCGCATCGCTTTTGGCTTCATGGCTTCAAAGGCGCTTTTCGCCGCTCTGCATATCGATGTGTTTACCCATCTCGCCAAGTGCGGAAAATCCAGCCGGGAACTGGCGGAAGCAACCAAGGTCCCCGTCGATCGCGTTCTGACTTTGATGACCGCGCTCGACAGCATCGGTCTGGTTACAAATGATGCCGGACGGTACAGCAATTCGCCGGGAGCCGAGGCGTTTCTGTCCCAGACATCGAAATACGATTTCGGCGACTATCTGCGTTATCAGATCGATAAACAGATGTATCCCTTCCTGGACCAATTGAACGACGTCCTGGACGGCTCGTTGGAGGAGGATGCCGTCGCCTCCTATCAGCATTGGATGTCGGACCCGGAGCAGGCGGCCGTCTACAGCAACGCCCAACACGCGGGCTCGCTCGGACCGGGCCGGACGATCGCCCGGCTTGTCGATCTCAGTCACGCCAAGTCTTTGCTCGACGTCGGTGGCGGCACCGGCGCGATGACCATCCGATTGCTCCAAGCCAATCCGCAACTGACATCGACAATTCTGGATTTTCCGAACGTCGCCGAGATCGGCTGGCGCTTCATCACCGATGCGGACCTTATCGACCGGGTTCGATACGTACCGGGGAATGCTCTGGTCGCCAAATGGCCGGAGCAACAAGACGCGATCCTGATGTCATATCTTTTCAGCGGCGTACCTGGAGACGAGGTTCCGCGCCTCGTCAGCGGGTCCTTCGATTGTCTGGCCCCGGGCGGTACGATCATGGTCCACGACTTCATGGTCGAGGACGACCGCTCGGGCCCGGCGATGGCGGCACTCTGGCAGCTTCAACACATGGCGTTCACGCCGGATGCCCAATCCGTCACGGCCGGCTGGTTGAAAGCGGAACTGACCAAAGTCGGTTTCACGGATGTCCGTGACGATGAGACGATTCCCGGCCTGACCCGTCTGGTTCACGCGCGTAAGCCGGGATAACCTGAGCGGGGTCCGTTATTCCGCCGCTTCGACCTTGTCCTGGGTCTTGGTCTCGAAATCCGATGCGTCATGACGCTCGCGCAGTTGCTCATGCGCCTCGCCCCGGATCCGGTTGACCATGCGGCCCCGCCTGGCCGGCTCGCGCGCGTGGATCATCTCGGCCCAGCGCACGACATTCTTGTAGCTCTTGGCTTCGATGAAATCCTCGGCTTCATACTGGTTGAAGATCACCAGTCCGCCATACCAGGGCCAGATCGCCATGTCGGCGATGGTGTACTCGTCGCCGCACACAAAGCGGTTGTCCGCCAGGCGTCGATCGAGCACATCCAGCTGACGCTTGGTTTCCATGGTGAAGCGGTCGATCGGATATTGCTGCTTTTCGTCGGCATAGGCGTAGAAATGGCCGAACCCCCCGCCGACATAGGGCGTGCTGCCCATCTGCCAAAACAGCCAGGAAAGGCACTCGCCGCGGTGCGCCGGATTCTTCGGCAGGAATTCACCGAACTTCTCGGCGAGATACAGCAAGATCGCACCGGACTCGAACACCCGGGTCGGCGGATTGGTGGAGTGATCCATCAACGCCGGAATCTTGGAGTTCGGGTTCACCGAGACGAAGCCGCTGCCGAACTGGTCGCCGTCGCCGATCTTGATCAGCCAGGCGTCGTATTCCGCGCCCTTGTGACCCTTCGCCAGCAACTCCTCGAGCATCACCGTCACCTTCACGCCGTTCGGCGTGCCGAGCGAGTAGAGCTGTAGGGGATGCTTGCCGATCGGCAGTTCCTTTTCGTGGGTGGCGCCGGCGATCGGGCGGTTGGTGCTGGTGAACCGGCCCTGCTTCTGACCTTCCCATTTCCAGACTTTCGGCGGAATGTAGCTCTTCGTCATCGCATCTGCTCCGTTTTCGGGCTACGGCCCAACCATCGATCGATATGAGGGCTTGTGGTGGCGGGCGGAACCATTTTTGATAGGCTTGGCCGAAGCGTATCGGGCCGCAAGTCACTTTAGCAACCCAGTTGACCTGATCGGAAACGAGAACCGCCATGCCAATCTACGAAAACGGCCCGACACGGATTCATTACGAGGAAGCCGGATCAGGATTTCCGCTCCTGATCATCCCCGGCGGCGGCCTGAACGCGACGATCGCCGGGCTTGCGACCCATGCCTTCAATCCGCTGGACGAATTCAGCGACAGCTACCGGGTCATCGCCCTGGATCTGCGCAACGCCAACGGCGGCCGGTCCGAGGGGCCGATGGAAATCGAGCGGACCTGGGACGGGTTCACCGACGACCAGCTCGGGCTGATGGACCATCTCGGGATCGACCGCTTCATGGTGATGGGCTTCTGCATCGGCGGGCCGATGATCTGGAACATGCTGAAGCGGGCCGGCGAACGTGTCGTGTCCGCGGTACTGGTCCATCCGAGCGGGTACAGCTCGGCGGTCCCGAACATCTTCTACCAGAACAACATCAACGGCTGGGCGCCGGATTTCGTCAAGCGCCGTCCCGAATACACGTTGGAGATGGCCTCCACCTATCTCAACAACATGTACACCAACCGCGCCGATTTCGTGTTCACCGTCGACCGCGACTTCGTTCGGCACTGCCAGACGCCGGTGCTGGTCCTGCCCGACGATATTCCCGCCCACCCCTACGCGACGGCGATGGAAACGGCGATGCTGGCGCCGAACGCGCAGGTCAGCCTCTATCCGTGGAAAGAGAACGCGCGGAAGATCGAGCTCGCGGTGCGCCATATCCGCGGCTTCATGGCGATGAACGCCGGCATCGCCCTGGCGCGAGCCGCCGAATAGGTCTGCATCCCGAAACGCTTCGGAGGACGGACCATCAGCTTTAACTTCATCTTCATGCTGACGGCCAACGACAGCACGATCCCGGACGCCCGTGAGCGGCTTTCGGACGTGCTGGCGGGCGGCGCGCGGCATATCGGCTTCAAGGATGTCGGGTTGCCGATTGGCGATCTTCGGGTTCTGGCGGATGAAATCCGGGCGGCGGGCGGCCGCTCCTATCTCGAGGTGGTCAGCCTGGACGCCGATAGCGAGCTTGCCTCGGCGGAGGCCGCGGTCCGCCTCGATGTCGACTGTCTGCTGGGCGGAGTGAGGGCGCCGGAGGTGGTCAAAATCATCGGCGCGAACCCGATCCGGTATTTCCCCTTCCCCGGCACGATCACCGGCCATCCGAGTGTGCTTGAGGGCACGATCGAGGAGATCGCCGATAGCGCCCGCGCGCTTGCCGCCCTGGAAGGGGTGCACGGTCTCGATCTGCTCGCCTACCGGTTCTGGGGCGATGTGCCGGCGCTGATGCGCGCGGTGTGCGAGGCCTCGGAAAAGCCCGTCGTCATCGCCGGAAGCATCGACCGCGAGGAACGGGTGCGGGCCGCCGCGACCGCCGGCGCCGCCGGCTTCACCGTCGGAACCGCCGCGCTCTCCGGCGGGTTTCCGGCCGAGGGCAAGGGGCTGACGGCCCAGGTGCGCTCGATCCTCGCCATGACGACACGGGCGGGCCAGGTCTCGACGGCGCCGCGACGGATCGCGCTGGTCGCCCATAACGCGCGCAAATCACAGCTTACCGCCTGGGTGGGTCGGCATGTGCGGGTTCTGGAGCGCCAGCGCCTGGTCTGCACCGGCGGGACCGGCGCCATGCTCCGCGAGGCCCATCCAAGCCTTTCGATCCAGCGTCTCCAGCGCGGCACCCGGGGCGGCGACCAGCAGCTCGGCTCCATGGTGGCAACGGGAGAACTCGACGCGGTGATCTTCTTCGCCGATCCGCAGGCGCATTACTCCAACGATGTGGATCTGATCGCGCTGACCCGGCTCGCGATTATGCATGACACCCCGATCGTCTGCAGTCCGGCGGCGGCGGATCTGGTGATCCTGGCCTGCGAGGGCGGCGCGGCCTGATCAGCCATGGCCGAGCGGCGCCTGATCCACCGGCCGGCGGGCGTGCACCTTGCCGTCTAGCCCCGCCAGCAGGTCCCGCGCCGGCCAGCCGAGCTTGCCGTGGCTGATGATGCCGTGCCGGATGATCGGCTCGTCGGCGAACGCGCGGATGCCCGCCATGTTGAACCAGATCCGCATCAGTAGCCTTGTGTCGTCCTCGTTCGCCGCCGGCTCGTGCGGCGCCCGGCCGTGCAGGACGGTGTAGTTGTTGACGAACTGAACGTCGCCAGGCTGGAACGGAAACTCGAAACGGAGTTCCTGGGCAAGCTCGTCCAGCAGGTCCAGAAGCGCGGTCTCGTCCGCCGTGAACCCCGCGCCCCGCATCGCGGCCTTGGTGATCCAGTTCCTGTTGTAGCGGCAGGACACCACGCCGCCGGATTGGCTGAAAACCGGCACCCGGTAACCCGTGGTCGGGGTTTCCGTCGCGCCGTGCTCGTTCTGGCGGTCCCAGGCAAAGCCTCGGTAGAGCCGTTCCAGATGTTCCGGAGCGCGGGCGAGGAACGCATTGTGGACCGCCGTGGAACTCGCAAGCTGACTGGGCGGCGAGTCCTTGGCCTGACGGATGCAAAGCAAGGTCGTGACGTCCGCCAGATCCACATGCAGCGAGACCTTGCCGGGATCGCCGACGCCCCTGGTTCCCTGATTGGGGCGCAGCCGGCCCTCGGTCACATAATGGATCAGGCCGCCATCGCTGTTCTGCGTGACCCCGAGACCGAGATGCGCGCAAAAGCCCCAATACATCAGCGCGATGTCGTCGCGCGACCGGCCTTCAACCGGGAATCCGTGCAGCAGCGCGAAGCCGCGCCCGGACCGCAATTCGCGGCTGATCCTGGAGATCACCCCGCCGCAATTCGGCAGCGGGAAATTTTCCTGCGTCACCCGGGCGAGCTCGATGCCGGCCTCGCGGGCACGGCGCAAGGCGTTGACGAGGTTACCCGCCTCGTCGCCGGTCAAAGTGACCTCATGGCTCGGATCGTCCGCCAGATCCGCCGGCGTTCAGGCGCTCGGCTCGGTGATCGGCGCGGCATGGATCGGGGTGGGCAAGGCACTGCTCATGGTTTCCTCCGCTTACCGGTCAGGCATCAGACATAGTCCCCGGGCTCGATCCCGACCGAACGCGCCGCCTCGACGATGCCGTTCCAGACGCCGTCGCCGACCACGATGCCGGCCCCGGCCGCCGCCCGCGCCTGACTGGTTTCGCGCTCGCCGGGCATGATCACCTTGTCGAAGCCCGGCGCCGGGGTCGAGCCCCGGACCTCGGCCATGAACCCCTCGGCGGCCTTTGCATAGTCGGTCATCGGACGGAAGGCATCGGCGCGGATCAGCACCATCAGCCAGTTGTATTCCACCGCCTCGCCGAGCATGGCATCGCCCATCAACTCGGCGATGATCCCCATGCCGCTGCCCTTGGGGCCGGCGGCCGGCAACAGCGCGCCGCCGTCGTAGAAGGCCTCGGGGTCGCTCGAGGGCTGGCCGTTCTTGTCCACCACCACGTCCGGCGGCAGGGTCTGACCATTGGCGCGGGCGACGGCAACCTTGCCCGCCGGCCAGGTGGAGATCGCAAAGTCGCAGACCACCGGATCGCCCGGCCCGCCCGGCAGCGCCAAGGTGTAGGGATTGGTGCTCATCATCGGATCCTTGCCGCCGAAGGGCACCACGTTGCCCCAGAGTCGCCGGCCGCCGCCACCGAGGCTGATCGCCATGAAGCCGGCTTCCGCCGCCTGCTCGCCATAGGCGCCCATGCGTCCGGTATGGCCGCACTTGACGATGCCGACCGTCGCCATGCCGCGTTCCCGGGCAGCGGCGATGCCGGCGTCGGTGGCCCGCTTCATGGCGACGATGCCGATCCCGCGCGCGCCGTCCACATGCAGCATGCCGCCGCGCGGCTCGGTGATCAGCGGATCGGCCTTCGGGTCGATCACATCGCGCTTCGCCTCTCCGAGATAGAGGCCCAACCGGTTGACCCCGTGGCTGGAAACCCCCTTCATCTCGGCATCCACGAGATGCTCGGAGACGATGGCGGCATTGGCGTCGGAAAACCCGCCGGCCGTCAGCGCGTCGCGGATCAACGCGGTCAGACCCGCGGGCTGCATGGGTGATGTCGGCATTGCACTGGAGTCCGGACTCAGGTTTCACTGCCCACACTTTAGGCGAGCGATCCGGGCATTCCAATTCCCGGCGATATCGATAATATCCGCCCTCTTGTCCGCCAACCTGGATCCCTGTCATGAACCCGACATCGCCCCCCTGGATCGCGCTTGCCGCGACCGCCGAACTTCCGATCCTTGAGGAACCGGTCCTGAACGCCGCCGGACAGGATTTCGAGGTGCGCGGCGTAGCCCTGCCCTACAAGCCTCTGTCGGCGGAAGAAGAGAAACATTGGGCCGGTGAATTTCAGGGAGCCGGCGCGATCCTGCTGCGCTCGGGCTATATCACCGCTTCCCTGCTCGACCGGCTGCCGGACCTGAAGGTCGTCGCGGTGCATGGCGCCGGCGTCGACCCGGTGGACGTCGCCGCCTGTACGGCGCGAGGAGTCCGGGTCACCAACACGCCCGGCGCCAATGCCGACGCGGTGACGGAGATCACGTTCGGGCTGATGCTCTCGCTGCTCCGTCGCATTCCGGATGCGGCGCACAAGGCCAAGGCGGAAAAGGCCTGGGACAGCGCGCGCCATACCGGCGGCGAGCTGAAGGGCCGGGTGTTGGGCCTTGTCGGCCTCGGCCAGATCGGCCAGCGGGTGGCGCGGATCGCCGCCGCCTTCGGCATGGGGGTGATCGCCCACGACCCGGCGTTGTCGGACGAGGAAATCAACCGGCGCGGCGCCGAGCCGATGGCGCTGGACGGCGTGTTGGCCAATGCCGATATCCTCTCGCTCCACGCCCCGGCGATCCCGGCGACCCGGCACATGATCAACGCCGCGGCCATCGCCAAGATGAAAGCCGACGCGATGATCGTGAACTGCGCGCGCGGCAGCCTGATCGACGAGGCCGCGCTCTCAGCGGCACTCAAGGAAGGGCGTCTCGGAGGCGCGGCGCTGGACGTTCTGGAGGGCGAGCCGCCGGACCCGGCAAGCCCGATCTACAAGGCACCGAACCTGATCATCACGCCGCACATGGCCGGCTCGACCCGGGAATGCCTGCGCACCATCGCCGGCACCGCCGGCGCCGACATGGTCCGGGTCCTGAAGGGCGAGGCGCCCATGCATCCGGTGAATAAGGTTTGACCGGGACAAGCCAGCTCGCTGCCAAAACGGTCTTGAATGTGTCCGTCGCCCTGGCGCAAGGCAGGGCCTTGAATCGAACGGTTCAGTCTGCTCCCTCACCCCTTGACCAACCCGCGCGGACATAGCGAGGCCGGGCCCTGCCGTTCGCCAGGGCGACGGAAAAGTCGGGCGTGATGGTTCCGGGTCGGTTAAGAATTAGTCCCCCATCCCATAGACGTCCCGCGCCGCCTGTTCGCTGACATAGCCGTCGAGGACATCCTCGCGCAGCGCCCCCCTGTCGCGGTCTTTCGGATCGCCATAACCGCCGGCGCCGGGGACCTGAAGATGAATCCTGCCGCCGTCCGGCACATCGAAGCCGCCCTTGCCCGGCGCCGGCTTCGTCGTCCCGTCCCTTGCCTCGGTCCAGATCCGCGCGGCCATGCCGGGCCCGCCGCCGGCAAGCCCGAAGGGGGCCGAAAGGGTGCGCTCGAGGCAAGACGACGCCCGCGCCTTGTGGCCGAGCACGGTCCAGGTGCGGTGTGCCGCGAGCCCGCCTCGGTAGCGGCCCGGCCCGCCGCTGTCGGGGGTCAGCGCGTATTCCTCGACCCGGACCGGGAAACTCATTTCAAGGATCTCGATCGGCGTGTTCATGGTGTTCGAGATGCCGCTGGCCACCGCGTTGATGCCGTCCTTGTTCGGCCGCGCGCCGAAACCACCCTTGATGGTCTCGTAGGAGACATAGCGCTGACCGTTGCGGGGATCCTGGCCCCCGAAGGTCACCACCGCCGAGGTTCCCTGGCTGCAGGTCATCACATTGTCGGGCCAGAACGGCGCCACCGCGCCGAAGGTCATGTCGCAGACCCGGTGCGAGATCTCGTGATTCGCATAGACCACGGGCGAGGGAAACTCCGCGTTCAGCACACAGCCCTTGGGCGCGCTCACCGAGATGGTCCGCCAGCATCCCGAATTCGGCGGCGCCAATCCCTCGGGATCGACGATGGTCTTGAGCGCGGTGAACACGCCGGATGCGGTGACCGAGAGCGGCGCGTTCATCGGACCGCTGACCGCCGGGTCCGTGCCGGTGAAATCGACCTCCAGCGCATCGCCGGTCTTTTTCACCCGCATTTTGATGGTGAAGGGCCGATCCTCGGTATCGCCCTCCTCAATGATCCCGTCGCCGTCGCAGAAATCCTCGAATGTCGACTCGCCGTCCGGCAGGCGCGACAGCAAGGTCCGCATCATCCGTTCGGAATAGTTCATCACCTCGGCCATGGCCTCGATCAGGGTATCGGTGCCGTATTTGTCGGCCAGCGCGCCGAGCCGCTGAGCCGCTCGGCGGTTCGCCGCGATCTGAGCGCCGAGATCGCCGCGCCGCTCCTCCGGGGTGCGCACATTGGCGAAGATGATCGCGTCCACATCCCGGTTCAGCACACCCTTGGAATAGAGCTTCACCGGTGGCAGGCGCAGCCCCTCGCCGAAGATCTCCGTCACCGCGCCGTAGCTGCCGGGCGTGGCGCTGCCGACATCCGGCCAATGTGCGCGGATCCCGGCAAAGCCGATCAGCTTGCCGCCATGGAAGGCCGGCGTGACCACGTTCACGTCCGGAAGATGGCTGCCGCCGAAATAGGGATCGTTGTGAATGAAGACATCGCCATCCTCGAACCTATCAAAAGCCATGGCCACCGCCTTGACCGCGTCGGGCATGGAGCCGAGATGGATCGGCAGGTCCGGTCCCTGAGCCACCATCTGGCCGCCCGCATCGAAGATCCCGCAGGAATAGTCCCCGGCCACCTTGAGGATCGGGGAATACGCAGTCTTGGCGAGGACGATCTTCATCTCCTCCGCCGCCGCGTAGAGCGAATTCTTAATCACCACGAAGGTCGCGGGATCGAACCCCCGCACGGTCGAGCCGAGATCGTTCATGACGCGCCTCCCCTTTCAATGGTCAACAGGATGAATCCCCGCTCATCCATGCGCGCGCTCCAGTCCGGCGGCACCACGATCGTGGAGTCCAGGGACTCGATGATGACCGGGCCTGCAAGACTGTCACCGGGCGCCATGCGGTCGCGGTCATGGACCGGCGTCTCGACCCGCCCGGTTTTTTCAAACCAGACCGGGCGCCGAGCCTTCTCACTTCCACCGCCCCTTGCGGTTACCTTCTGCGCAAGCGTCAGGGCGGGAAGCCGGGCCGCCGCCGAGAGGCGTAGAGTGACGATCTGCACCCGCTCCCCACGATTGGCATGGCCATAGGTCAGCGCGTGCTTGTCGTGATAGCCCTCGGCGAAACGCGGCAGGGATGCCGCGTCGATGGCGCCGGGCGCGGCCACATTCAACTCATAGGCCTGACGGATGTAACGCAGGTCCGCCGTCCGCTCCAGCAGCCACTCGTCCTCGGGGATGCCGGTACGGGCCAGCATCCGCCGGGCTTCGGCCTCCAGGTCCTGGTAGGCCGCCTCCAGCGCCGCCGGGTCCGCCTCGTCCAATACCGCGAAGAAGGTCCGGCCATAGTCGCGGCGGATATCCGAGCCGACCAGCCCGAGCGCGGAAAACGCGCCCGGTATCGGCGGCACGACGACCTCCGAGATCTCCAGTTCCTCGGCCAGCGCCGCCGCGTGAAGCGGTCCGGCGCCCCCGAAACAGATCAGCGAGAATTCCCGGGCGTCGTGGCCCCGTTCCACCGACACGATCCGCAGCGCCTCGGCCATGGCGTTGTTCACCACCTGGATCACCGAGGCCGCCGCCTGTTCGACCGAAAGTCCGAGGGGACCCGCAACCTTTTCCCGCATCGCCGCCTCGGCGCGGGAATAGTCGATCGGCAAGTCGCCGCCGAGAAGCGAGGTCGCGTCCAAACGGCCGAGAATGAGGTTGGCGTCGGTCACCGCCGGCTCGGTGCCTCCCTGGCCGTAGCAGACCGGTCCCGGCGAGGCGCCGGCGCTGCGCGGGCCGACCCGGAGCGAGCCGGCCGGATCGACCCAGGCGATGCTGCCGCCGCCGGCGCTGACTTCGGCGAGATCGATCACCGGCACCCGGATCGGATGGCCGGTGCCGTGCAGCCAGCGGCTGGCGCTGCCTTCGCCGCCAACCTCGTATTCCGGCGTCGTTTCGATCTGACCGTCGCGAATCAGACTTGCCTTGGCGGTGGTGCCCCCCATGTCGAAGGAGAGCAGGTTGGGCCGCCCGGTCTGCCGGCCGGCCAATGCCGCCGCGATCACGCCCGCGGCCGGACCGGACTCCGCCGCCATCGCCGGCATCCGCAGGCTTTCCTCGATCTCGAAAACCCCGCCGCCGGACCCCATGACATAGGGCGCAGGCAGCCCCATGCCTTCAACGGCGCCCTTCAGCCGAGCCAGATAGGAGGCGAGGATCGGCCCCACATAGGCACAGACCGCCGTGGTGCTGGTGCGTTCGAACTCCCGGATCTCGGGCAGAACCTCAGAGGAGAGGAAGACGGGAATCCCCGGGAGGGCCTCGCGCAACCTTTCGCCCAGGCGGCGCTCATGAGTATCGTTCAGGAACGAGAACAGCAGCGACACCGCGACCGCTTCGACCTTCGCGGCTTTCAGATCCGCAATCAGGCCGTCGATCTCCGCTTCGGCAAGCGGCGTGACGACCGCTCCGTCGGCGCCGATCCGCTCGGTGATCTCCATCCGATGGCGGCGCGCCACCAACACGGAAGGCGGGTCTTGAAAGAGATCATAGAGATCGGCGCGGGCTGAGCGCCGCAGCTCCAGAATATCCCGAAAGCCCCTGGTCGCGATCAACCCGACCCTGGCGCCGTTCTGCTGCAAGATCGCATTGGTGACCACGGTGGTCGCATGGGCCAGCAGGGTCACCGCGTCGGGCCTGATCCCGTAACGCGAGATCGCCTGCTCCAACGCCTCGATCACACCGCGCCCGAAATCATCCGGCGTCGAGGAGACCTTGGTCACGCCAATCGACCCGTCGGCCTCGTCAACCACCGCCACGTCGGTGAAGGTGCCGCCGATGTCCACCCCGATTCGCCACGTCATGCACTGCTCCTATTCACACTCGCCTCCGCCGCCGGGATCAGGACCCGCGGCTGTCCGGCACGTGGATTGTAGCCACAGCGGTCGCGAGCGCAATGCACGGTCCGGTCGGCCTTTCCCCGGTCCGTCAGCACACAGCTCGAAGCCGGAAACCGCCCGCGAAGAAATACCGTCCAGCCGGACCAAAATTGCGCGTGCAATTGGCACCGATGGGCATAGGATTGGCGCGGGTGCGTGACGGGTTCGGCCGCATGCGCGGCAACTCATGTAAAACGGGAGAGGACAATGGCGAAGCACGCTCGAGTGGTTCAAATGACGGCATTGGCGATCGGCGGCCTGATGCTGGGCACGGTCGGGACCGCCGCCGCGGACGGGCCCAAGGCCAATGACGGACTGAATGCGGCCTACTGGATGCAGAACGCGGTCGAATACAAGGCCAACGCGACGGCTCTGTATCAGCTCGCCAAGCTGCGTCTGGATCAGGCGCTGGCCGACAAGTCCTGGACCGCGGCCCTGGAGCAGGGAACGGGTTATGAGGGCAAGCCGCCCGCGGTCATTCTCGATATCGACGAAACGGTGCTCGACAACTCGCCCTATCAGGCCTGGATCGTCGAGAACGACAAATACTACAGCTCGAAGACCTGGGCGGCTTTCGTTGAAAGCCGGACGTCGAGAGCGATTCCGGGATCGTTGGATTTCACCAAATATGCGGCCTCCAATGGCGTGAAGGTCTTTTACGTCTCGAACCGCAAGGGCCCCGAGGAACAGGCCACCCGCGACAATCTCGCCAAGTTCGGCTACCCGGTCGACGAGAGCGAGGACGTGGTGCTGCTGCGCGGCGAAAAAGAGGAGTGGAAGGCATCGGACAAGACTCCCCGCCGCGCTCATGTCACCGCCGGATATCGGGTCCTGCTTCAGCTCGGCGACAACCTCGGCGACTTCACCGACGAGAAGGTCGACGGCACGCCGAAGGAACGGCAGGAGGTTTTCGCCAAACACATGGACCGCTGGGGCCGTGAGTGGATCATGTTCGCCAATCCGGCCTACGGCTCCTGGGAGGGCGCGGCGATCGGCAACAACTGGAAAGCCTCCGCGGAAGAGAAGCGGCGGATGAAATTCGAGATCATGGACGACTGGAAGGGCTCGGAATAACAAGCCATTCCGCCCACCGGAACGGATCTCGCCGCCGATTGACCGGGGCGGGGTCCGGACCCGGGCCTATTCCTCCTTGGCGACCTCCACCGGCTCGGTAAGCTTTTCGATCGTGACGGTTTCGACCCTCCGGTCCTTGACCGCGGTCACGGTCAGACTGAATCCCGCTTCCTCGATCCTGTCCGACACGTCCGGCATCCGCTCCAGCCTCTGCATGAGCAGACCGGAAAGCGTGTTCGCCTCCAGATCGTCCGGCACGACGAGGCCGGTCACCCTTTCAACATCGCTCAACGAGGCGAGACCATGCGCGGTCCAGCCGGCGTCGGTCACCTCGATCGGGAATTCGGTCGGGCTGTCGTCGGTCTCGTCGATGATTTCGCCGACGATTTCCTCCAGCAGATCCTCCATCGTCACCAGACCGACAAACGAGCCGTATTCGTCGATCACGCAGGCCATATGGATCTTTTCCGCCCGCATCGCGTCGAAGAGCGTCGAAATCTTCAGGGACTCCGGAACCACATGGGGGTCACGGCTATACTCGCTCAAACGCGTCCAGGGGGCCTCCACCCCGTCCAGCATCGCGTCCATCAGATCCTTCGCGAGGACGATGCCCACCAGATTGTCCTGATCGCCCCGGATCACCGGGAAGCGGGAATGCTTGGTTTCCTTCATTGTGGCGATGATCGTCTCCGGATCGTCGTCGGTGTCCAAGACGTGGCATTCGACGCGGGGGATCATCACCCTGCCGATGCTGCGTTCGTCGAAACGGAAGACGTTGTGCAGCATCTCGGCCTTGCCTTGGCTCAGCGTGCCGTGCTCGACGGAGTTGCTGACCAGGCCCTGCAGTTCGGGACCGGTCAGCACGTCGACATGGGGCGCCTCCTCGACGCCAAGCAGGCGCAGCATGCCCCGGGATGTCGAATTGAGGAGCCAGTTCAACGGATAGAAGATCAGAAAGAACAAACGCAGCGGCGCGGCGCAAACCAGGGCCATGGGCTCCGGCCGGCGGATTGCCAGGGTTTTTGGAACCTGCTCGCCGACGACGATATGCAGGGAGGAGAAGATCACGAAGCCAAGCAGGAAAGAGACCGTGTGCAACCCCTCCTCTCCGAGACCGAGCGGCAGGAGGAGCGGGCTCAGAAGCGCCGCGACCGCCGGCTCACCGACCCAGCCGAGGCCGAGGGACGCCATCGTGATGCCGAGTTGGCAGGCCGCGAGATAGGCCTCCAGATTGCCGAGGATTTTCTGTGTCAGCTTCGCGGAAAACCCGCCCTCGCCCGCCAGATTGTCGATCCTGACCGACCGCGCCTTGACGAGCGCGAACTCCACCGCGACAAAAACGCGTTCGCCGCCAGCAATGCGATCACCGCCAGAAGGCTGTATCCGATACTGCCGGAACTCTCCATCCGCTCCGTTACCTCCGTCTGGCCGGGTTCGACCGCATGGCGTTCACCCACCCGATCCCGCCGTTCAGCATTCCGGCCCCGAGGCGCCTCTCTCGGGGAATATGCCCCCTAACGCGCCATGAATGCGTCGAAAAAACGCGACAACGCGGCGGTCCCGTCCAGCGGCAGGACGGCTGCGACGAACTGATCCGGCCGCACAACCACCAGAGCGCCCTGCGCGCGGTCGATCCCGCGCAGATCGAAGATGTCCGGGCCGGACCTCGGATCCGGCGCGAAGATCTTCTCATAATCCGTCAGTCCGTGACGCCCCTTGGCCGGCCGCAGCAGCGCCGGCATTACCTCCAGCGCCAGATCCAGGTGGCCGGGCTGAAAGACCGCGCGCACGTCGATCACCGAGTCGATATCAGCGGCCTCCGGCGTGTAACGCCGGACCGGACTTTCGGGAGAGCCTGCGAGATACGCGCAGAGCCCGGCAATTTTGCCCTCCGGTCCGCCCCGGTCGTTGGCGGCGGCGAAGAGGAACAGCCGCCACCGCCCGTCCGCCTTGATCAGGTGCGCGAGCTGCACCGGCTTGGCGTCGGCGAGCCGGATGACCGGCGCCGAATGGAACCGCTTGCCGATCTCAAAACCCGCGGCAAGGCGCTGATGACCGGCATCCCCGGTGATGATCGAGGAGTCATACCGGGTCTCGACCCCCGCCGTGTAGCGGCCATGCTTCTGGAAATAGCGTTGGAACACCGCCGCGTCGGCCTCGGTCTTCGGCTTCTCGCTGAACAGACGCGCCATGTCGCGGTCGAAGTCGATGAGTTCGCGCGCCTTGGCGGTGCGTTCCGCGGAATAGGTATGGAGCAGCTCGGGCCGGGCCTGGCCGCGCAGCACCATGGCGAGCTTCCATCCGAGATTGAAGGTGTCGGCCATTGAGACATTCATGCCTTGCCCGGCCTTGGGACTGTGGGTATGGCACGCATCGCCGGCGATGAAGATGCGGGGCGAGCGGACCGAGCGCTGATCGTCCGGCACGTCGTCGAAGGCATCGCAAACCCGCTGACCGATCTCGTAGGCCGAACACCAGGCGACTTCCCGCACGTCGAGCGTATAGGGATCGAGGATCGCCCGGGCCTTTTCGATCAGCGCCTCGGCGGTGACGCCTCGACCGGCGGCCCGCTCGCCGTCGCGCAACTCATCCAGTTCGATATAGAGGCGGGCCATGTATCCGCCCTCGCGCGGAATGATCAGGATGCTGCCGTGCCCAGCCGACTGGATCGCGCATTTCAGCCGGATATCGGGGAAATCGGTGACGGCGAGAATATCCATCACCCCCCAGAGCTGACGCGCGGACTCGCCCTTCAACTCCTGGCCGAGCGCACCGCGCACGATGCTGCGGGCGCCATCACAGCCGACGACATAGCGGGCCTGGACGGTCTCCCGTTCGCCACCGCGCTCAAGGCACTCGAAGGTGGCGGCGACACGGCCGTTCGCGCCATGCTCCGCCGCAAGCCCCACGAGCCGGCGGTTGTAGAGCGGCTCAAGACGGCGGGCCGAGTTCCGCATCACTTCGAGATAGAAATCATGCACGCGGGCCTGGTTCAGGATCATGTGCGGCATTTCGGACAGGCCGTCCTCAACATCCTGGATCCTGTCGGCGCGGGCCAGGCGGCCGGCGGTGTCGGGCCGCCAAAAGGTCACCTCGTTGACCGCATAGCCCTCCTTGGCCACCTTGTCGGCGAAACCGAAGGCCTCGAACATCTCCATAGAGCGGCAGGCGACACCGTCGGCCTGGCCGATTTCAAGCGGCCCTGACTTCTGGTCGACGATCCGCGTTCTGATGTCGGGAAAGGCGGAGAGCTGCGCCGCCAAGGTCAGACCGGCGGGACCACATCCGACAATCAGGACATCCACCTCCTGCAGGCTTTTTCCAGCTCCCGTAGCGGCCTCGGCAATGGCCGGATCGCCGGTCCGGAAGCCGTTGAGATGGAACTGCATGCCCTACCCCCTTCACATCCATCGCTCCGATGCGGGCTTACAAAGCCGGCATCGGGACACGCGCACGGTCTTCGATACCAGCAAAACCGGCGCCGATCCCGCATTAATTATGACCGATATAGTCCTTGCGGCCGCCATCCACGGTCAGAACCTGCGCCGTCGTGAAGCCGGCATCGGGGCCGGCGAAAAAAGCGACGGCGGCGGCGATATCCTCGGGCGCGCCGACCCGGCCGACCATGGTCCGCTCGCGCATCCCCACGACGCGCTCGGCGAAGGCTTCCTCGGTCGCCGAGCCGCGGGTCATGTCGGTGACGATCCATCCCGGGCAGACGGCGTTCACGGTAATGCCGTCACGGCCGAGCTCCAAGGCGAAGCGCTTGGTCAGGATCAGAACCTCGGCCTTCGTTGCCGCATAGAACGTCGTGCCCGGCAGGGCCGTTCCGATGGCCGCGTTCGAGGCGATATTGATGATACGGCCGTAACCGCGCTCCTTCATGCCGGCCATCGCCGCGCGGATCGTGTTGATGACGCCGTTGACATTGACCCGCCGCATGCGGTCCAGCGCCGCCTCGTCATAAGTCTCCAACGTGGCCGGCGCAGAAACGCCGGCATTGTTGACCAGGATCGTGGGCGCCCCGAGAGCCGAGGCCGCCTCCTCGATAAGCGCGCGGGCCTGGTCCGGGTCCGACACATCGGCGCGCACCGCGATCGCGGACGCTCCGTTTTCAGAAAGTTCGCGGACGAGAGCCTCCGCCGGCTCGGGCCTGGCCGAATAGTTGATGCAGATCGCGGCCCCCTCGGCCGCCAGGCGCGACGAGATGGCGCGGCCGATGCCCCGCGATCCGCCGGTGACGATTGCGACTTGCCGACTTTGGGTCATGGTCCGCGTCTTTCCATGGCTTGAATCCTTGCAAGAATGTCCGGAAGCACACCGGACCGGTATCTCCTGTTCAGCATGGCGACTGGCCGGACCGGCGACAATGGCTGTTTTTTAATCACCAAAAATTTTGTGATCGAAATTTGATCACTCATTTTTTCAACACTCCCCTTTTTGACTCGGAAAATGGCACAAATCCGCCATTTTTGATTCTGGCACGGATCTTGTGATGGTGCATTGCACAATTCACGCGAAGGGGATTTCGCAATGCACAGAAAGACTATTCTAGGGATGGCCACGGCCGCCGCGACCTTCGGATTTGCGGTGACGGCAATGGCCGCCGACACGATCAAGGTCGGGGTTCTGCACTCGTTGTCCGGAACCATGGCGATCAGCGAGACCACGCTGAAAGACACCGTCCTCATGCTCGTCGAGGAACAGAACAAGAAGGGCGGCCTGCTCGGCAAGAAACTCGAAGCCGTCGTCGTGGACCCGGCTTCGGACTGGCCGCTGTTCGCCGAAAAGGCCCGGGAACTCCTGGCGATTCACAAGGTTGACGTGGTGTTCGGCAACTGGACGTCGGTTTCCCGCAAGTCGGTACTGCCGGTCTTCGAGGAGCTGAACGGTCTCCTCTTCTACCCGGTCCAGTACGAGGGCGAGGAAAGCTCGAAGAACGTCTTCTACACCGGCGCCGCGCCGAACCAGCAGGCGATCCCGGCGGTTGACTATCTGATGGGCAAGGGCGTGAAGCGCTGGGTGCTCGCGGGCACCGACTATGTCTACCCCCGCACCACCAACAAGATCCTTGAGAACTACCTTAAGAGCAAAGGCGTCAAGCCGGCGGACATCATGATCAACTACACGCCGTTCGGGCATTCCGACTGGCAGACCATCGTGTCCGACATCAAGACCTTCGGAGCCGCCGGCAAAAAGACCGCCGTCGTTTCCACCATCAACGGCGATGCCAACGTTCCCTTCTACAAGGAACTCGGCAACCAGGGCATCAAGGCCGAAAACATTCCCGTCGTCGCCTTCTCGGTCGGCGAGGAAGAGCTTTCGGGCATCGACACCGCGCCGCTGGTCGGCCATCTCGCGGCATGGAACTACTTCATGAGCGCGGATTCCAAGGCCAACGACGAGTTCATCAAGAAATGGCACGCCTTCATCAAGAATGACAAGCGCGTCACGAACGATCCCATGGAAGCCCACTATATTGGCTTCAACATGTGGGTGAAGGCGGTCGAGAAGGCCGGCACCACGGCGGTCGACGCGGTTCGCTCGGCGATGTACGGCATCACCTATCCGAACCTGACTGGCGGAATGGCCGTGATGAACACCAATCATCACCTGACCAAGCCGGTGCTGATCGGTGAAATTCAGGCCGACGGACAGTTCGAGACCGTTTGGAAGACCTCGGGCGGCGTCATCGGTGATGCCTGGACCGACTACCTTCCCGACAGCGCGCGGATCGTGGCGGACTGGACCGCTCCGATCTCCTGCGGAAACTTCAACATCGATACCGGCAAGTGCGCCGGCCAGAACTACTGATCATCCTCTCCAGTAACGGAAACGCGGGTCCCGGCGAAATCAATCGCCGGGCCCCCGTGATCACTCCCGAGACCCGCATGAACCTCATAACGTCATTCCTCGCGCGCACGATCGTGGCTGTCATGATGGCGGTTTCCGGTCCGGCACTGGCATCGGATCTCAACGACCGGATCAATGCCCTGGACGCGGAAAACTTCGACGCCAAGGGCGCGGCGATCGACAGCCTTCAGGATCTTGGAGATCCCGCCGCCCTTCCCGCGCTCCGCGCCATGCTCGATGGCCTGCTGTTTCGCGAGAAGGAAACCGACCGCGTGGTGATCGGCGAGCCGGCCGGAAGCGACTACCGGATTTCCCACCCGTTTGACGGAAAGGACCTCGGCGAGGTCAAAAAACGGGCACTCAAGAAAATCTCCATCAACAACGAATTGCGCGGCCGCTTGCGCCTGGCGATCGGCGGCCTGGCGCTTACCGCCGGAACCGCCGAGGCGCGCGCCGCAGCCGCCCGCGCGCTGGTCAAGGATGGCGATGCCTCGATGCTTCCCTCCCTCGACCGGGCGCTGGAGCGCGAGGCGAACGCCGAGGTGAAATCCGCCATGCGGATCGCCCGCGACGCGATCCAGGCGAAAACCGGAGACAAGGAGGCGCGTCTGGCCGCCATCCTGGCGCTGGCGGATGTCCTGGACCAGGATGTCATGATCATTCTCGGCGCGCTCTCGCTCAACGACGCGGATCCGGACATCAAGGCCGCCGCCGGCAAATCCCTCGCCGTGACCCAGTCGACCGGCCGGCTTTTCGGCATGGCGGAAACCCTGTTCTTCGGGATCAGTCTCGGGTCCGTCCTGCTGCTCGCCGCGGTCGGCCTTGCCATCACCTTCGGAGTCATGGGCGTGATCAACATGGCGCATGGCGAGATGATCATGCTCGGCGCCTACACGACCTATGTGATCCAGCAGGTGTTTCCGGGCGCCATCGAATATTCGCTGGCAATCGCGGTCCCGGCCGCCTTCCTTGTATCCGGCGCGGTCGGCATTCTGCTGGAGCGCGGCGTGATCCGCTTCCTGTACGGGCGGCCGCTGGAAACCCTGCTCGCGACCTTCGGGATAAGCCTGGTGCTGCAGCAGGCGGTGCGCACGATCTTCTCGCCGCTCAACCGCTCGGTGATCACGCCCGACTGGATGAGCGGTGCCTTCGAGGTCAACGCCGCGCTGTCGCTGACCTACAACCGGATGACCATCATCGGCTTCACCATTGTTCTGGTGCTGCTGATCGTGGCTTTCCTGCGCTACTCGTCGTTCGGCTTGCAGATGCGGGCGGTGACACAGAACCGGCGCATGGCCGCCTCCATGGGCATCCGGACCAATTGGGTCGATGCGCTGACATTCGGGTTCGGCTCCGGCATCGCCGGGATCGCCGGCGTCGCGCTCAGCCAGTTGACCAATGTCGGCCCCAATCTCGGCCAGCAATACATCGTCGACAGCTTCATGGTCGTGGTGTTCGGCGGTGTCGGCAACATCTGGGGCACGGTGCTGGGCGCGATGACGCTCGGGGTCGCAAACAAGCTTCTGGAACCCTGGGCCGGCGCGGTTCTGGGCAAGATTCTGATATTGGTCTTCATCATCCTGTTCATTCAGAAACGCCCGAGCGGAATGTTCGCGCTCAAGGGCCGCGCGGCGGAGAACTGAGCATGGCGGGTTCTGTCTCTTCGGCCGCGATGGCGAATGGCGTTACATTCAGACTGTTGGCCCATGATCTCGGCTCAAGGATCTTTCTCGGTGTCACGCTCGCGCTGGCGGTCCTGGTGCCGGTCCTGAACCTCGCGGTTCCCGAAAGCTCGGCCTTCCACGTGCCCTCCTTCGCGGTCAGCCTGTTTGGCAAATATCTGTGTTTCGCGCTGCTGGCGCTTTCGGTCGACCTGATCTGGGGCTTCTGCGGCATCCTGAGCCTGGGGCATGGCGCTTTTTTCGCCATCGGCGGATATGCCATGGGCATGCACCTGATGCGGGAAATCGGTCCGCGCGGGGTTTATGGCGATCCGGTGCTGCCGGATTTCATGGTGTTCCTGAACTGGAAGGAGCTGCCCTGGTTCTGGCACGGCTTCGACATGTTCTGGTTCGCCATGGTCATGGTCGTGGTGGCGCCGGGAGTGCTCGGCTTCCTGTTCGGCTGGCTCGCCTTCCGGTCCCGGGTCAGCGGTGTCTATTTTTCGATCATCAGCCAGGCGCTGACCTACGCCCTGATGCTCGCCTTCTTCCGCAATGACATGGGGTTCGGCGGCAATAACGGACTGACGGACTTCAAGGACATTCTCGGCTTCGACCTGCGCTCGGACGGCACGCGAGGCGTTCTGTTCACACTTTCCGCGCTGGCGCTGGTCGGCGGGTTCGCAGTGTGCAGGGTGATCGTCGCCAGCAAGATCGGTCGCGTCCTGATCGCGATCCGCGATTCCGAGGCCCGGGCCCGGTTCGTCGGCTATCGAACCGACACCTACAAGGTTTTCGTGTTCACCGTATCGGCGGTCCTCGCGGGCATCGCCGGCGCCCTCTATGTGCCACAGGTCGGGATCATAAACCCGAGCGAGTTCTCGCCGCTGAAGTCCATTGAGATCGTCGTATGGGTGGCGCTAGGCGGGCGGGGAAGCCTTTATGGCGCGGTTCTGGGCGCGATATCGGTCAATGCCCTGAAATCCTATTTCACGGCGCTGGCCCCGGAAATGTGGCTGTTCCTTCTCGGCGGCCTGTTCGTGGTGATCACCCTGTTCCTGCCCAAGGGCCTGGTCGGCTCGCGGGCCGGTCTGGCGCGCCTCGCCCGTCTGCTGGCGCCGGACAAAACCCGCTCCTCCCGGCCTACCGGAGCGCAGGCATCCCGCGCGGAGACGCCGTCATGACCGAAGCCGCGACTTTGCCCCGTGACCCCGCGGGCAAGACCGGTGAAACCATCCTGGTACTGGACGGCGTCTCGGTGTCCTTCGATGGCTTCAAGGCCCTGAACGACCTTTCCTTCGTCGTCATGTCCGGCGAGATGCGGGCGGTCATCGGTCCGAACGGCGCCGGCAAGACCACGATGATGGACGTGATCACCGGCAAGACCCGGCCGGATACCGGAAAGGTCACGTTCCGCGACTCGCACGACCTCACCAAGCTTGACGAGCCCACGATCGCCAATCTCGGGATCGGCCGGAAATTCCAGAAACCGACTGTCTTCGAGGCGCTGACGGTTTTCGACAACCTTTGGATGGCGTTGAAGGCCGACCGCCGGGTACGGTCCATGTTCCGCTTTACCGCCGCCGCTCCGGAACGCGCGGCCATCGACGAGGTGCTTGCCGCCACCGGCCTTACGGATTTGCGGGATCGTCCCGCCGGCGGTCTCAGCCATGGTCAGAAACAGTGGCTGGAGATCGGAATGCTGCTGATTCAGGACCCGGATCTGCTGCTGGTGGACGAGCCGGTCGCGGGCATGACCGATGCCGAAACCGAAACCACGGCGGCGCTGCTGCGGACCATTGCCGCCACGAGATCGGTGGTCGTGGTCGAGCATGACATGGAGTTCGTGCGCGCCCTCGACGTCCCGGTCACGGTTCTGCACGAAGGCTCGGTGCTTGCTGAAGGGTCTCTCGACACCGTGCAGGCGAACGAGACGGTGATCGAGGTCTATCTCGGACGATGATGAAGCGGGACATCCAGACATGCTGACGGTGCGTGACATCGATCTCTACTACGGGGCCAGCCAGGCGGTGCGGGGTGTCGGCTTTACCGCCCGGCCGGGCGAGGTGACCTGTGTCCTCGGACGCAACGGCGTCGGCAAGACCAGCCTGCTACGCGCCATCATGGGGGTCGAGAGGATCAGCCGCGGGTCGATCGACCTCGAAGGCGCGGAGGTAAGCCGCTGGCCGGTCTATGAGCGCGCCCGGGCCGGGATCGCGTATGTCCCGCAAGGCCGCGATATTTTCGCCCGTCTGACCGTCGGAGAGAATTTGCGGACCGGCTTTGCGACCCTGCCACGATCGGAGCGGCTGATTCCGGAAGACCTTTTCGGCTATTTCCCGGTTCTGAAGGAAATGCTGGGGCGCCGGGGCGGCGATCTGTCGGGCGGCCAGCAGCAGCAGCTCGCGATCGCCCGGGCGCTGGTGACCAAACCCAAGGTCCTGTTGCTCGACGAGCCGACCGAGGGGATCCAGCCCTCGATCATTAAGCTGATCCAGCGCGTCATAGAGATTCTCCGGGACCGCAGCGACATGGCGATCGTGCTGGTCGAACAGTATTTCGACTTCGCCCATCAACTGGCCGACAAGATCGTCGTCCTCGACCGGGGAGCGGTCGTCCTGCAGGGCGCGCGGGACGATCTGGACGAGGCTGATGTCCGCCGTCACCTCACCATATGACCGCGCCCTCAACCGGCGGCACGGCCCCGGTTGTGCCGGACCGGGTCATCCTGTCCCGTGCGGCAGTTCCATGTATAGCGGACCCAGGGACGCCGCGCCCCTCGGGCCGCGTAGCGGCCTTCCTCGATCACGCCGGCCCGGACACAGGACTGCTCGCTCTGGAACGCGTGGGGCCGCTCAAACTCCTGACACGATGTCCGGCCGTCGAACGTCATGCAGGCGATCATCACAAGGACGAACACGGGTCAGCCTCCCTCGAAGCCGTTTCCCGCTTGCGCGCGGGTTGTGGGTGCAGTCTGTTACGATTCGCCATGAAGAACAAAACCATTGTGTTGTGCGCCGCGGCAAAACCCGCGCCGATCGTCGGGCGGGGCTCGTGAATCTGGTGGCGCGCGAAGCCCCGCTGTCCCGGTTCGATGCGTCGGGCGCGGTCGGATTTTCCGGGCCGGACACAAGGCTCGCCGAGCTGCGCCAGGCCTCTCCGATCCGGTTTCTGCGGCCGGTTCCCGAGGCTGGTGATCCGGCGACCATCGTCCTCGTCAACACTGCGGGCGGCGTGGTCGGCGGCGACCGGCTGTCCGTGACGATATCGGCCGATGATCATGCCCGCGTGCTGGTGACCGGGCAGGCCGCCGAGAAGATCTATCGCTCCAGCCGGGACGCGGCGGATCTTTCCGTCGACATCTCGGCGCGGCGTGGGGCGGTTCTGGAATATCTGCCGCAGGGAACGATCCTGTTCGACGACGCGCGGCTGCACCGGCGCACCCGGCTTGCGGCGGATGGGGACGCGACGCTGCTGTACGGCGAGATCCTGCATTTCGGCCGGACCGCGATGGGCGAGGCCTTCACGAGCGGCAGCTTGCGCGACCGGACCGAGGTCTGGTCCGGCGGCCGGCGGGTCTTGGTTGATGCGCTGAGACTTGACGGCGATGTCGGCGGCGCCATGAACGGGCGTTCCGCGTTGCCGGGCGCCACGGCGGCGGCGGTGATCTGGTGTCTTGGCCCTGAAGCCCGACGGGCATGCGAAGCCGGCCGCCGGAGCATCGCCGGCCTTGAGGACTTCAAGGGTAATGCCGGCGCCGGATGTTTCGAGCGCGGACCCGCGGTCATCCGGATGATCTCCGCCGACGGCGCGGAGCTGCGGCGGAATTTCGCGCGGGTCTGGTCCGACTTGCGCTTGAGCGTGCTCGAACGGCCCGCGAGAATGCCCCGGATATGGTCGATCTGAAGGAAACCCGGTCATGAACCTCACCCCCAGGGAAAAAGACAAGCTGCTGATCTCGATGGCCGCCATGGTGGCGCGCCGTCGGCTGGAGCGCGGCGTGAAGCTGAACTATCCCGAGGCGGTGGCGCTGATCACCGATCATGTGGTCGAGGGCGCGCGCGACGGGCGCAGCGTCGCCGAGTTGATGGCCGATGGCGCCGGCGTGCTCAGCCGCGGTCAGGTGATGGACGGGATCGCCGAGATGCTGCACGAGGTCCAGGTCGAGGCGACCTTTCCCGACGGCACCAAGCTGGTGACCGTCCACGAGCCAATCCGCTGAGGAGAGAGGCCATGAAACCAGGTGAAATCCTTCCCCGCGACGGCGAGATCATTCTCAACGAGGGCGCCGAACGGGTCACGATCGCCGTCTCCAACACCGGCGACCGGCCGGTTCAGGTCGGTAGCCACTACCATTTCGCGGAAACAAATCCCGGTCTGGACTTCGACCGAGCCCTCGCGCGCGGGCGGCGACTGGACATACCCTCCGGCACGGCGATCCGGTTCGAGCCGGGCCAGACCCGCGATGTGACCCTGGTGCCGTTCGGCGGCACGGGCACTGTTATTGGCTTTAACGGCGCGGCGATGGGCAAGGTGACGCCGGTAGCGGCCGCGCGGGCGGGCGCCCGGTGCGGTAATGTCGCCGCCAGGATGAGCCGGACCGCATATTCAGGTATGTTCGGCCCCACCACCGGCGACAAGATTCGTCTGGCCGACACCGATCTCTTCATCGAGGTCGAGCGCGATTTCACCACCTATGGCGAGGAAGTGAAGTTCGGCGGCGGCAAGGTGATCCGCGACGGCATGGGCCAGAGCCAGGCGACCCGGGCGGCCGGCGCCGTCGACACGGTGATTACAAATGCCCTGATTTTGGACTGGAGCGGGATCATCAAGGCCGATATCGGTCTGAAAGACGGCAAAATCGCCGCCATCGGCAAGGCCGGCAATCCGGACGTGCAGAGCGGCGTCGACATCATCGTCGGCCCCGGAACCGAGGCGATCGCCGGCGAGGGCAAGATCCTGACCGCCGGCGGCCTCGACGTGCATATCCACTTCATCTGCCCGCAGCAGATCGAGGAGGCGCTGTCCTCGGGCGTCACCACGATGATGGGCGGCGGCACCGGCCCCGCCACCGGCACCAACGCCACCACCTGCACGCCCGGCCCGTGGCATATCGCGCGGATGATCCAGGCCGCCGATCACTGGCCGATCAATCTCGGCTTCTTCGGCAAGGGCAATGCCTCGCTCCCCGATGCGCTGAGCGAGCAGATCCTGGCCGGCGCCTGCGGGCTCAAGCTGCACGAGGACTGGGGCACCACCCCCGCCGCCATCGATTGCTGCCTCGGCGTCGCGGACGCGCTCGACGTCCAGGTGATGATCCACACCGACACCCTGAACGAGTCCGGTTTCGTCGAAAACTCCATCGCCGCCTTCAAGGGCCGCACCATCCACGCCTTCCACACCGAGGGCGCCGGCGGCGGCCACGCGCCTGATATCATCAAGGTCTGCGGCGAGGCGAATGTCCTGCCGTCCTCCACCAACCCGACCCGGCCGTTCACGGTGAACACCCTGGACGAGCATCTCGACATGCTCATGGTCTGCCACCATCTCGACCCGCGCATTCCCGAGGACGTCGCCTTCGCCGAAAGCCGGATCCGCAAGGAAACCATCGCCGCCGAGGATATCCTGCACGATCTGGGCGCGTTCTCGATCATGGCCTCCGACAGCCAGGCCATGGGGCGGGTCGGCGAGGTGGTGATCCGGACCTGGCAGACCGCCGACAAGATGAAGAAACAGTTCGGCCGATTGGATGGCGAGACCGGCGACAACGACAATCTGCGCGCCAAACGCTATGTCGCGAAATACACGATCAACCCCGCCATCGCCCAGGGCATTTCCAAACATGTCGGCTCGATCGAGGTCGGCAAGCGCGCCGATCTGGTGCTTTGGTCACCGGCGTTTTTCGGCGTGAAACCCGACATGGTGCTGGTCGGCGGCACGATCGCCCAGGCCGCGATGGGGGATCCGAACGCCTCGATCCCGACCCCGCAACCGGTTCATCAGCGCCCGATGTTCGGCTCCTTCGGCGGCTCGACCGCGGCCTCCGCCGTCACTTTCGTCAGCGCCGCGGCCCACGAGGCCGGGATTGTCGATACGCTGGGCGCCGCCAAGAAGACGGTGGCGGTGGCCAATACCCGGGGCGGCATATCCAAGGCGTCGATGAAGCTGAACGACTACCAGCCCAAGATGGAGGTCGACCCGGAAACCTATGAGGTTCGGGCCGATGGCCGCT
>JAYOEU010000041.1:0-28515 GCA_038116915.1 Alphaproteobacteria bacterium
GCATGTTGCGCAATTCCTCGTTGCTCCAGGAACGCCGCTCCGAGTTCTGGCTCATCTCGAGGCCGGACATCGCGACGCCGCCGGCATTGGCCGCCTTGGCCGGGCCGAACAGGATCTTGGCGTTGAGGAACTTGTGGATGCCGTCGATATGCGTCGGCATGTTCGCGCCTTCCGAAACCGCAATGATGCCGTTCGAGAGCATCGTTCCGGCTTCCTCCGCGGAGATTTCGTTCTGGGTCGCGCAAGGCATCGCCAGATCCGCCTTCACGCCCCAAGGACGCTTGCCTTCGTGATACTCGGCCCGCTTGAAATGATCGGCATATTCGCTGATCCGGCCGCGGCGCTGGTTCTTGAGTTCCTTCACCCAATTGACCTTCTCCAGGTCGATGCCGTCCGGATCGTAGATGAAGCCGTTCGAGTCGGACAAGGTCAGAACCTTGCCGCCGCGATGGTTGACCTTGTCCGCGGCGAAGGTCGCCACGTTTCCGGAACCGGAAATCAGCACCGACTTGCCGCGGATGCTGTCGCCCTTGGTCTTCAGCATTTCATCGAGGAAATATGTCGCGCCGTAGCCGGTCGCCTCGGGCCGCATCTCGCTGCCGCCGTACTCGATGCCCTTGCCGGTGAGAACGCCGGTGAACTGATTGGTGATGCGCTTGTACTGGCCGAACATGTAGCCGATCTCGCGCCCGCCGACGCCGATATCACCGGCCGGGACGTCGACATCCGCTCCGACATGGCGGTACAGCTCGGTCATGAAGGACTGGCAGAACCGCATCACCTCGCGGTTGCTTTTGCCTTTCGGGTTGAAGTCGGCGCCGCCCTTGCCGCCGCCGATCGGCAGACCGGTCAGCGAATTCTTGAAGGTCTGCTCGAAGGCGAGAAACTTCAGGATCGACTGATTGACCGAGGGGTGGAAGCGCAGGCCACCCTTATAGGGGCCGATCGCATTGTTGTTCTGCACCCGGTAGCCGCGATTGACGCGGATATTGCCTTCCTCATCCTCCCAGCAGACCCGGAAGGAGACGACGCGGTCGGGCTCGGCCATACGCTCGAGCATCTGCAGATTGAGATAGATCGGGTGATCCTGCATCCAGGGTATGATATCCGCCGCCACTTCGCGGACGGCCTGATGGAATTCGACTTCTCCCGGGTTTCTCGCCTCGAGCCCTTGCATGAAGGAATCGAGATCAGTAGCTCTTTGCGCGCACATAGTGCCCCCTCCCTGATGAATTTCTTGCGGCAGCGAGCCTCGGACCCGCCGGTTTCGTGGTTCCAGGGCCGTCCGAAAAGTGATTTCGGAAATGCCGTGACCGCAATCTTGACCCGCCGCTTACGCGGAAACAACCGCAAATTAAGGATGATCTGTGCGGCCTCTCACAATTGCTCCCTTAATCAGCGGCCGATGGCGACGCAGGGCCGGCGCGGATCGGCGCCGCCTGAAAGCAATCCGGTTTTCGGGTCGCGGACGATCGTACACACCGCGCCGGCCTTCCAGATCAGTTCGGGCCATTCCTGAACGTCATGGCCGATACCGCGCAGCGCCTCGCGGGTTTCGGGCGCGATCCGGCTCTCCATCCGCAGCACGTCCGGAAGCGCCAGATGCGGCTCGAAACTGTCCGGATGGCTGTAGCTGGAGAAGCGCGGCGCTTCCACCGCCTCCTGCGGTTCCATGCCGAATTCGGTGACGTTGAGCAGCACCTGAAGCATCGCCTGGCACTGCACGTCGCCGCCCGGCGTGCCGAAGGGGATCAGGGTGCCGTCGGGCTTTTCGGCAATGGCCGGATTGGGGGTCAGGCGCGGCCGCTTCCATGGCGCGACGGCGGAGGGATGGCCCTTGACGGCCCAGTTCTGCGAGCCGCGCGAGGACGGGGTGATTCCCCAGCCCGGCGTCACCGGAGAGGTTGCCGATCCGTCGCTGGGCGTGATCGAGGCGACCAGGCCGTCCGCGTCGATGACGCAGGTATAGGAGGTGTCCTGACCCGCCGCCATCTGCCGTTCGGCCTCGGCCACACCGCCCCAGAGATCCGCGCCGTGCAAAATCGCGTCCGGGCGGATCAGGCTCAGCCGGTCGGCCGCGTGGGCCTTTGAGAGCAGATGATCGAGCGGCACGTCGACGAATTCCGGATCGCCGAGGAAGAGCTCGCGGTCGGCGAAGACCAGCTTGATCACCTCGGTCAGCAGATGGATGTATCGTGGCGAGTTGTGTCCAAGCGCCGCGAGATCGATGCCGTCGAGGAACGACCAGAGCTGGGCCATGCTCGGCCCCTGGCACCAGGCGCCGCAGGCATGCAGGGTGACGCCCCGGTGGGTGACGGTGACCGGCGCCTCGATGTCGACCCGGAAATCGGCCAGATCGGCCATCGTCATCCAGCCGCCGTTTTCCTCGTGATAGCGGACAATGGCGCGGCCGATATCGCCCCGGTAGAACGCGTCGCGGGCGGCGGCGAGGCCGGCAAGACGCCCGCCGCCGCTAGCGGCTTCCTGGTCGGCCATGTATTGCAGGGCCTTGCCAAGATCCGCCTGCACGAAGATGTCGCCGACCTTTGGCGGCTTGCCGTTCGGCAGATAGATCGCCTTGTTCGACGGCCAGCGGCTGTAGTTCGCCTCATTCTCGGCGATGGTCTGGGCCATCAGCTCGTGCATGATGAAGCCGTCCCGCGCGGCGCGGAGCGCGCCCTGGACCACCTCGCCGAAACGCATGGTCCCGTATTGCTCGAGCGCGGTGATATAGGCATCGGGTGCGGCGGGAACCACATTGCGCAGGACCCCGTGCGGCACGTGTCCGTCATGCTCGCGGATCAAAAGGTCGATATCGGCGGCACGGGGGAAACGCCCGACGCCGCTGATCGTCGTCACCTCGCCGGTCGGCTGGCGGACCATGATCGGCGCGACGCCGGCGATGTTGACCAGATCGCTCTGCACCACGGCAAGGGTCATGGCGCTGGCCACCGCCGCGTCGACAGCGTTGCCGCCGGCCTCCAGGATCGCGGTGCCGGCCTGCGCCGCCAGTCCGTGACCCGCCGCCACCATGTGGGTATGGCCGTGCGTTGTCTCGCGATACCTGCCCATGGTTCTCTCCCCTGATCGTCGCGGTGATATTCATCGCCGCCGCGTGGACGGATTTTCAACATCATGCCATGGTCAGGCAAAACAGGCGATGGGAGGTTGCCGTGGCGAAACAGGAAAACCAGACGTCGGGTCTCCCCGAGGCTGTCGCCAGGGCGGTCGGCCCGGAGCGCGCCAAGAAGGCCGGTGAGGCGGCGCGAACGGCGATCGGCCGGCTCGACCGGGACAATCACTGGAGCCAGGAGCCGGCCCATGTCTACCGAGCGGCTTCGTGGAAAGCAGGAGCCGGACAATGAACGATCTGCACTGGCTGGAAGCCGGGGAGGCGGCGCGGCTGATCGCGGCGCGGAAACTTTCGCCGGTTGAGCTGACCAAGGCCCTGCTGGCGCGGATCGAAAAATACGACGGCGGGCTGAACGCCTTTCTGACCCTCCGGCCCGAGCAATCGCTGGCCGATGCCAAGGCCGCCGAGGATGCGGTGATGCGCGGCGATGCCCTCGGCCCGCTGCACGGCGTGCCCTTCGCCCTGAAGGATATCATCGATGCCGAGGGCTGGCCGACGACGGCGCATTCGAGGCTGCTGGCGGACAATGTCGCGGCCGCCGACGCGCCGGTGACCGCCAGGCTCCGCGCCACCGGCGGTATCCTGATGGGCAAGCTTTCGACGCACGAGTTTGCGCTGGGCGGCCCGTCCTTCGACTTGCCTTGGCCGCCGGCCCGCAATGCCTGGGGCCGCGACTATTCGCCCGGCGGGTCCTCCAGCGGCTCCGGGGCGGCGGTGGCGGCGGGCTTTGTTCCGATCGCGCTCGGCTCCGATACCGGCGGCTCGGTGCGCAACCCCGCCTCAATGAACGGGCTGTTGGGCATGAAGGCGACTTACGGAAGGGTCAGCCGGCGCGGCGTGGTGCCGCTTTCCTTCTCGCTCGATCATGTCGGCCCGCTCACCCGCACCACGGCGGACAACGCATTGGCGCTTTCGGTGATCGCCGGGCACGACCCCGGGGACCCCGGCAGCGCCGATGAGCCGATGCCCGATATGGCCAGCCAGTTGGGACGCGGGATCAAGGGCCTCCGGATCGGGGTGATCCGGCATTTCTACACCAAGGATCTGATCGCCGACCCGGAGATGGCTGCGGCGATCGAGGCGGCGCTCACGGTGCTGGAAGACCTGGGCGCCGAGATCCGCGAGATCGAGACCCGGCCGCTTGCCCAATATGCCGCTTGCAACCGCGTGATCCTTCTCTCCGAGGCCTGCGCCATCCACGAGAAATGGCTGACCGAGCGGCCCGGCGACTATGGCGCGCTTCTGATCGGCCGGCTCTTGCCGGGGATGGGGTTCAGCGGCGTCGACTATGTCCAGGCGACCCGCACCCGCGCCCGCTATGCCGCCGAGTTCAACGAGAATTTCAACACCCTCGACGCGGTGGTGACGGTCAACAACATGGAGCCGGCCTTTCTGATCGAGGATTTCGAGGCCGGCGAGAAGCACTATCCCCGCCAGGCCCGCACGCCCTTCAACGTCACCGGCAACCCGGCGCTGGCGGTGCCGACCGGCTTCAGTTCATCCGGATTGCCCTTGTCGATGCAGATCGTCACAGCCCAATTCGACGAAGCCATGGGCTACTGCATCGCCGCGGCGTATGAGGCCGCGACGGGCTGGACCAGCCGGCACCCGGATCTGGACAAGACGGCGGCGGTGGTTTAGCCGGGCGACGAAAAGGCAACCAAACCAGGATTCTCTCATGTGGTTCATCGGCGTCGATGTCGGCGGCACTTTTACGGATTTTCACGCGCTGAACACGGCGGATGGCCGGGTCGAACTGCACAAGACCCCCTCGACGCCGGATGATCCGTCTCGGGCGATCCTCGACGGGCTCGCGGCCCTGATGACGCGCGCCGGTATCAAGGCCGAGGAGATCCGACGGCTGGCGCATGGCACGACGGTGGCGACCAACACGCTGATCCAGCGCAAGGGCGCCTCGGTCGCAGTGATCACGACCGAGGGGTTCAAGGACCTTCTGGAGATCGGCCGGCAGATCCGTCCGAAGATGTACGACATGAAGGCCGACCACCCGCCGCCGTTGGCGCCCCGGCATTTGCGCTTCGAGGTGAACGAGCGGATTGGCGGCAAGGGCCAGGTGATCCGTCCGCTGACCGACGAGGCGATCGCGAGCGCCGTCGACGCGGTCGCCGCCTCCGGTACCGAGGCTTGCGCTGTGTGCCTCCTGTTCTCATTTCTGACGCCGGAGCATGAAAGGCGGATCGGCGCGGCGCTGCGGGAACGGATGCCGGAGCTTGGGGTTTCGCTGTCCTCCGAGGTGCAGCCGGAATTCCGCGAGTATGAACGGTTCTCGACCACATTGCTGAACGCGTATCTCCAGCCGGTGATCGGGCGCTACATGAAGACCCTGGGCCGGCGGTTCGCCGAGGTGGCGCCCAAAGCCCGGCTCGGCATCAACCAGTCGAGCGGCGGGCTGATGTCGGTGGAACGGGCCGGCGACATGCCGATCCGCACCGCGCTTTCCGGCCCGGCGGCGGGCACGGTTGGCGCGATCTATCAGGCCGCGCTCGCCGGGCGGCCCGATGTAATCACCCTCGACATGGGTGGCACCAGCGCCGACGTGGCGCTGATCCAGGGCAACCAGGCGGGGATCGGCTATGACCGCACGGTGGCGGGCTTTCCCATCCGTCTGCCGATGATCGATATCCACACCGTCGGCGCCGGCGGCGGGTCGATCGCCTGGTTCGACCGGGATGGCTTGATGAAGGTCGGTCCCCTGAGCGCGGGGGCGGAGCCCGGACCTGCCTGCTACGGCCGTGGCGGCACCGAGCCGACGGTCTCTGATGCCAACCTCGTGCTGGGCCGGCTGCCGGACTCGCTGATCGGCGGAGCCATGCGCCTGGATGTGGACCTCGCCCGCCAGGCGATCCAGCCCGCCGCCGACCGGCTCGGCTTTACCGTAGAAAAGACCGCGCTCGGTATCCTCGGCATCGTGGTGGCCAACATGGTGCGCGCGGTGCGGACCATTTCGGTCGAACGCGGGCACGACCCCCGCGACTTCGCGCTGATGGCTTTCGGCGGCGCCGGTGCGCTGCATGCGAGCGAGGTCGCGCGTGAGCTTGAGATGCGCGAGATCATCGTGCCGCCGGCGCCGGGCATCCTCTGCGCCCAGGGACTGGTGGTCTCGGACCTGAAGGAGGATTTCGTCGCGACCCGACGCCTTCCCTATGACGGAGATGCGCTTGCCGCGGTGGCGGGTGATCTCGCCGACCTCAGGGCCCGCGCCGAAGCCTGGTTCGCCGATGAAAGCATCGCCGCCAAGGACCGGACCATCCGCATCGCCTTCGACATGCGCTATGTCCGCCAGAATTTCGAGCTCACCGTGCCCTGGGTGGAGATCGACGGGACGGAGGAGCCGGACATGACCTCGCTTGATGCGCTGCGAGGCCGGTTCTACGAACTGCATGAACGGACCTACGGTCACTATACCGAGACCGACCCGATCGAGATCGTGAACATCCGCCTCGCCGCCATCGGCAAGACGGCGCCAAGCCAAACGGCGGTATCTGAAGAAGAAACCTCGGTTCAACCAAGCCCGGTCGCCACAAGGGCGGTCTGGTTCGCCGAGGAGGCACCGATGGAGACGCCGGTCTACCAGCGCTCCGACCTCCGCGCCGGCCAGTCGCTACGCGGCCCGGCGGTGGTCGAACAGCTCGACGCGCTGACCATCATCCATCCGGGCGATCTGGCGCGGTTCGATGGACACGGCAATCTGATTATCGAGGTGGGAGAATAGCCATGTCGGAGCCCGAGAACCTTCCGAGCCCGGATCCGGTCACCACGGAGATCCTCTCCAACGCGTTTCAGTCAGTGGTCGACGAGGCCTTCATTGCGCTGATGAAAAGCGCCTATTCCACCAACATCAAGGAGCGCCACGACCATTCCTGCGCCATTGTCGACCGACACGGCAAGCTGGTGACTCAGGCCTATAACAGCATCCCGGTCCATGTCGCCTCGGTGCTGGGGCAGATGGAGGCGCTGCTCAGGAAATACGACATCTCCGAAATCCACGAGGGCGACATCTTCGCCGCCAACGACCCGCATGAGGGCGGCGGGACCCACCTTCCGGATGTCAGCCTCGCCAAGCCCGTCTTCGTCGACGGCGAGCTTCTGGGCTTCGTGTGCAACATCGCCCACCACGCGGATATCGGCGGCATGTCGCCGGGCTCGATGGCCGGCGGGATGAGCGAGATCTATCAGGAAGGCCTGCGGATTCCCGTCATCAAGCTGTTCCGGCGCGGCAAGCTGGATCAGGATCTGTTCGATATCCTGCTGCTGAACGTGCGGGTGCGTGACGAGCGGCGCGGCGACTACAACGCCCAGTTCGCCGCTCTCAACCTCGCCGAGCGGCGCCTGAAGGACATCGCCGTCAAGAACACCGCCGCCCTGGTGGCGCGCGTGTTCGAGGAGATCATCACCCGCACCGGTCAACGGATGCGCGATGCGATCTCGCGCATTCCCGACGGCGTCTACACCTTCGAGGACGTGATGGACGACGATGGGCGGGAGGCGATCAACGTGCCGATCCGGCTGACCGCCACCATCGACGGCGAGCGGGCGGTCTTCGACTTCACCGGCACCTCGCCGCAGACGCCGGGCAATATCAACATTCCCCTGCACGGCACCAAGGCGGCGGTCTGCTATTGCCTGAAAGCCATGCTGGACCCGGAAATCCCCAACAATCACGGCGTGCTCGACGCGGTCGAGGTGACGGCCCCGCCGGGCACCATGCTGAACTGCGTCGCGCCGGCGTCGGTCGCCTCGCGGGCGCATACCTCGCAGCGGATCATCGACGTGGTGATCGGCGCGCTGGCGACGCCTTTGCCCAAGGCGGCGGTCGGCGCCGCGAACGGCGCGAATTCCATGGCGGTCTTCGCCGGAAATCACCCGGATACCGGCGAGCCCTATGTCTATCTCGAAACCTTGGGCGGCGGTTTCGGCGGGCGGGACGACAGGGACGGCAAGGACGGGGTGCAGGTGCATATCACCAACACCTCGAACCTGCCGGTCGAGGCGATCGAGATGGAATATCCGCTGCTGGTGGAGCGGTACGGCCTGATCCAGGATTCCGGGGGCGCCGGAAAATACCGGGGCGGGATGGGGCTGCAACGGGTGGTCCGGCCGCTGGGGCACACCTGCATCTTCAACGGCGTCGGCGAGCGGTTCCGTAACCGGCCCTGGGGCATTTTCGGCGGCAAGCCGGGCGCCAGCGGAAGTTTCTGGCTGCTCGAGGATGACGGGACCACCCGGCAGCTCGCCCACAAGCCGCCGGACATGGAGCTGCATCCGCATCAGGCGGTCGTGGTGAACACCCCCGGCGCCGGCGGCTACGGTGATCCGGATCAGCGCGACCCCGCCGCCATCGCCGATGACCGGGCGTCCGGCAAGTTCAGCGAGGCCTATATGTCCGAGCATTACGGCCCGGCGGACGGCGGTTGAGCGGGCCCTGCCGTTCCGGCATCATCGCGTCACGGTTGAGGTGAGATGCGGCGGAGCGTAGGCTCGCCGCATGTCCGGAGCTTCGATCATCGGGATATTGCCCTTGCTGGCCGGCTTGACCGCGATTCTCGCGGCGCGTCCGGCTTGGGCGCTGTTCGAGGACGGCACGGAGCCGGCCAGCGACTATTTCGTCCTGGGTCTGATCGTGTTTTGCGGCGCGCTTCTGGTTCTGCTGCTGCGCCGGAGCAGCCACGCCCGGCGGGTGGAACAGGATCTGCGCGACGCCAGACGCGCCAGGGATACCAGGGAGCTGATTCTCTCGGGCGAGCACAGCCTGGTGCTGTATTTCGAGACGGAGCCGGGCTCCCTCAGCGGTAAACAGGTGGTCCGGATCACGCCCGCTCTGCGCCGCATTCTGGGTTTGCCGGATGCCGACGCCGGGAGCGAGGATACCGAAAGCATTCTCGCGGCCTTCGATTCCACCTCGCGGCAAATGTTGCGGGATCATCTTCTGGCGTTGCGCGCCGACGGCGCGGCCTTCGAGGAGGATCTCAGAACCCTGGACGGCGCGCATATATTTTCGGCGCGCGGCGCGAGGGTTGAAGATCCGGAGGTCCAGGGATCGGTCGATGCGGTCTGGTTCGAAGCCGCGGACCGAAGCGTGGAGGCTGAAAACCGGTTGGCCCTCGAGGTCGCCCGGAGCCGTTCCTTCGAGCTGATGGTGGCGGCCCTGCCGATACCGGTGTGGTGCCGGGACGAGGACCTGGAGCCCGACCATCGCAATCCGGCCGCGTCCGCGCTGATCGCCAATGAGGATCTTTCCCGGAATGTCGCGGCCCGAGCGCTTTCGACCCTGCGGACGCAAAGCGAAAGCATTCAGATCGTTGCTGCCGGGGATCGGCGGCTGTTCGAATTTTTCGAATGGCCGATGCCGGACGGCTCGGGCACGGTCGGCTGGGCAATGGATGTCACGACGCTCGAGGCGGTGCAAACCGACCTCGCCCGGCTGGTGGCGGCGCATGAAGAGGTTCTTGAGGAACTTTCAACCGCGATCGCGATCTTCGGCCCGGACCGGCGCCTCGGCTATTTCAACACCGCGTTCATCCGGTTGTGGAAACTTGAAACCGACCAGCTGCGGGACGAGCCGACCGTCGGCGAGTTTCTCAATCTGTTGCGGGACCGGCGCCGGCTTCCCGAGCAGGCGGACTTCGCCGCCTTCCGGGATTCCTGGAACGCTATGTTCACCGGTCTCATCGGATCGCGTCAGGAACTGCTGTTCCTGCCCGACGAGACGACTTTGCGCATGGTGGCGACGGAACATCCGAATGGCGGATTGCTGCTTACCTTCGAGGACGTGACCGACCGGCTGGCACTGGAGCGGTCCTACAATGTGCTGAGCGCCGTGCAGCGGCAGACCATCGATAATCTCAACGACGCGCTCGCGGTGTTCGGCAGTGACGGCCGGTTGCAACTGCTGAACCCCAGGTTCGGCGCGATATGGAAGCTTCCGGCCGACATCGCGGACCACCGGCCGCATATTTCCCGCATCCTCGAGATGATGCGGCCGACTCTGCTCGAACAGGGCGATTGGGAAGCCTATCGCGCGGAATTCACGGGCCACCTCAACAGCCGCGCGGGCGATACCGGCAGAGTGAAACTGCTCGACGGCGTGGTGCTGGACTACGCACTCATGCCGCTGTCCGACGGGGCGACCCTGGTGCAGTACTGGGATGTCACGGCCTCGATCCTGATCGAGAGGGCCTTGCGGGAGCGCGCCGAGGCGCTTGAACAGGCCGACCGTCTGAAGAGCGAGTTCCTCGCGAACGTCTCCTACGAATTGCGTACTCCGCTCAACGCGATCATCGGATTTTCCGAACTGCTGAAAATGCAGGCCGCCGGTCCGATGAACGACAAGCAGGTCGACTATGCGGACTCGATCAACGCGTCCTCAATGCGTCTGGTAACCCTGGTCAACGACATCCTGGACCTTGCCTCCATTGAAGCCGGGTATATGGAGCTTGACCGGGTAGAGGTGGATATCCGCAAGATGTTCGATGAAATGGTCGTCCTGGCGCAGGAGAGGTTGCGCCGGCGGTATATCGAATTGGATACCGTCATTTCCCCGGACGGCCTTTCGGTCCACGCCGATCCGGTGCGTCTCAAGCAGGCGATCTTCAACCTGCTTTCGAACGCCCTGCAATTCACGCCGGAGGGCGGGTCGATCACCCTCGCCGCGAGACGCGAGGCGGAAATGACCGTTTTGGAGGTTTCGGACACCGGCGTCGGCATTCCCGATCATTTGCACGACCGTGTTTTCGAAACCTTCGTGCGTGGCGAGACGCCCAACCGGTCGACCGGAGCCGGGCTCGGTTTGGCCTTGGTGGAGCGCATCGTACGGCTGCATGGCGGCGTGGTGAAGTTGGAGTCGAGCCCGGGCGAGGGGACGCGTGTGTCATGCTGGATTCCTCGGCGGCCTGGGCCCGGGAAAGACGGCGGCGCGGCCACGCCGATACCGGAAGAAGCGCATGACGGTGAACGCGAACAGACCGGAGCCTGACGCCTTTGCGACCATCGCATCAGGGGTGGTCGAAAGCGAATCGGAGCTCGCCGCGCTTGCCGGCGGCCTCGCGGAGCTTTGCCGGGCCGGTGATCTCGTGTGTCTTTTCGGCGATCTCGGAGCCGGCAAGACGAGCTTCGCGCGTGGCTTCATCCGCGCCCTGACGCATCCCGGCGCCGAGGTGCCCAGCCCGACCTTCACCCTCGCGCAGGTCTACAGTGCCGGCGAATCGGCGCATTCCGCCGAGATCTGGCACCTCGATCTCTATCGGCTCTCGGCTGCGGAAGAGATTTGGGAGCTCGGCGTGGAGGAGGCCTTTTCCGAGGCGATCGTACTCATCGAATGGCCGGAGCGTGCGATCGGGGTGCTGCCGGTCAAAAGGCTCGAAATACATCTGGGCTTTTGCGATAAATCAACCGACCGGTCGGTGACCCTAAAGGGGGACGCTGAATGGGCCGGCCGAGTGCGGGGGCGACTAACCGAGAGGCTGTCTTGACGGTTCAGACGGAGAGCATTCCCGAGCGGTCCGAGTTGTTGCGGGAATTTCTCGAGCGCAACGGCCTCGCCGCCGCAAGCGTCGCGCCGCTGGCCGATGACTGCTCGTTCCGCCGGTATTTTCGCGTCGACCGGGGGGCGGAGCGCTACGTCGTCATGGACGCCCCTCCGGATCTTGAGGATGTGGTCCCCTTCGTGACCCTTTCCGGGCTCCTGAACGGCTACGGCTATAGTGCGCCGCGCATTCTTTCAAAGGATGTCGACAAGGGTTTCCTGCTGCTCGATGATTTCGGCGACGCGACCTACACCCGGGCCCTCGCGGGCGGCGCGGACGAGCATGAGCTCTATGCGCTGGCATTGGATGTCTTGGTGGATCTGCATCACCGGCCGCTCGACACGGTTCCGGCGGCGGTCCCGGCCTATGCGGATGCCAAACTTCTCGCCGAGGCGGCCCTGTTCGTCGATTGGTACCTGAAACCGGGCCTCGGTCTTCGGATTTCCGATGCCGAGCGCGAGGCCTATCTTGCGGCGTGGCGCGATTGCCTGCCGGTGCTGCGCGAGGCGCCGGACGCGCTGGTGCTCCGGGACTATCATGTCGACAATCTGATGGTGATCGGCGACCGCAACGGGCTTGGAGCCTGCGGGTTGCTCGACTTCCAGGACGCGGTGATCGGGCCGACCAGCTATGACGTGGTCTCCCTGCTGCAGGATTCCCGCCGCGACATCGACGATGCGCTCGTAGCCACGATGCTGGACCGGTATTTCGAGGCCATGGGGCCGGACCTCGACCGTGCCGCCTACATGCGGTCCTATTTCGGATTTGGCGCACAGCGCGCGCTGAAGGTGTTCGGCATTTTCACCCGCCAGTCGGTTCTGTACGGCAACCATGCCTATCTCGGGCACATACCCCGGCTCTGGCGGCATACGCTGGCCAATCTGAATATCCCGGAACTGGCCGGCGTGCTGGACTGGATCGAGCGCATGGTGCCGCGGGACAAGCGGCTGACCCCGCGCCCGGGCGGCGGGATCTAGCGGCCATGTATCTCAGCCATCTGCCCGCGCGCACCACCGAAATACCCAAGCGGGCAATCGTGCTGGCGGCTGGATACGGCAAGCGGATGCTTCCCCTGACCGAAAGAATTCCGAAACCGCTTCTGGTCATCGAAGGCCAGACCGTTCTGGCCCGCGCGATCGATCATTTGCGGGCTGCAGGTGTCGAGCGCATCGTCGTCAATGCCGCGCACCTCAAGAACAGGATCATCGATTTCGTTGCCGGCCTCGATGACCCACGCGTAGAGGTCTCCGCCGAGGACGAGCCGCTGGAAACCGGCGGCGGCGTGGTCAAGGCGCTGCCTCTGCTGGGCGGTGATCCGTTCTTCGTGATCAATGGCGACACCGTCTGGGTCGACGGGATGAAAAGTCCGCTGGTGCGTCTGGCCGAGAACTGGGACCCCGGGCGCATGGACGTACTGCTGATGCTGATGCCCTTGGCCCGGGTCTCGAATTTTCATGGGTTGGGCGATTTCACCATGGATCAGGACGGCCGGCTCGAACGCCGCCTGGAGACGGTTGTCGCTCCCTACGCCTATATGGGGCTGTCGATCATCAATCCGACGTTGCTCGCGGAGGCGCCGAAGGGGGCGTTCTCGTTGAACTGGCTCTACGACCGGGCGATCGAGGCCAAACGCCTGTTCGGCGTACCGCATGACGGGCTCTGGTATCACGTCAGCACGCCCGAGGATCTGGAATTCGCCCGCGCGCGGTTCGCCAATGGGCACGCGCCCGCGGTTCCCTACTTTTGAGGGCGGCGATGACGGCGCCGCGGATCCACTCCATTCCCGGCGACCGTTGTTTCGCCGATGCCCTGGCCATGGGGCTTTGGCGGCAGGCCGGTCACGACCCGCGCCAATTGAGCCAGGGGATCGTGCTGGTCCCGCATCGCCGTGCGGTCCGGGTGCTGGCGGATGCCTTTCTGCGCTTGGGCGAGGGCCGGGCGATGCTGTTGCCCGAGATCCGCGCCATCGGCGATGTGGACGAGGACGAACCGTTCGGCGACGGCGCTTTAGCACTGGAGGCGGATACCGGTACCGGATGTCCGCCGGCGATCTCCGAGCTGCGCCGGCAATTGCTGCTGACCCGGCTGGTGATGCGGTATCTCGCCGGTACCGGCGTCGCCGACCCGCACGAGATCGCCTCGTCGGATCAGGCGGCCCGTCTCGCGCGGGAACTGGCCCGCCTGCTTGACCAGCTTCAGACCGAGGGCGTGGCGTTCTCGGCGCTGGCGAAGCTGGTTCCGGAGGAGCACGCCGATCATTGGCGCCAGACCCTGGATTTCCTCACCATCGTCACCGAGTTCTGGCCGCGTCTGCTGGCGGAGGAAGGGGCGGTCGACCCGGCGGTGCGCCGCGACCGGATGCTGGATGATCTTGCGGAACGCTGGATCAGGCAGCCGCCGGACCGGGCCGTGACCATCGCCGGGTCCACCGGCAGCGTGCTGGCCACCGCGCGGCTGATGGCCGTGGTCGCCGGGCTGCCGAGGGGCGCGGTCGTACTGCCGGGCCTCGACGGCAAGCTCGACACGGAGAGCTGGCGCGCCGCCGGACGGGACAGCGCGCATCCCCAGCACGCGCTGGCGGTCCTGTTGAAGCGGCTGAAGGTAGACCGTGAGGCGGTCACGCCGTGGCCCGGCGCCGACGGGCCGGTCTCCGGCGCGCTTGCCCTGCGCACGCGGCTGTTGAGCGAGGCCATGCGTCCGGCGGAAACCACCGACCGATGGCGCGACCTGGCGCCGGGGGATTTCGACCTCGAAGCCTTGTCGGGGATGTCGCTGATCGAATGCGCCACCGTGCAGGAGGAGGCGGGGGTGATCGCGCTTGCGATGCGCGAGGCCTTGGAAACCGATGGCCGGACCTGCGCGCTGATCACACCGGACCGCGCCCTGGCGCGGCGCGTGAAGTCGGAACTCCGCCGCTGGCGGGTTGAGGTCGACGATTCCGCCGGCCTGCCGCTGGCCGATACCCCGGCGCTGGCGTTCTGGCGGCTCACCGGCGCGATGGTGGCCGAGGGCCTGGCGCCTGTACCCCTGCTGGCGGCGCTGAAGCATCCCCTGGCGCAAGGCGGACTGGGACCGGGCGCGTTCCGGCGCCGGGTCCGCCTGCTGGAGCGGCTGATCCTGCGGGGGCCGCGCCCGGGTCCTGGGTTCGACGGATTGTTGTCGGCGCTCGACCGCGAGGCCGCCGACGGCGAAAGCCTGCGCCGCAAGCGCCTGTCGGTTGACGATTGCCGGCGGTTGCGGGACTGGCTGGATAGCCTGGCGCCGGCGATCCGGGGCCTGGAGAGCGCCCTCGCCAGCCCGGCGATCGCGCTTCAGGATCTGCTGCTGGCGCATAACGCGATCGCCGAACAGCTGGCGGCATCCGACGTGCCCGATAGACCGTCGCGCGTCTGGGACGGCGATGCCGGCGAGCAGGCGGCGGCTTTTCTTGCCGACCTGTTTTCGGTTGCGCGCGATTGGCCCGAGATGAACGGTGGTGACTATGTCGCCCTGCTGGAGGCCTTGCTGGACGGCAAGGTGTTCAGGCCCCGCCACGGCGCCCACCCGCGGCTTGCCATCCTCGGCCCCCTGGAAGGGCGGCTGCAATCCTACGACCGGGTGATCCTCGGCGGCCTCAACGAGGGCACCTGGCCGCCAGAGGCGTCGGCCGATCCCTGGCTCAGCCGGCCGATGCGCGCCGCGCTGGGCCTGCCGCTGCCGGAGGTCCGGATCGGCCAGTCGGCGCATGATTTCGTGCAGGCTTGCGGCGCGCCCGAGGTGCTGATCACAAGGTCCGAACGGGTGGACGGAACACCGACCGTTCCGTCCCGCTGGCTGCTGCGCATCCAATCTGTCCTGGATGCGCTGGGTCAGCCGGACAAGCTGCAGCCCGGGGACAGCGACGCCAGATGGCGCGGCTGGCAGGCCTTGCTGGATGCACCGGTGGATAAGAAACGTCTTGAGCCGCCGGAGCCGAGACCGCCGGTCGACGCGCGGCCCAAATCCTATTCGGTCACCCAGATCGAAACCTGGCAGCGCAATCCCTACGCGATCTATGCGCGCCGGGTGCTGAATCTGGAGATGCTCGACCCGCTGGACCGGGAGCCGGGCGCGGCGGACCGGGGCAACCTGATCCACGACGCGCTCGACGGCTTCATCCGGGCCGGCCCGCCCGCCGATCCGGCGGAGGCGCTTGCGGCATTGCTCGAGCATGGCCGCCTGGCTTTCGAAAGCGTGATCGACCGTCCCGCGATCTGGGCCTTCTGGTGGCCGAGATTCGAGCGGATCGCCCGCTGGTTCATCGCCGCCGAGGCGGGCAGGGCGCCGTCGATCGCCGCCTCGCACAGCGAGGTGCGCGGCTCGATCGGTCTGGCCGGGCCCAATGGCGGGGATGAGGTGAAACTGACGGCGATCGCCGACCGTCTGGACCGGCGCCTCGACGGCGGCTGGACGATCATCGACTACAAGACCGGGCTGGCGCCGGGCAAGGGAGATGTCGAGAGCGGGCTCGCCCCGCAATTGCCCCTTGAGGCCCTGATCCTCCGGCGCGGCGGGTTTGCCGGATTGCCGGCGGGCGAGGCGACGTCTTTGGACTACTGGCGCCTGACCGGCGGCGAGCCGGCGGGCGAGGCGCGCGCCGCGCATTCACGCGAGGTCGCGGAGCTGATCGAGGAGGCGGAGGCCGGGCTGCGCGGATTGATCGAGGTCTTCGGCCGCCGCGAGACGCCCTACCGGGCGGTTCCCGATCCCGAGCGGGCGCCAAGATACGATGACTACGCGCATCTCGCCCGCGTCAAGGAATGGTCGTCATGAGCGGCAACGGGGCCGAGATATCCGACGGGTCCGTCGCGCGCCTCGCCGAGGCCGCGCAGCGGATCGCATCGGCGCCGCATCAATCGGTATGGGTCGCCGCTTCGGCGGGGTCGGGAAAGACCAAGGTTCTGACCGACCGGGTCTTGCGGCTGCTGTTGGCGGGGGCCCGGCCCGAGCGGATCCTGTGCCTCACCTTCACCAAGGCGGCGGCGGCCGAAATGGCGACCCGGATCGCCGGGCGGTTGTCGAAATGGGCGGTCATCGCCGATGGCGAGCTGGAGCGCGAGCTTGCCGCATTGTCCGGAGCAGCGCCGGAACGCGGTGATCTGGAGCGGGCGCGGCGTCTGTTCGCGACCGTTCTCGACGCGCCGGGCGGGCTGGAGGTCCAGACCATCCACGGTTTCTGCCAGTCGATCCTCCGGCGCTTTCCGCTCGAGGCCAATCTGCCGCCGCAGTTCGACGTGCTGGACGAACGGACGGCGGCGGAACGGATGCGGACCGCGCGCGACCTGATGATCCTGCGGGCGCGCCGGGGCGACGAGCCCGGGTTGACGGAGGCCTTGTCCGAGGTCACGGCGCGGGCCTCCGAGGACGGGCTCTCCGAGCTGGTCGGCGACATGCTGTTCGAGCGGGCGCAACTGGAGAAGGCCGTCAAGGGGGCCGGCGGGGTCGAGGCACTGGCCGCGAGAATCCGCCGGCTGCTGGGGGCCGAGGAGGGCGTGACGGATGGCGATCTGATCGCGGCGGCGGTGCGCGATGACGCGTTTGACGCGGCGGCGCTGCGTGGATCGCTGACGGCGCTGCTGGCCGGCTCGAAGACCGATGCCGAGCGCGGCGCGGTGATGGCGGACTGGCTCGCGGCGCCGGCGGAGCGCGCCGCGGGGTATGAGGTCTACAAATCCGTGTTTCTGACGGCGAAGGGCCTGGTCCGGGCGACGCTCGCCACCAAGAAGGCGGTGGAGGCCGATCCCGGCATTCTGGACCGCCTCGCCGAGGAAGCCGAGCGGCTTGTCGCGCTGGAGGCCCGGCGGCGGGCGCTCGATCTGGCGACCCGGTCGATCGCCCTTGTCCGTGTCGCCAGCGCGATCCTGAACTATTACGAGGACGGCAAGCGCCGCCACGGCTTCGTCGACTATGACGATCTGATCCTCGCGGCGCGGGATCTCCTGTGGCGTCCCGGCGTCGCGTCCTGGGTGCTCTTCAAACTGGATGGCGGCCTCGATCACGTTCTGATCGACGAGGCGCAGGACACCAACCCCGAGCAGTGGAGCATCGTCGAAAAGCTGACCGAGGAGTTTTTCGCCGGGATCGGGGCGGCCGGGGAAGAGAACCGGACCGCCTTCGCGGTCGGCGACGTCAAACAGTCGATTTTCAGTTTCCAGCGGGCCGACCCCCAGGGCTTCCTTGAGATGCGGGACAAATTCGCGGCCCGCGCCCGGGCCGCCGAAAAGGGATGGGAGAGCGTGGGTCTCGACATGTCCTTCCGGTCGACCCGCGCGGTCCTCGAGTCCGTTGACGCGGTCTTCAACACCTCGGTCGCCGGCGCGGGTGTGCTGGAGCCGGACGGGGATGGCGGCGGGCCACGGGATCTGAGGCATCTCGCGCACCGGGCCGGGCAGGCCGGACGGGTTGAGCTCTGGCCGCCGGAAATGCCGCCCGAGGATGTCGCGGTCCGTCCCGATTGGGAGCCGCCGGTCGCGCAGCACCAGAGCGACGAGCCGCGCCGGCGCCTCGCCGAGAAGATCGCCGACCAGATCCGGCGCTGGCGCGACGAATGCGAGCTCCTGCCGTCGCGGGACCGGCCGATCAGACCCGGCGACATCATGGTGCTGGTCCGCCGCCGGGGTCCTTTCGTCGGAGAGCTGGCCCGGGCGCTGAAGACACGTGACATCGCGGTCGCGGGCGTCGACCGGATGGTGCTGACCGACCAGTTGGCGGTGATGGATCTGGTCGCCTTCGGTCAGTTTCTTCTGTTGCCCGAGGATGATCTCAACCTGGCGACGGTGCTGAAGGGGCCGCTGTTCGGGCTGGACGAGGACCAGCTGTTCGATCTCTGCTGGGCGCGGGACGGCCAAAGCCTCTGGCGGCGGTTGGAGGCCCGCGCCGGCGAGGACGAGACGGCGCGGCGAATCCACGAGGCGCTTGCGGGCTGGCTCGCGCGGGCGGACTTCACACCGCCATACGAGCTCTATGCGGAACTGTTGGCCGGCGAGGGACGGCGGCGCATTCTCGAACGCCTGGGGCCGGAGGCGGGTGATCCGGTCGACGAATTCCTGGCCCAGGCCCTGGAATACGAGCGCTCCCACGTGCCGTCCCTGCAGGGGTTCCTGCACTGGCTCGCGGCGGCCGATTTCCAGGTCAAGCGGGATCTCGAGACCGGGCAATCCGATCAGGTCCGGATCCTGACCGTCCACGGCTCCAAGGGGCTTCAGGCGCCGGTGGTTTTCCTGCCCGACACCATGGCCGCGCCCGACCGCACGCCGAAGCTGTTGTGGATCGAGGATGCCGACGGTTTTGCGGTGCCGGTCTGGTCGCCGAACCAGGATGCCGATACCGAGGTCAGCGGCGCGGCGCGGCGCCTCGAGGCCGCGAAACGGGACGAGGAATATCACCGGTTGCTCTATGTGGCGATGACCCGGGCCGAGGACCGGCTCTATGTCGCGGGATGGGGCACCAGACGGGCCTCGAGCGCGCCGACCTGGTACCGGATGATCCGCGACGGCCTGGAGCCGATCGCCCGCGAGGATGACGGCGCGCTGATCCTGGAATCCCCCCAGCTCGGTCCGCCTGACGGGCGCGTCGGTCCGCGCGAGGCGCTGCGCGACGCGGTTTCGCTTCCGCTCTGGGCAACCACCCTGCCGATCGCCGACAGCCATCCGCCGCGCCCGCTCTCACCATCCAGGCTTGAGCCGGACATGCCGGTCCGCTCCCCCTTCCAGGACGGCGACACGCGCAGGTTCCGGCGTGGCCGGATCATCCACTATCTGCTGCAATGGCTGCCCCTGCTCGCGCCGGAAAATCGCCGGGCGGCGGCGCGGGACTATCTGGCCCGTCCGGTTCACGATCTGCCGGAAACCGAACGCGCGCTTTTCCTCGAGGAAACCCTCGCACTTCTCGAGGATCCGGCCTTGAGCGATATCTTCGCCGGCGACGCGCTGGCCGAGGTGCCGATCGTCGGCACGGTCGGCGAAGGCGCCGAGGCCATCGTGCTGTCCGGCAGGATCGACCGGCTTCTGGTGCGCGAGGATGCCGTCACGGTCATTGATTTCAAGACCAACCGGCCGCCGCCGGGGCGGGTGGAGGATGTGCCGGTCGGCTATCTGCGCCAGATGGCCGCCTACCGGGTTCTGCTCGGCGATATCTACCCGGATCGGCCGATCCGGTGCGCGCTTCTGTGGACCGACGGGCCGGATCTGATGACGCTTCCAGACGATCTTCTGAGGCTTTCCGCGGGTCTCGGCGCCCCGGTCTCACCGGGCCTTGACGGGGTGCCGGGTGGTTCCTAGATTCACCCGGATGATCGGCGTCATAAGAGCGTGCCGGTCCGCATCAGGGGATTTTCAGGAGCGATTGCCATGTCAACGGTTTCAACCACTGACTCCGATTTCGCCACCGACGTATTGCAGTCGAGCAAGCCGGTTCTCGTGGATTTCTGGGCCGAATGGTGCGGCCCCTGCAAGGCGATCGCGCCGGCGCTGGAGGATATCGCCGCCAAGCTTGGTGACCGGGTTACCGTCGCCAAACTTAATATCGACGACAATCCGGCGACGCCCTCCACCTATGGTGTGCGCGGCATTCCGACCCTGATGCTGTTCAAGGACGGTGAGGTCACGGCGACCAAGATCGGCGCCCTGCCGCCGCACAAGCTGAACGAGTGGGTCGAGGACGCGCTCGACGGCAACTGAGCCTCAGTTGTTCTCACGCAGCACCACGCCCGCCAGGTAAAGCGAGCCGCAGATCAGGATCGTCGCCGGACCCGGTGCGGCCGTGGTGATCTCCCGGACCGCCGCGTCAACGGACTCCGAGGCTTCGGCATCGAGACCGGCCGCGCGCGCCGCCTCGGCGCCGGTTTGCGCGCTGATCGCGTTCGGCTGATCCGGGACTGTCACGGTGCGGACCTGGCCGGCGATTCCCCGGAACGCGCCGAGAAACTCGCGTGGGTCACGGGCATTCAAGGCGCCGAAGATCAGGTGGGTAGGCCGGCCCGGCCGTGCTGAATTCCAGTCCCTGACCGTATCCGCGATCACCCGCGCCGCATCGACATTGTGGCCGCCGTCCAGCCATAGCGCGTCGTCGGGGCCAAGATGGGCGAGCAGAGGTCCCCTTGTGAGCCGTTGCAGCCGGGCCGGCCAGCGCACCGTCGTCAGGCCCTCGGCGAGGGCCGCCGCCGAGACCGGAAACCGGGCTTGCAGGGCTTCGACGGCGGCGAGCACAATGCCCGCATTGCCGATCTGATGGGCGCCCGGCAAGGCCGGCCTCGGCAGATGCCGGGTCATGCTCGGGGTTTTGAAGACGAGGCCCTCGGGCGCCGGGTCGACGGTCCAGTCCCGTCCTTCGATGGCGAGCGGCGCGCCGACCGCTTCGGCCTGCTTCTCGATCACCGCCAGCGCTGGCGGGCTTTGCCTGGCGATCACGGCGGGGACGCCGGGCTTCAGGATCCCCGCCTTTTCACGGGCGATCGCCTCGATCGTGTCGCCGAGATAGAACTGGTGGTCCATCGAGACCGGGGTGATGACCGACAGGGCCGGCCTGCCGATCACATTGGTCGCGTCCAGCCGGCCGCCAAGCCCCACTTCAAGAAGCAGCATATCCGCCGGGGTCCGCGCGAATGCGAGCATGCCGGCGGCGGTGGTGATCTCGAACAGCGTGATCGGCCGCCCTTCATTGACGGCCTCGCATTCCTCGAGGATCGCCGCCAGGGCCGCCTCGGTGATTTCGGAACCGGCGAGGGTGAAGCGTTCGGAAAAGCGCACCAGATGCGGGGTGATATAGGCGTGCACCCGGCGGCCCGCCGCCTCGTGAATCGCCCGGAGCATCGCCACGGTCGAACCCTTGCCGTTGGTGCCGGCGACATGGATTACTGGTGGCAGGCGCCGCTCCGGATGGCCGAGGGCCGCGAGCAGCCATTCCAAACGGCCGAGGAAAAGATCCATCGCTTTGGGATGAAGCGCCGACAGCCTATCGAGAATGGTATCCGCGGTCATGCTTCGAGCTCACGCGCCGGGCGTTGGGGCGCTCAATCATCGGCTTGCGCGGTTGCCTTTGTTTCGGCCGGCTTGGTCTTGGCCGCGCCGGCATCGGTGGAGAGGGGCACGACCTCGGCGCTCGGCCTCGGGCTGCTGATCAGACCCAAGACGCGGGCCAGGGTCGCCCGGATGTCGTGCCGGCGCACAACCATGTCCACCATGCCGTGTTCCAGCAGATATTCGGCGCGCTGAAAGCCGTCCGGCAACTGCTCGCGGATCGTCTCCTCGATCACCCGCTGTCCGGCGAAACCGATGATCGCGCCCGGCTCGGCGAGATGGATGTCCCCGAGCATCGCGAAGGAGGCGGTGACGCCGCCGGTGGTCGGGTTGGTCATCACCACGATAAACGGCAGGCCGGCTTCCTTGACGATGGTGGTCGCGATCACGGTGCGCGGCATCTGCATCAGCGAGAGGATGCCTTCCTGCATCCTGGCGCCGCCGGAGGACGGAAAGACGATCAGCGGCGCCTTCTGTGCAACCGCCAGTTCCGCCGCCCTGAGCAACGCGTCACCGACCGCCACGCCCATCGACCCGCCCATGAAGTCGAAGGAGAACACGCCCGCGACCACGGGAATGCCGTCGAGCTTGCCATGGGCGATCACGATCGCGTCCTGGGCCCCGGTTTTCGCCTGCGCCTCCTTCAGCCGGTCGGCATAGCGCTTCTTGTCGCGGAATTTCAGCGGATCGACAGCGGCCTGCTTGGGCAGCTCGATCTTCGTATAGCCGTCCTTGTCGAACAGGATTTTCAAGCGGGTTTCCGCGTTCAGGCGATGGTGATAATCGCAATGCGGACAGACCTGCAGATTTTCCTCGAGCTGACGGTGAAAAACCATCTCGTCGCAGCTCGGGCATTTGGTCCAGAAATTCTCCGGCACCTCGCGCGGCTGCACCAGGGCTTTGATCTTGGGCAGGACGGAATTGGTGATCCAGTTCATGGTCTTGACCCTTCCGAGCCTAACAGGGATGTCTTCATGACCGGGCGCCGCGCACCCCGGCGGCGAGGTCGCGCACCAGATCGAGCACCTTCGCCGTGGTGCCGGCCTTGGCTGAGCCGTCCGGGCTCATGTTGTCGGCGATGACGTTCACCACCGCCGAGCCGACGATCGCGGCGTCGGCGATCCGGCTGACCGCGGCGGCCTGCGCGCGGGTCTTGATCCCGAAGCCGACCGCGACCGGCATGCTGGTATGCTGTTTCAATCGCGAGACCGCCGCCTCGACCAGATCGGTCGGCACGTCCTGGGAGCCGGTGATGCCCATGATCGAAACGTAGTAGATGAAACCGGACGTGTTTGCGAGCACCGCCGGAAGCCGGGCATTGTCGGTGGTCGGCGTTGCCAGACGGATGAACGGCAGCCCCGCCTGGACCGCCGGAAGACACAGCTCGCCATCTTCCTCGGGCGGCAGATCGACCACGATCAGGCCGTCCGCGCCGGCCTCGATCGCGTCCTTGAGGAACCGGTCGACCCCGTAGATATAGATCGGGTTGTAATATCCCATCAGGACGATCGGCGTGGTCCGGTCATGCGCGCGAAACGCGGCGACCATGTCCAGGGTCTGGCGCAGTGACCCGCCGGCCTTCAAGGCGCGCTGGCTGGCGGCCTGAACCGGGGGGCCGTCCGCCATCGGGTCCGAGAACGGCATGCCGAACTCGATCATGTCGGCGCCGGCCCCGGGCAAGCCCTTCAGGATTTCGGCGGAGGTCTCGCGGTCGGGGTCGCCGGCGGTGATGAAGATGCCGAGACCGCCCCGCTTCTCGTCGGCGAGCCGCGCGAAGAGCGCGTCCAGCCGGTTGGCGTTATATCTACTCACAGCTTGCCCATCTTTTCCAAGCGCGGCAGCACCGCTTCAAGATCCTTGTCGCCGCGGCCGCAGAGATTCATGACGATCAGGTGGTCCTTCGGAAGCTCCGAGATGATCGTCGAGACGAAGGCCAGCGCGTGGCTCGGCTCAAGCGCCGGGATGATCCCCTCCTTGCGGGAACAGAGCGCGAAGGCCTCCAGCGCCTCGGTATCGGTGGCGCTGACATAGTTCACGCGGCCGCTCTCGAACAGCCAGGAATGTTCCGGTCCGATGCCGGGATAGTCGAGGCCGGCGGATATCGAATGTGCCTCGGTGATCTGGCCGTCCTCATTCTGCAGCAGATACGTGCGGTTGCCGTGCAGCACGCCGGGGCGTCCGCCGGTCAGCGAGGCCGCATGCGCCCCGCTGTCGATGCCGTGCCCGGCGGCTTCGACGCCGTAGATCTTCACGTCGGGATCGTCGAGAAACGGATGGAACAGCCCCATGGCGTTGGAGCCGCCGCCGATGCAGGCGACCAGCGTGTCCGGCAGCCGGCCCTCGGCCTCCTGCATCTGGACCCGGGTTTCATCGCCGATCACGCATTGGAAATCGCGCACCATCTGGGGATAGGGATGCGGGCCGGCGACCGTGCCGATGATGTAGAAATGCGTCTCCGCCCTGGAGACCCAATAACGCAGCGCTTCGTTCATCGCGTCCTTAAGGGTCGAGGAGCCCGAGGTGACCGGAACCACCTTGGCGCCGAGTAGCTTCATGCGGTCGACATTCGGCTTTTGCCGCGCCACGTCCTCGGCCCCCATGAAGACCTCGCACTCCATGTCGAACAGGGCGCAGGCGGTCGCGGTGGCCACGCCGTGCTGGCCGGCGCCGGTCTCGGCGATGATTTTGGTCTTTCCCATGCGCTTGGCGAGCAGGGCCTGGCCCATGACGTTGTTGATCTTGTGGGCGCCGGTGTGGTTCAGCTCATCGCGCTTGAAATACAGCTTTGCGCCGCCGAAATGCTCGGTCAGGCGGCTCGCGAAATAGAGCGGGCTGGGCCGACCGATATAGTGTTTGTGGTAGGAGCGCAGTTCCGCCCAGAAGTCCGGATCGTTCTTGGCCTCGATCCAGGATTTCTCGACCGCGAGAATCAGCGGCATCAGGGTTTCGGCGACGTAGCGGCCTCCGAAAATCCCGAAATGACCCTGGTCGTCTGGCCCGTTGCGCAAGGTATTCGGGGCGGCGTCCGTGGCCATCTGGCCTCCAGTTTCAAGCTCGTTCAAGGGTGAGGCGCATAATGCTGGCGCGGCGCCGGGGGTGCAAGGCCCGCGCTACTGTCTGGCCCGCACGGCGCCGAGAAACGCGCCGATTTTTTCGAGGTTCTTCTCGCCGGGCCGATCCTCCACGCCCGAGGAGACGTCGACCGCCCCGGCCCCGCTGATGTCGAGCGCCTCGTCGATATTGCCGAGATCGAGCCCGCCGGAAAGGAACCAAGGCGCCGTTCCCTTGAACGCCTTCAGCAAGGTCCAGTCGAAGGCGAGGCCGTTGCCGCCCGGCAGCATCTCCCGAGCGTCCTTCGGCGGCTTTGCGTCGAACAGCAGGATGTCGGCGATCCCGTCATAGGGCGCCGCGGCTTCGATATCACCTGCGCCCGAGACCCGGATCGCCTTCATGACCGGCAGGCCGAAGCGCCGCTTGACCTCGGATACCCGCTCTGGGCTTTCCGCTCCGTGCAGTTGCAGGATCGCCGGGGCGAGGGCGGCGATCACCGCCGCGATCTCGGCATCGCTCGGGTCGACGAACACGGCGACCCGGCGGATCGAGGCCGGCGCCGCCTTGGCGATCGTGCCCGCCTGTTCCGGCGACACCGCGCGCGGTGAGGGCGGATAGAAGATGAAGCCGATATGGCTGGCGCCGCCGTCGCCCGCGGCGGCAACGGCTTCGGCGGTTTTCAGCCCGCAAATCTTGACGTCGATCATGCTTTGCAGCTTTCGGGAGTCGTCATTCGGCCGCGACGGCCGGTTCTATTCAGCGGGTGCGCCCGCCGGCGGTGCCAGGGCGCGGGCCTTGGCGATTTCGCTTTCGGCATCGGCAAGCCTGACCTCCAGGGTCCGCGCATCGCGTTCGGCGACCCGCGCGCGATGGCGGCTTTCCCCAGCCCCCAGCCAGGCGACGATCCCGCCGACGAGGAAGCCGAAAACCATCGTTATCAGGCCGACCATGTAGAGCGGAACCTCCAGCGAGCCCGGTAGCGGCCAGAACTCCAGCGCCACGGAGTGCCGGTTCGATACCGCGAACAGCACCACCGCGACGGTGATCGGCAAAGTTGCAATGGTCGCGGCGAGCTTGGCGATTCTGGATCTGCTGGCCATCGGAACGGTTTCCCAAAGCTCTGACAAAGTCTCGGCTGACGGGTCGGATTTTACACCGGCTCCCGGTCAATGAACAGGTGTCAGTGAACCGGCTTTCGGCTAACCCGTCACCAGATCCACAAGATCCGCCACGGCTTTCGCATCCCCGCCTCCCTGAGCCCGCAGGGCGCTGACGACACCCTTGCGGTCCGCCTCGGTCCGGTTCTGCGACATCTTGGACTTGCCGTCGATGCGCGTGATCGCGATGTCGATCCCGACAATCGCCTTGTACATCGGCGCGAGGGCTGTTTCGGGAACCGAGGAAACCGACCAGGGTGCCTTGCCGGCGATGCGGGTCTCCTCGCTTGCCGTCAGGTCAACCAACAGCCGTCGCAGGTCTTCCTCGGCCATGATCCGCCCGACGCCCTGCACATAGGCGGCGGTATAGTTCCAGGTCGGCACGAGATTCGGCGTGGCGTACCAGTCCGGCGAGATATAGGCGTGCGGGCCGGAGAATACCGCGGTTACCGGTCCGCCCTCCAAAGCGCGCCAGATCGGGTTGGCCCTGGCGACGTGGCATCGCAAATGGCCGAGATCGCCGCGATCCGTGTCCAGAATGAACGGCAGGTGCGAGACCTCGATGCCGTCCCCGGCGGGGGCGATCAGCAGACCGAAGCTGTTATCCGCGATCAGCCGGTGCGCGGCGCCGGTTTCCTCGATCTGAAAGGCGCGGGGGATGTAGGACATGGAGGTTTCCTTCGGGCTCGGGTCGATGGGCGGCTTGTGCTACGCTCCGGGCGGCCTTATGTGGCCAATTTAAGTTTATTCGATGGGGCCACATATGTCCTCCTTGAATGCCACGGCGCCGGTCTGGACCGTCTTCGCTCCCGACCGCAACAGCGGTGAGTCGCTCCAGGATCAGGTCTACGCCTTTTTCCGGGACGCCATCGCAGAGGGCCGGTTGCGGCCGGGGCAGAGGCTGCCCTCGACGCGCGGACTGGCGCGGGAGACACGGCTCGGACGCAACACGATCGCCATCGCCTTCGACCGGCTGCTGGCCGAGGGCTATGTCGAGACCCGGTCCGGGGTCGGTACCGTGGTGGCCGAGGATCTGGCGGATTTGCCGATGGCCCTGCCCGAACCGGCGCCGGAACGCTTTGAGGACGCGGGGGCGCTGCCGGAACCATCGGTGCGCGCGCGCTCGGTCGAGGCTCTGCCGCTGCAGGACAACGCGTCCGGCCCGATCCTGCTCAGTCCCGGATATCCGGCGCTGGAGGCCTTTCCCTAAGCGCTTTGGGCCCGCCTCGCGAGCCAGTTCTGGCGCTCGGAACCGGCGCATCTGCTCGGCTATCAGGATCCGCAGGGCTACTTACCGCTCAGGGTGGCGATTTCCGACTACCTGCGCGACGCGCGCGGAATCGCGGCGGCGCCCGAGCGCATTCTCGTAACCTCCGGCTCGCAACAGGCGGTCGATCTCGTCGCCCGGGTGCTGCTGGAGCCGGGCGACAGGGTCTGCATCGAGGATCCGGGCTATGGCGGCCTCAAAGGAGCGGTCGCCGCGTCCGGCGCGGTCCTCGCGCCGGCCCCGGTGGACGAGAACGGCCTGATCGTCGCCGAGGCACGCGCCGGCGGCCGCGGAACCCGGCTGGCGATCGTGACGCCGACCCATCAGTTTCCGACCGGCGCGACCCTGAGCCTGGCGCGCCGCCTGGAATTGTTGCATTGGGCATCCGAGGACGGGGTCTGGATCCTGGAGGACGGCTATGACAGCGAATTCCGCTACGAGGGCCGACCGCTATCGGCCCTGCATGGACTGGATCCGGACGGTCGGGTGATTTACGCGGGCACGTTCAGCAAGATCCTGGCGCCGGCGATCCGGCTCGGCTATCTGGTGGCGCCGTCGCGGCTGATCCCGCTGCTGCGCGGTCTGCGGGTTCATGTCGACCGGCATCCGCCGATCGATTCTCAGGCGGTCCTGGCGCGGTTCATACAGGAAGGCCATTTCGGCGGACATGTCCGGCGCATGCGTCTGCTCTACCGGGAACGCCGCGATGCCCTGGTCGCCGCGCTGGCGGGTGAGTTTCCAGATGCCGCCCGGCCCGACGCGCCGAGTTCCGGAATGCATTTGACGTTTTCCCTGCCCGACGGTCTGGCGGATGTCGAGGTCAGCAGGCGCATGCGCGAGGCGGGTGTCGTCTGCCCGCCCTTGTCGGCCTATTGCCAGGCATCGACCGGGCGCAACGGCCTGCTGCTCGGATTTGCGGGGCTGGAGCCGGACATGGCCGGAACGGTCGCGGCAATGCTGAAATCCGCCATCGACGGGGCTATCCGGGACGGACGCTCACGTTCAACCTGATGGAATGGAAGCGGGTCCGCTCAGGAACCGGGGTTCAGCCGATCGCGCAGCTGCTTGCCGGTCTTGAAATAGGGAACGCATTTTTCCCGGACCACGACCGCGTCCCCGGTCCGGGGATTGCGGCCGGTGCGCGCGTCGCGGCGTTTGATCGAAAACGCGCCGAAACCCCGCAGTTCGACCCGGTCACCGTTTTCCAAGGCACGGGAGATTTCCTCGAAGATCGTCGAGACGATGCGTTCCACGTCGCGCTGATAAAGATGGGGGTTCGCTTCCGCCAACCGCATGATCAATTCGGACTTGGTCATCTGCCGACCGTTCC
>JAYOEU010000042.1:0-28509 GCA_038116915.1 Alphaproteobacteria bacterium
TGTTTGCTGCTTTGGGAATCCCTCGATTCATATATTCTTCAAGCCGCTCTAGTGCCGCCGACCGGGCCAACCGAAAAGTCGCGGCTTGCGTCAAAACACCTAATCCTTTTGCGGGTCGGCTCCAGATGGTGTTCCGCGGAAGGCCGAAGACGCCGATTTCCCGAGAAGGAACCGTTGAACTATCCTTTTCGGGATTGGCGCAGCATCAGGTGAACAGAATGATGTACCCCGTCGAACAGCAACTTCGTATCGAGCTGGCGTGTCTTTTCAGGATCAACGCGCATTTGGGGTGGGAGAACTCCATCAACACCCACAGCACGCTGCGGCTGCCCGGACCGGAGCATCATTTTCTGATCAACCCGTTCGGCCTCCGTTTCGACGAGATCACGGCGTCGGACCTGATCAAGATCGATCTGGACGGCAACGTGATCGGGGAAAACCGTCACCCGGTCAACCGGGCGGGATATGTGATTCACAGCGCCATTCACCTGCGCCGCGCGGATGCGCGATGCGTGATCCACACACACAGCCTCGCGGGGATGGCGGTCGCGGCGTCGTCGGAAGGACTGATCGAGCACAACATCTTCGGGCTGGGGTTCCATGGTTGCCTGTCCTACCATGATTTTGAAGGCGCGAGTGGTGATCATAACCTGTCGGAACGCGACCGGCTGGCCGCCAGCCTCGGGCCGGACAATAAGGCGATGATCATGAGAAATCATGGTTTGCTGAGCGTGGGGAGCACGGTCGCCGAGGCTTTCGTGTGGATGTACCGGCTCGATCGGGCATGTCAGGCGCAGGTCATGGCTAACGGCGCCGGCGGCTTCGTCCAACCGTCACGGCAAGCCGCTGAGTTTTCGGTGAAGGGCGCACACGATTTCGCGACCGGGTTTGGGGCTTGCGCGCCGGGAGAACTTGAGTTCGCCGCGTTCCAACGCTTGATGGACAAACTTGACCCTGATTACCGGATTTGAGCGCGGCGCCTAAACGCGGCGTGGGACGCATACGGGTTGAACCGCGAAGTCAATCCACCCCCGTCAATCAAACGCCCGTTTGATCCGCGCCCAATCCTCGATCGCGGCCTCGCTTCCCGGCGTCAACTGGACCGTGAACTGCCGGTAGCCGGCATCGCGCAGGGCTTCGACGCGGCCCTTGATGTCGGCTTCGGTGCCGGTGAAGGTGGTCTGGCGGATCAGTTCCGGCGTGATGAATCGGCGCTCGGCCTCCTTAACGAACATCAGATGGCCGCGATGGTTTTCCAGCCAGGGCGCGTCCTTGGGCTCGAAACCGCGCGCCAGTTCGACATAGCCCGCGACCGCTTCGGCGACGGAGTCCGGCACCGGGCTGCTGTTCGGCAGGCCCGCCAGTGCTTCATCGGCGCAGCGGTGTAGCAGAACGGCGGCGCGGGGCCCGGCCTGGGCCATGGCGCGCGGCGAGTCGGCGGCCTCCCCATCGGCGAGCACGCAGCCCAGCACGAAGGCGGTGGCATGAAGGTCGTCCGGCGCCCGTCCGGCCTCGCCCCAGCTCCGCTGCATCGCGGTCAAGCCCTTGATGCCGTCGGCGACGTCATTGAAGAACAGGATCCAGTTGGCGCCGAGCCTGGCGGTGAGCGCCCGGCCGCGCGGCCCGTAGGCTGAGACGTGCAGTGCCACCGGGTCCGCCGTGTTGATCAGCCCGGCCTCGGGATTGAGGAAGCGGATCTTGCGCGGTTTGCCGTCAAGCTCGGTCTCGATGGTCTCCTCTGCCAGCATGCCCATGACGACGCGGATGTATTCCTCCATCTCCGCGAGCTTCAGCGCCCCCAGCCCCATGGCCCGGCGGCCGGTGAAGCCGGTGCCCACACCGAAATCCACCCGCCCCGGCGCGAGCTTGTTCAGGGTGGCGAACGCGTTTGCGGCGACCGGCGCAATCCGGTTTGAGGGAATCAGCACCCCGGTACCGAGGCGGATCCGCGAGGTTTTCACCGCTGCCGCGCCCATGGCAACGAAACAGTCCGCGCTCAGCATCTGGGTGTCGTAGAACCAGGCATGCGAGAAGCCGAGCGCCTCGGCCCGTTCGACCACCTTATAAGAATCCGCAGATGTCGCGAGCGCTATTCCGAAATCCATTTCGTTCCCTCCCTTTCAACCCACCGCACGGCTGGTTGATTGCTTGTTTCAGCAAATCATACCACGACGGCCCTGTGGAACGATCCGGTGATCCGAGCGGGGATGGAGCATGCAAATTCATTGTAATTCGGCTTAATTTCGGCATATTGCGGGCTGAACCACGGGAGGATTTTCAATGCTCAGGAAACTGACACTGCTCGCTGCCGCCGGCATGCTGGCCGCGAGCCCGGCTCTGGCCGCCGACAAGGTCAAGATCGGCTTCGTCACCACCATCACAACCCCCGCCGGCGTGATCGGCGAGGACGTCGTGAACGCGGTCAATCTCGCGATGAAGGATATCGACGGCAAGATGGGTGGTCTGCCGGTCGAGCTGATCATCGAGGACGACGCATTCAACCCGGCAGTCGGCAAGCAGAAGACAGACAAGCTGGTCAAACAGGACAATGTCGATTTCGTCGCCGGCTATCTGTGGAGCCATGTGCTTCTGGCGTCGCGTAAATCGGCTCTGGACGCGGGCAAATTCCTGATCAGCGCCAATGCCGGCCCCTCGCAGATCGCGGGAGAGCTGTGCGATAAGAACTTCTTTTCCACCTCCTGGCAGAACGACCAGACGCCGATGGCGATGGGCGAGCTGCTGAACCGGAAGGGCGTGAAGTCGCTCTATGTGATGGCCCCGAATTATGCCGCCGGCAAGGACATGGTCGCGGGCGTGGAACGCACCTTCAAGGGCAAGATCGTTGGCAAGGATTTGACCAAGTGGGGCAAGGACACCCAGCTCGACTTCTCGGCGGAACTCGCCAAGGCCAAGGCGTCGGGAGCCGAGGGTATCTTCATCTTCTATCCCGGCAAGGCCGGCGGCGCGTTCATCAAGCAGTACCAGCAGGCCGGGCTGCAGGGCGTCATGCCGCTCTATTCGGTCTTCACGGTTGACTCGATTGCCCTGCCCAAGCTGCAGGAAGCCAAAATGAGCGGCGTGATGGGATCGGTAATGACCCAGTTCTGGGCACCCGACCTCGACAACCCGCAGAACAAGAAGTTCGTCTCCGGCTTCAAGAAGACCTATGGCCACTACCCGTCCTTCTATGCCGCCCAGGCCTATGACTCGATCTTCCTGATCAAAAGCGCGGTCGAGGCGGTTGGTGGGGACCTCACCAACATGGACGGCATGCGCGCCGCGATGGAAGCTGCAATCTTCCCGTCCGTGCGCGGCGAGTTCGTCTACGGGAACAACCACTTCCCGATCCAGAACTTCTACAGCCGCGAGGTCGTCCAGGATGCCGATGGTGTCTGGACCACGTCGGTGCGTGACGTGATCCTGAAGGAGCATCAGGACCCGTATGCCAAGGACTGCAAGATGTAGGGTTCGGGCAACCGGCAAAAATCAAGGGCGAGACCTTCGCGGGTCTCGCCCTTTGCTTTTCCGGACCCCGTTGGCAACGCGACTTCAGCTGCGCATCCAGGCATTGCCCCAGAGATTGAGGGTCCGCCGATCGTGGGGCCAGTGACGGACCGGGTGATCGGCGTCCATCAGTTCCAGCTCGGCGGAGAACTCGACTTTGTTGCCGTCCGGGTCCAGGACCATGAAGAACAGGTTATTGCCGGCGCCGTGCCGGCCCGGGCCCCACCAGATCGGGATGTCGAAGGTCGCGAGATGATCGGCCCAGTCGCGGATATGGTTCCAGGACGGCAGATCGAAAGCGCAATGGTCGAAAGCCCGCTCCGGCGCCCGGAAGGCGGCGAAGCTGTGGTGCTGCGGGGTTGAGCGATAGAAGGCCGCGGTGATCGCGCCATCGTCGGCCAGGACGTGGTCCGAGGGCAGGAAGCCGAGCACCCGCTGGTAGTAGTCCATCATCGCCTCGAGATTCGGGCTCGCCACCACCACATGCTGCAGCTCGCCATCGAGGCCGTCGCCGAGATCGTCCGGCGCCGGGCGCTCAACCCCGAAGCAGAGCGTGTTGCCGTCCGGATCGCGCACCGCGAAGGCGCCCTGCTGGAGCAGCGGCGAGGGGGATTCGACCGCTTCGCCGCCCTCCTGTTCCACATGGGCGCGGAGCGCGACGAGCTTGTCGTCACTGGTAACCGCGAAACCGCTATAGGCGAGGGACTGGGCGGCTCCGGTCTTCAGGAGCAACCGCCGGCCCGGCGCTTCGAGCAGCCACTGCCCGGCGCCGAGGTCGGTCTCGGTCATCCCCAGCGCGTCACGGTAAAAATCCCGCATCGGCTCCGGCTTCTCGGTTTCAAGACAGAGATGATTGAGGGTTGCGGACCAAAGCGGCGTTTCCGGCATGCGAGCACTCCTGGCGGCGAGGCGGCGGATTGGCCGCGCGGCAAGTCTATATCAGGATCGCGGGCTTTTCATCCGCGGAAGGGCCGGCTGTTACCAAGGCGTCCCCTTCGGCACATAGTCGAACAAGACCTGAGGTAGCAGCAAGGCAATGTCCGGGAAGGCCATGATCAGGCCCAGGCAGACGAAATGCAGGATGATGAACGGCACCACGCCCTTGTACATGTCGACAAGGCGGATCTCCGGCGGGCTGATGCCGCGCAGGAAGAAGATCGCCGGCGCCATCGGCGGGGTCAGGTAGCTGGTCTGGATTACCACCAGAAACATGATGCAGAACCACACGCCGTCCACGCCCATGGAACGCAGGATCGCCATTGCCACCGGCAGGATGATGATCATGATCGAAATGAACTCGAGCACGAAGCCGGCGACGAAGGTGAGGGCCATCATGACCGCCATGGTCGCCCAGGGGCCGAGATCCCAGGCGACGAAAGCGTTGCGCACAGAACTGATTCCGCCCAGCGCCACGAACACGCCCGCGAACATGATGCCGCCCAGCAGGATGGTGAGGATCATGGCGGTGACCTGAAGCGTCTTCAGAAACGACTCCTTCAGGACCGCGAGGCTGAAGCTGCCGTACTGGAGGGTCAGCAGCACCGTGCCGGCGGCGCCCATGGCGGCGGCCTCGGTCGCGGTCGCCCAACCCAGCATGATGGTGCCGAGGACCGAGAAGATCAGCACGAAAAGCGGCACCAGGGAGGTCGCGATGATCCCGAGCTTTTGGATGAAGGACGGCTCATCCTCCGGATCGAGCGTCAGTACCGGCGCGTCGTTCGGCCACAAGGTACAGCGGACGACGATATAAAGCAGATAAAGCCCGGCTAGCAGCAGTCCCGGCAGCATGATGCCGACGAAGAGATTGCCGACGCCGACGCCCGCGATCGGGCTCATGATCACCACCACCACCGAGGGTGGAATGATGGTCCCGAGCGATCCCCCGGCGCAGATCACGCCGGAAATCAGTTCCTTGTTGTAGTGATGGCGCAGCATCACCGGGATCACCAGCATGCCGACCACCGCCTCGGCCGCTCCGACCACGCCGCTGGCGGCGGCGAAGATCACGCACAACAGGATCGTCCCGATCGCCAGTCCGCCGGGAAGTTTGCGGGTAAAGAGATGGATCGCCTCGAACAGTTTCTCGGCGATGCCCGACCGCTCCATCAGGCATCCCATGAAGATGAACAGCGGCACCGCCGAGAGCACATAGTAGGAGGCGATCTCATCGACCTTGGAGACAAGCTGATGCACCAGCAGGTCCCCGAACCTGTAGAGCCCGAAGAACAGCGACACTCCGATCAGGGAAAAGGCGACGGGAATACCGATGAAAATGCAGATCATCAGCACCGGAAACATCATCAGGCCTATACCTAAGGTCATCTCGGCCTTTCCACGCGGATGATCACGCCTGACACCGGGCCACGCGCGCGCTGTCCCGGACAATTGGCGCGCACCCTAGGACCCGACGGACCGGGAGTCCAAAGCTGCCTGCCGTCTCGGGCAGGTCATCATGTTGGGGATCATCGCCCCGCCGAGCTGGATTTCCCGATCCTCATATCCTCTCAAATTTGCGTGAGATCACCCGGCCGGGCGCATGCGGAAGCGCGGTTTCCGGCGGTTACGCCGATTGGTGCCGGATTTGCCGCTTGCCCCTTGTATTCCCGCGCTCTAGGTGTTTGACGGCGCATACATCAGTTGAACAGGGAACCCAGCATGTCGGCAGCCGAGGAAACGGGACGGCTTGATTCACGAAAGTTCCGCGATCCGTTCAAAACCGCGACCGGTGAGACGCGGGCTTTCGTGGACCTCAAGGCGTTGGAGACGCTCTGGATCAATACCGGCACCCTGTGCAACATCACCTGCGCCAATTGCTATATCGAATCCTCGCCGCGCAATGACCGCCTGGCCTATATCTCCCGGAGCGAGGTTGCGGCCTATCTCGACGAGATCGACGCGGACCGCCTCGGCACCAAGCTGATTGGCTTCACCGGCGGCGAGCCGTTCATGAACCCGGACATTCTGGCGATGCTCGCCGATACCCTGGCGCGCGGACATCAGGTGCTGGTGCTGACCAATGCAATGAAGCCGCTGCACAACAGGCAGGCGGGCCTTCTGGAACTTCAGCGATCCCACGGCGACCGGCTCTTGCTGCGGGTGTCGATCGACCATTACACCCAAGCCGTGCACGAGGCCGAGCGGGGAGCCGGCACCTGGGCGCCGATGATCGAGGGGCTGGCCTGGCTGCGCGACCAGGGCTTTGCGCTGAACGTTGCCGCCAGAAACCTGACCGGAGAAAACGAGGCGCAATTGCGCGACGGCTTCGCCGGGATGTTCCGGGACCTGGAATTGAAGCTGAACCCGAACGACCCGGTGGATCTGGTGATCTTCCCGGAAATGGACGCCGGCGCCGATGTGCCGGAGATCACCGAGGCCTGTTGGGGCATTCTGTCGGTCACTCCGGACGCCCAGATGTGCGCCTCGGCCCGCATGGTGGTGAAACGCAAGGGCGCGGACAAACCGGCCGTCGTCGCCTGCACCCTGCTTCCCTATGACCAGCAGTTCGAGCTCGGCACAACCCTCGCCGACGCTGACCGCCGGGTACAGCTGAACCACCCCCACTGCGCCCGCTTCTGCGTCCTCGGCGGCGCCTCCTGCGGGGGGTGAGATGTCCCTGCCCCGGTTCCTCAATTTCAGTGCCGCGCCGACCCATGTGGCGCCGTTCAGTCATGCGGTGGAGGCGGACGGGTGGGTGTTCATCACCGGACAGATGCCGACCGATCCCGACGACGACTCCAGACCGCTGCCCGTGGGGGTGGAGGCGCAGACCCGGCGGGTCATGGACAATCTGCTGATCGTGCTGGATGGGCTCGGGCTCGGCCTTGAAAACGTGGTCAATTGCAGGGTCTATCTGACCGAGTTCAAGCGCGACTACGCGACGATGAACGAGACCTACAAGGCCTATTTCAGCGCCGATCGCCTGCCGTCGCGAACCTGTATCGGGGTGACCGGGCTCGCGAGGGACGCGCTGGTCGAAATCGACATGGTCGCCCGCCGTCCCTAGTCCGGCGGGGCAGGCCAGTGTGGCGTTTTTGACGGTTCGCGGTGACCGGAAATCCTTGCGGTATCCGTATCGTCTATTTTGGCGTCGCCCTGGCCTTCGCCAGGACGACGATAGAAAGAAAGACCGACTTGAGCTTTCAGCAGCGCGGAAGGAGAATCCCGGCCTACCCCTTGCGGTCGCGCACGAAGGGATAGATGCGCATCTGATCCTGGAGCGGATCGGCGGCAGCGAAGTCGGCCACGACCTCGTAGGCCCGCTTGATCGCCGCGTTCGGCGTGCCTTCGGCCTCGGACCCCGACACGAACAGGCCGATATCCTTCTTCACGATATGCGCCTCGGCACCGGAATCGTCATAGTCTCCCGTCGCGACATATTTGGGAAAGATCGTCGAAGTCGCGAAATTCATTCCCGAACTCGCGTTCACCACCTCCAGCATGGTGTCGATATCGAGGCCCCCGTTCTCGCCATAGGCCAGCGCCTCGGATGTGGTGACATAGGCGGAGATACAGAGCGCGTTGTTCACCACTTTCATGCGCTGGCCCTGACCGGCATCGGGACCGACATGATAGAGCACCCGTGAATAGCCCTCGATCAGCGGCCGGGCGCGTTCCACGGCGTCCCTCGGCCCCGCCGCCATGCTCGCAAGCGTGCCTTCCTCGGCCCGGAACTTGAGGCCGGATACCGGGCTGTCGACATAGGCGATCCCCGCGGCTGCAAGGATCGCCGCGTTCTCCGCCGCCGCCGCCGGACCGATGGTGCAGGTGTCGACCACGACGGAGCCGGCGTGTCCCGCCCCAGCTATCTCCAATATCACCGCACGGTTGGCCTCGACCGTCGGCAGGGAGAGCGCGATCACCCCGGCGCGGCGCGCAACCTCGCCGTTGGATTGCGCGATCTCGGCGCCGTCGGGAGCCCGGTCAGCGGTTCCGGCGATGTCATGCACGATCATCGCGAGCCCCTTGGACCGGGCGTTGCGCGCCATCGGCTTGCCCATGTTGCCGAGCCCGATGAACCCGTAGACTTCCTTCGCCATCTTTTGCTCCCTACACCTGCACGCTCATGCCGCCATCGATGGAAAGGATCTGTCCGTTCACGAAGGCGCCGGCCTCGGACATCAGGAAAACCGCGCCGCCGCCGAGCTCTGCCGGTTGGCCCCAGCGTCCGGCCGGGGTCTTGGAGACCACCCAGTCGGAAAACTCCTTGTTGTCCAGCAGCGCCTGATTCAGTTCGGTCGCGATGTAACCGGGCGCTATGGCGTTCACCAGGATCCCCTTGGCGCCGACCTCGACCGCGAGCGCCCGGGTCATCGCTCGCAGCCCCTCCTTGGCCGCGATATAGGCCGGTACGGTCGGGCGCGCCTGGGGACCGAGCATCGAGACGGTATTGATGATGCGGCCGCCACCATGCGGCAGCATCAGCCGGATTGCCTCGCGGCTGTTGGTGAAACAGGACGTCAGATTGATCGACACCACGCGTTCGAAATCGGCGGTGGTGAACTCCAGGATCGGGCTGCGATGCTGGACCCCGGCATTGTTGATCAGGCCGTAAAGCCGCCCGTGATCCTTGTCGATCCGTTCCATCGCCGCTCGCGAGGCGTCGGCATCGGTCACGTCGAAGACCGCGGTCTCGGCCTTCAGCCCCTGCGCGCGGATGGCGTCTGCCTTGGTCTCCAATGCATCGGGATCGCGGGCATTCAGCACCACGGCGGCGCCATGTTGGGCCAGGGTTTCCGCCATCGCGAAACCGATGCCGCGCGAGGCTCCGGTCACCAGGATGCTGCGCCCGGCAAGGTCGAAAAGTTTGCTCATGTCATGCCTTTGATCAGGATTTCGATAAGGGGGAAATCATGCCGCTACGAGAAGACGATGCCGCCGTTCACATCCAACACCGCTCCGACCATCCCGGCGCAGGCCGGCGACAAAAGGAAGGTTATCGGCCAGGCGATGTCATCCGGCTCCAACAGGCGGCCGAGCGGAATTCCCGCCGTTGAAATATCCCGCCCTTCGGTCATCTGGGTCCGGGTCGGGCCCGGCGCCACCGCGTTCACCAGCACGCCGGCGCCGGCGTATTTCGAGGCCAGCAGCCGCGTCATCGCGTGCACGCCGCCCTTGCTGGCGACGTAGTGCGGCTGCGAGGTCACGCCGCCCATGCGGCCCGCGATGGATCCGACCAGCACCAGCCTTCCCCAGCCGGCGGCCTGCATTCTCGGCAGAAACGCGCGCGCGACATTGATCGGCCCGCGCATGTTGACGTTGAAGATCGCGTCGGTATCGGCGTCCCAGGTCGTGGGATCGGCATCGATCCAGTCGTTATATCGGGTGACACCGGCCGTCAGCGCGACAGCGTTCGGGCTCAACCCTTCGGCGTCAAGCTCCGCCGCCAGCGCATCGACCGCGCCGCGATCGGCGATGTCGCAAGCCTTGGTGACGATCGCCGTCTCGTTCCGGCTCTCGATAATCCGGGCCGGACCGGAGGGTTCTTCCATATCCGCGAGAATCAGGGTGGCGCCCTGGGCGGCACACGTCTCGGCGACCGCCCGGCCGATCCCCTGCTGCGCGCCGATCACCAGAACCTTGAGCCCTTCGAGGCTGAAGCCGGTCTGCTTTTCCTGTGTACTCATCCGACAGTCCTCCCGTGTCTCCAACGCGTTCCCGGCCATCAGTATTGATGGCACCGGCACGCCGTGCAAGCACCGGTCCGATAACCGGACACCCGGGATTGAGCATATCCTGGGGATTTATGGCCCACCAGCGAGGCGAAACTGACAAATTCCTCCGGCACGCCTAAAATTGCCGGATCAAACCCAGACCAAGGGATGCTCGCGATGGCCACCGCGCTGGAAGTCAAACCCGTAACGCCGCTGATCGGTGCCGAGATTTCGGGTGTCAATCTGTCGAAACCGCTCTCGGACAACGAGCTTGGCGTCGTCAAGCAGGCGCTCCGCGATCATCTTGTGATCTTTTTCCGCGACCAGGATATGACCGTCGATCAGCAAAAGGATTTCGGCCGCCAGTTCGGCGAGCTGCATATCCATCCGGCCCGCGACCGCAACGGATTGGAGGGTCATCCGGAAATCCTCTACATCAATAACGGGCCGAACACGTCCAGGGTCAACGGGGACGAGTGGCACAGCGATGTGTCCTGCGACGCCGAACCGCCCATGGGCAGCATCCTGCGCCTGTTCGAGGTCCCGCCGAGCGGCGGCGGAGATACCCTGTTCGCCAGCATGTACGCCGCTTATGACGCGCTGTCGGAACCGATGAAGGAGTTCCTCGGCAAGCTCACCGCCGTTCATGACGGCGGCCCGAACTATATCGACCGCGCCAAGCGGGCCGGCATCTATGATCCCACCAAGGTGTTTCCCGCGAACGAGCATCCGGTTATCCGCACGCACCCGGAGACCGGCAAGAAGGCGATCTACGTCAACAAGATCTTCACCCAGCACATCGTGGGTCTGCCTAAGGATGAAAGCCGGGCAATCCTGGATTTTCTTTTCCAGCATATCGCCAAGCCGAATTTCCAGTGCCGGTTCAAGTGGGAAACCCATTCGGTGGCGTTCTGGGACAACCGCTGTGCCCTGCACCATGCCATGTGGGACTATTACCCGGAAGTCCGGCGCGGCTATCGCGTCACCATCAAGGGCGACAAGCCGGTCTAGCATCCGGGAAGCGGACGCGAGGCGCGAATTCGGGAACCAACTCTAATGACCGGATCCCTGGCGAAAGCCAGGGACTATGCCGACACGCCTGCGGAGTGGACCCTGGATCAAGTCCAGGGATCCGGGCTAGGGACTGTTATTTACAACGACGACACCACCGTCTTTGCAGCAGTGATGGTATCCTCGATCCCTCCTGCGTCGACATCCAGGTGAGTGACCGCCCGGAGCACGCTCGGCCCCATCGCGCCGATGCGGATGTCGTGCCCGGCCAGCATGCGTCCGGCGAAATCCGATGCGGTCACGCCGAGGCCGGCCACGTCGAAGAACACCATGTTGGTGTCGATCTCGTTGGCGTTTACCGAGATACCATCAATCTCCGCCAGCCCATGGGCCAGACGCCGGGCATTGGCATGATCCTCGGCCAGGCGCTCGACATGATGCTGAAATGCGTAGACACCGGCGGCGGCGATAATGCCGGCCTGCCGCATTGCCCCGCCATACATGTGTTTGTAGGCCCAGACCTTGTCGATGAATTCCTCGGTACCCGCAAGCACCGCGCCAACCGGACAGCCGAGGCCCTTTGAAAGATCAATCCAGACGCTGTCGACCTCGGCGGCGTATTCGGCGGCTGAGGTTCCCGACGCGACCACCGCGTTCGGCAATCGCGCACCGTCCATATGCAGGGGGATTCCGTGTTCCCGCGCCACTTTCGCGACACCGCGCAGCTGATCGATCGGCCAGACCGTGCCGCCGCCCATGTTCGCGGTGTTCTCGACGCTGACCAACGCCGTGCGCTGGGTGTGGTAGCCGTGCGGCGCGCGAATCCCCTCGGCGACCTGCTCGCCGGTGAACAGCCCGCGCCTGCCGTCGATGGTCCGGGTCATGGCGCCGGCATTCGCGGCAAGACCGCCGACCTCGAAATGCAGGGCATGCGAGGATTTCTCCAGCAGAATCTCCTGACCCGGCGCGCACCACACCCGGTAGGCGATCTGGTTGCACATGGTGCCGGACGGCAGGAACACCGCGGCTTCCTTGCCCAGCAGTTCCGCCGTCATCCGGCAAAGCCGGTTGACTGTCGGATCCTCCCCCGCCTGCTCGTTTCCCACTTCCGCCTCGGCCATGGCCTGGCGCATCGCCCGGGTCGGTCTGGTGATGGTATCGCTGTACAAGTCGATCCTGGGAACGGCCGGTGATTCGGGGTTGCTTGCCATGATGAACGCCTTGATGATTTGCGCGGACGCCGGGACGGATTGAACAGCGCCGAGAGTATACCCACCTAGGAGGCGAATAGAACCTTGTCCAGAGAGCCGATGACGACCAGCCAGGAAGTTGCCCGCCGCCGTAATCTGCCGTTCCGCCTCGGCATGTCCGAGAATGACCGGCTCGCCCTACATATCGTCTATGGCCTCTATGCCTTGTCCCTGGTGACGGCGCTTCCATCAATCCTCGGTGCGATCCTGGTGTTTTTGAAACGCGAGGATATGCGCGGCTCATGGCTGGAAAGCCATGCGACATGGCAGATCCGTACCTTCTTCATCATGCTGATTTCCTCGATCCTCTCGGCGGCCATGGCGGCCACCTTCATACTCATCCCCTTCGCCGCCCTGCTTGCCGGGGTGACCTGGCTCTGGTTCGCGTATCGGACTATCAAGGGCTGGTTGAAGCTTTCGGACGACGCGCCGGTCGCCAATCCCGAGGCGTTTTTTTGAGTCCATGGAAGCTCGGCCACATGGCTTCGCGCATTTCCGAGAAATGGGGATAGAGTCCGCGCTTGCCCGGTGAATTCGGTCCGGCTACGGTCCGGGCCGTCCGATATTCAAACGAGGTTGATCATGGCGCGCGCTCCGCTTCCCTCCGCCAATTGGAACTATCCGACACAGGTGCGCTTCGGTATCGGCCGGATCTCGGAGCTCGCGCAATGCTGCGCCCAGCTCGGCGTTCAGCGTCCCCTGGTGGTTACCGACGCGGCGCTTGCCAAACTGTCGATGATCAACGGCATCGTGACCTCGCTTCGGGATACCGGGATGGCGGCGGCGTTGTTCGCGCGGGTCAAGGGTAACCCGGTCGGCCAGAACGTGCTGGACGGCGTGGATGCCTTTCGCGACGGCGGTCATGACGGGGTAGTCGCGGTGGGCGGCGGATCGGCGATGGATGCCGGCAAGGTGATCGCCATGTATCAGGGGCAGTCCAAGCCGCTGTTCACGCTCGGCGTGCATGCCGAGGGCGGCGCGGGCATTGATCCGGCGGGGATCGCGCCGATCATCGCGGTTCCGACCACCGCCGGCACCGGGTCCGAAACCGGCCGAGCGGGCCTCATCACCGAGGAAGCGACGGAGACCAAACGGATCTTCGCCCATCCCCGGATGATGCCCGGCATCGTCATCGAGGATCCGACCCTGTGCACCGGCCTGCCGGGGGATCTGACCTCCTGGACCGGGCTCGATGCGCTCGCCCATTGCTTTGAGGCGCTTTGCGCGCCGGGGGCCCATCCGATGGCCGACGGCATCGCCATCGAGGGTATGCGGCTGGTCAAGGAGTTTCTGCCGCGCGCGGTCGCGGACGGCGAGGATCTGGAGGCCCGCGGCTATATGCTTGCCGCGGCGTCCATGGGATCAACCGCCTTCCAGAAGGGGCTCGGCGCGATTCATTCCCTCAGCCATTCCATCGGCGCGCTTTACGACACCCATCACGGACTGACCAACGCCGTCTACTTCCCTTATGTCATGGACTACAACCGAACCGCGATCTCGGAGAAGATGGACCGGCTCGCCGCTTATCTCGGTCTTCCCACGCCCGGCTTCAACGGCGTCCTCGATTGGGTTTTGGAGACCCGCGAGAAATACCAGATCCCGCATACCGTCGCGGCGATGGATATCGACGCCAGCGATGCCGACCGCATAGCGACAATGTCGGCGGCCGATCCGACGGCGCCGGGCAACCCGGTCCCTCTTGATGCGGACGGCGCTCGGCGGATCTTTCTGGCGTCGCTTGAAGGCCGGATCGGCTAACAGATCCAAGCCGTCGCCGGGGTTACCGGCTACCCGATATCCTTCGGCAACGATCCCGCCACGGCCTTTACCATCTCGGTAATCCGTTTGCGGACACTGGTATCGGCGATCTGATAGTAGGCGCGGACCAGTTCCAGGGTTTCGCGGCGCGCCATGGGGTCCAAGGGGATTTCCTCCATCTCGCCGGGTTCGCCGGTCTTCATCTTGCGGGGAGAATGATCCTTGGTGTCCTCGCTCATATCCTCATAAAAAAAGCTGACAGGAACCTCGAGAATCTGTCCGATGTCCCACAACCGCGATGCGCTGATCCGGTTGCTGCCCCTTTCGTACTTCTGCACTTGCTGGAATGTGATACTCAAGGCTTCACCCAACTGCTCCTGACTCATTCCAAGCAATGTGCGGCGCATTCTGACCCGACGTCCTACGTGAACGTCGATGGCATTGTTATTGGTGATCCGGAAATTCGGATTCTCATCAACTTGTCTGTTGGACCTAGCGGCGGACATCAATTGGACCCTTCCTTCAACTTGCCGAACCTTAACCATGGCGCTTCAAATCCGGCAACCGTTCCGTTCCACCGTCTCAAAAGCTCCGGTCGACGAGACGCCGTTCAACCGGCGTTTTCCAGACATCCCTTCAGATAGCCGATCGAATGCGCCGCCGTGGTCGGTCCATCCGGGATATAGTCGAAGGGTTCCACCGCGACGACGCCGCGGTAGTCCTGTTCAAGCAAGGCCCGCAGGATCGGTGTGAAGCGGTCCTCGCCCTGACCCGGACCGCGCCGATTGCGATCATTGACCTGGATATGCGCGATCTTGCCGGTAGGCAGCCACGTGCGGACGAGTTTCGGGACCAGCTCCTTTTCTGTCGCTCCGGCCGCCGAGGTATCGATCATCGTGCGGAATGCCGGCTCACCGATCCGGTCGACGATTTCCGCGGCTTCGGCAACCGTGTTGACGAAATCAGTCTCTCTTCTCGCCAGGGGTTCAAGACAATAGGTGACGCCTTCGCGTTTCGCGGCGGCGGCGATGCGGACGAACACGTCCATGGCCCGCTCAAGCGCGACTTCCCGGGTTTCTCCGGCGGGCACGGCGCGCTGCGCCGGCGAGCCGTGGACCAGAACCGATCCGCCCATCGCGGCACAAAGGCCGATCAGACGCTCCAGCACGTCGATCGTGCGCCGCCGCAGATCCGCGTCCGCGCTGGTGATCGAGAGACCCTTCGGCGTTATCAGTAACCAGTGCAGACCGGTGATCGCAATTCCCGCCGCCTCGGCCTGACGGCGATATTCCGCAGCGCGGGCCGCGCTTAAAAGATGGGGCTCTTCGTGTAGCGTGAAGGGCGCGACCTCCACGCCCATATAGCCGAGCTTGGCCGCCAGATCACACTGTGCGGAGAATTCAAGCCCGGCGACTACCTCGTTGCAAAGCGAGAATTTCATGCGGATCTCCTATCACCGGGCGTCATCTCGGAATCCCGGTTGCCGCCATGTAGTAATCATAGGCTTTAGCGTGGGCCGCACGGGCGTTTGCATCGAGATTGGCGCCGAGGCGGGTTTCCGGATGGAAGTGGCGGTAGGTGTCCTCTCCCCGAACCAGCAGCGTGCTGGTTCGCGGTTCCGTCAATGGCCGGATATGCGTCGGAATATAGCTGATCCCGACCCCGATGCGCCGGTCGTCGGCCCGGTTGGGCCCCGAGGCATGCACTGTGTGGGTATGATGCAGCGACATCTCGCCCGCGCCGACCGGCACCGGAACCCCGTCGGAATCGCCATAGCGGTCGAAGATCCCCTTGCCGGCCCGGATCACATGGTCGGGACTGGGCCGCTCGTCATGCGGAATCCGTCCCTCGCGAAAGCTGCCGGGCACCATCCGCATGCAGCCGGCGCGTTCGGATGCGTCCGATAGCGCCACCCAGGCGGTGATCTGTTCCGCCGGATCAAGCTTGAAGTAATCATCGTCCTGATGCCATACGACGATCGCGTTGGTCCGGGGCTCCTTGATGTGCATGGTCAGATGATACACCAGGATATTCGGACCGATCAGTTCCTCCACCGCATCCAGGACACGGGGGTGGTGAACAATCTCATCCGCCCAATCGAAGAGAAGGTAGGACTTTGACCGTTCCGGAAAGTCGAGCGGTTTGCCGGTATCGCGTTCGAACGCTTCGAGCCCGGCGCGGTATCGGGCAACCTCTCGCGGAGTCAGGACCGGAACCGGACCGGTAAAGCCGTCACGCCGATAAGCTTCGATCTGCTCGTCCGTGATGTCGCGCGGCATCGTCTCCTCCCGGCCCTGCGGCCCGCTATTTATATCGCCCGCTATTTATATCGCCCGCTATTTATATCGATGGTATCTGCGGTCCTTGCGGTAACCGAAAAAGGGATACGAGGTCGGCGTCGCAAAGCCGTTGTCCTCGCGGCGCAGCATCTCCTCAAGCATGAACTGGGTCACATCCACCATCTGAAGCTTGAGCGCTTCCTCCACCGGCAGATAGGCAAGGTCGGTCAACTCCCCGCTGCCGCCGAGGTTTCCGATCATGTCCTCTTCCCAGGCGCAGAAGAAGCGCGCGTTGAACCGCACCGCGCGGCTGGCGGGCGTAATGGCGTGGCCGACATAGCCGAGTTTGCCGAGCGCCGGCGCCAGTCCGAGAGCACGCATTTCATCCCAGCTTTTCGCGCCGGTTTCCCCCAGATCGCCCGGCGTGCCGAGAATCAGCCCGGTTTCCTCGAAGGTCTCCCGCACCGCCGCCATGGCAAAGGCCTGGGCCTTGGCCGGGCTGCTGGAAATCCGGCGTTCCAGATCGGGATCAAGAGGGCTGCCGGGAACCGGCGCGGCGTCGGCCTTGTCGACCTTTCCTCCGGCAAAGACATAGGCGTTGCTGAACACCGCCTTGCGGCCCCGGCGGCCCATCAGGACCTCCAGGCCGCCCGTCCCCTTGCGCAGGATCAGCATGGAAGCGCTGTCCTTCGGTTTAACCGGATGGGCCTTGTCGGCGGAACGTTTCGGGATATCGCCGGGAGGCGGAGACGGGCGGGACTCGGGGGGAAGGCTCACGAAAACTCCGGATAGGGTCAAGACCATAGCTTACGTCATGTACTGGGGAAACAAAACAAGCTGTCCCGCGATGACAGGCTATCGGACCTCGCGCGCAATTGTGATGCTATTTGCCTTGACCGGCGGCACTCTCCGACGCGACACTTGAATAATTGTTCGGATCACGCGGTGATCGCGGCGCTTGGCGCGGGTAGGATTTTTGGGGGCTCCGCGGCAGCCGGCGACACCTGGAACGCGGGCGAACCCCCATGGCCTATGACAGCGACCCATTGAAGTCCCGGCGATACCGCGCCAAGCACGCCTTGGCGCGGGTCGTGCTGCTCTGGGAAGCATTCTGGAGCACCGGCGCCCCCGTCGTCGGGATCGTGCTCGGCGCGGTCGCGATCGGCTTGCTCGAAATTCCGCAGATCTTGGCCGGATGGTTCGGCGGCCGGCTCGGCGGCGCGGTCCATGCGGGGATCCTGCTCGTGCTGCTCGGCGGCCTGCTGTGGTTCATCCGACTCGCGGTGGTCCACTTCAAGATCCCCGATGATGCCGCCATCAAGCGGCGCATCGAAGCGTCCAGTGGTCTTGCCCATCGTCCCCTGACGGCCTTGGCGGACAATCTGGCCAACCCGGCGGACCAGCGCATGGCGCGGCTTTGGGAAGCCTTTCGTAGGCGAGCGTTGCATGCACAGTCCGAGCTTCGGGTCGGCCCGCCGCATCCTATTTTGCCCAGTCTTGACCCCTTCGCGATGCGCGCCGGGATCGGTTTGTTGCTTGTCGTAGCGGTGACCGCCGGCTGGCAGGACCCGGGAGCCCGACTTCTGGCGGCGATGACACCCAGTTTCGACGCGACCGGCGGCACCCGTGGCGCAACCGTCGATGTATGGATCAGCCCGCCCGCTTATACCGGTCTTGCACCGATGTTGCTGACCCGCCCGGTTGGGCCGGGGGACGCCATTCAGGCCAAGGACCACGCGGCGGTCGCTGAGGCCGGCGCGAGCCGGGCCGAAGCCGAACCGGATGCCTCCGTCCCGGTTCCGATCGGGAGCAGACTGCTGGCGGCGGTTTCGGGCGGGACGGGGTTGCCGGAGCTGGTCATCGAGACCGCTGACAAGAGTTCCGATATCCGTCCCTTCGAGACAACGGGCACCGATAGTCATCGTCTGGAACTGACCTTGGACAACGGAGCAAGCCTCGCGGTTCGTCAGAGCGGCAAGGTGCTCTCGAAATGGACCCTGAACGTGATCCCCGATCTGCCGCCTCGGATCGCTTTCATGGATGTTCCAACCCGCACCCAGCGCGACAGCCTGATGATCCGCTATCAGGCGAATGACGACTACGGCGTTGCCGACGCCTCCATTGTGATTCAGCGTCTGACGGCCCCCGATACCCTCGCGGCTGGCGAACCCATGGTCATAAAGATGCCGCTTCCCGGACTTGGCCAGAAAGAGGTGACCGCGCGGTCCTTCAACAACCTCTCCAGCCATCCCTGGGCCGGCCTGAATGTGCGCGTAACACTGAGAGCAACGGACGAAATCGGCCAGACCGGACGTTCCGAGCCAATCGACATGATCCTGCCGGAGCGGATCTTCAATCATCCGGTCGCGCGCGCGGTCATCGAGCAGCGAAAGCGGTTGGCGGCCGCGCCGGAGGATCGCGAGGATATCGCCGGGGTTCTGATGACCATCGCTGCCCGGCCGCACCTCTATAGCCACGATCTCATCGCTTTTCTGTCATTGAAATCGGCTGCCGCGCGGCTTGGCTATAACGGCGACGGTTCGGAGGATGCGTCGGTAAGCTCGCTGCTGTGGGACACCGCGCTGCGGATCGAAGACGGCGAACTCTCGGTCGCCGCCCAGCGGTTGCGCGAGCTTGAGCGGCAGTTGCAGGAGGCCCTGGCCGGTGATGCCTCGGATGAGAAGATCGAACAGTTGATGGACCAGTTGAAACAGGCCATCGACGAGTATCTCGAGGCCATGGCCAAACAGATGGAGAACCAGCAGGGACAACAGGGCCAGCAGCCAAACGCCGAAGGTCAGCAGGACATGGCCGACGCCATGCGGCGCGAGGATCTCCAGCAAATGCTCGACCGCATGCGCGACATGGCTAAGACCGGCGCCCGCGACGCGGCGCGGGAGATGCTTTCGCGGCTGCAGGAAATGATGGAGAACATGCGCATGGGGCAACAGCGCATGTCACCCCAGCAGCGCGCGATGCAGGAAATGATGCGTCAGTTGAGCGAGTTGTCCCGCCAGCAGCAGCAACTCATGGACGACACCTATAAGCAGCACCAGAACGGCGGACGCCAGGGGCGTGACGGCAACCAGCAGTCGGATCAGTGGGGGCAAATGGGCGGCCGCCGAATGCAGCAGCCGCCGCGTTTCGGCGATGGTCTGCCGCGCGAGCGGGGCCAGGGCATGCAAGGTAACAATCCGCGCCGTCAAGGCCAGCCGGGCGGGCCGGAGCGAGACGGCCAGGGCATGACCGCGGAACAGCTTGCACAGGCACAGGAACAATTGCGCCGCCAACTCGGCGAATTCATGCGCAAGCTCAGCGAGGGCTTTAATAATATTCCGGACGGCTTCGGTCGAGCCGAACGGGCGATGAAGGACGCGGTCGGTGCCCTGAACAAGGGAGAACCCGGAGACGCGGTCGGCCCGCAATCCGATGCGCTCGGACAGATGCAGGCCGGCGCCGAAGCGCTCAACGAAATGCTACGCGAGCAGATGGCCAACGGCCAAGGCACCCCGAACGAGCAAGCCCAAGGGATGCAGGACGGCCGCCAGGACGAGATCGATCCGCTCAACCGGCGCCGGTCTGGTCAGGGATTTTTCGATCGCAGCACGCTCGGCATTCCGGAAGAGTCAGATATCCAGAAGGCCCGGCGCCTGTTCGACGAGCTACGCCGGCGCTCAGGCGAACGCAGCCGCCCGACGCTTGAATTGGACTATATCGACCGACTGCTGAAGCGCTTTTGACGTCGGTTTCGCCGGACTCCGGTCAATACCCGAACCCGCCCTGACGCGCCTCGTCCGAGAAGCTGACGGTTACGCGTGCGGCGTGTGGGCCGGGATTCGGGATCTCATAGGCAAAGGATAGAACTTCGCCGGGCACCAGCAAGGCCGCCTCCGGCGTATAGGGTGCACTTTGCAGTTCCGCGCCGGCCGCGTCCTTGATCACCGCTCGCAGGACCGGGACCGGTTGCGTCGTCTGGGTTTCGTTGAAGATCTCTCCCTTGACCAACATCCGTTCTACACCGCCCTCGGCCTTTCGCCAGGCGCCGACATTCCGGATGATCAGTTCCTCACCCGGCACCGGAACGTGCAAACCAATGATGTCGAATAGCGGAGAGACCGCCGGCATCGCCGAGACCAGGGAGGCGCGGGCTCCCACCAGTCCGCCTGGCAGGATCAACAGAAACACCACCGCCGCCGCGATCGCGACATAGCGGCCGCGCTTGGATTGTGCCGGAGCCGGCCGCATCGATCGGCGTCCGGGAATCGGCGGCGCGTCGAAATCGTCGGCTTCGTCCGGATCCCGGTCCCCGCCACCGGACATGGGAAAGCCGCCGTCACCCCCTTCGTCGGGCGCCTTGTCCTGGGTGCTGCCGAAATCTATGTCGTCACTGTCGTCTTGCTTTTTCGGAACAGGTGCTTTGGCCGCCGGCTTCTTCTTTGCCGGAGCAGGTTGGGCGGCGACCGGCTTCTGGTGCCATTTGTGCTGGCACTGGCTGCATTTCAGCTTGCGGCCCTTTTCGGGAATGGCATTGTCGGGAACATCGAAGCCGGCCTCGCATTCTGGGCACGTAATTCGCATCCTGGACCCCGTCCGTTCGCATTGAGCACGTTAAACGTCGAGATTCATGATACCATAGGCCAACGGGATTTCAGCTATGACGATGCAAAGTCCCGGGCCTTGCAATCCCGCCTGGATCTGGAATGATTCGCCGGAAACCGGGGCAACGGTTCCGAGACGCTGGATACCGGCTGGTGCACATGTCGCATGAACCCGAGAGACCGAACACGGTGGTCCGCTTCGAAAGTGTCGAAATGCGTTACCCCTCGGGTCCGTCAGTCCTGAGGGACGTGACCTTCGCGTTGGAGCCGAACAGCTTCCATTTTCTGACCGGCAAGAGCGGCGCCGGCAAATCGTCGCTGCTGCGCATGATCTATCTGACGCTGATTCCGACCTTGGGGCGGGTGACCCTTTTCGGCCGCGACACCAAAACTCTAACCCGTGACGAGATTGCTGATTTCCGGCGGCGGCTGGGAATCGTGTTTCAGGATTTTCGCCTGGTCGAACACCTGAGCGCCCGAGAGAATGTGGCGCTCCCCCTACGGATCGCGGGCACCCGCGAGGCGGTTATCCGGCGGCATGTTCCGGAGCTGCTGGAATGGGTCGGCCTCGCGGACCATATGGACGCCTTGCCGCGTACCCTTTCGGGAGGGCAGCAACAACGCGTCGCGATCGCCCGCGCGGTAATCGCGCGTCCGGCCGTCTTGCTGGCGGACGAACCGACGGGCAATGTCGATGACCGGATCGCCCATCGCCTCCTTTACCTTTTCGAGGAACTTCACCGCGCCGGCACCACGGTCCTGGTTGCGACACATAACGATGCTCTTTGTGATCTGTTTGCGCATCCCCGACTGCATATCGAAGCCGGGATGCTGCACAGGGTTCCTCCACCGGACCCCGCCGTTGCCCGCAATGGATCCGGGCGTGTCGTGCCCTTCGCGCGCGACCAAGCAGAGGCCTGAGAGAAGAAATGGCGCGCGAGATACGATCCGAAATCGCGATCAGTCGGGGCAGTTCGGCGAATTATCTCGGCTGGGTCGTCGGCGCCATGGTCTATGTCGCGGTTCTCGCGGCGGCGGGAGCTCTGTTCGCGCACTCCGTTTCCGATCGCTGGGCCTTGTCTCTGACCGGTGTTCTGACGGTGCAGGTTCCCGATGCGGAACGTCCCGCTGTCCCGGAGAGGGACGGCGCTTCCGGTACCGAGGTGTCGCGATTGGCGGCTGTGCTTGAGATCCTGCGGATTACCTCCGGAATCGGACACCTGACGATCCTCGACGGTGATCGCACAAGGGCACTGTTGGCGCCGTGGCTGGGCGCCGATCTGGTCGGTCAAATCGACCCTCCGACAATGATTGATCTCAGGCTCATGAATTCAGCGCCAATGGATCTGGAGGCGCTGCGTGAACGTCTGAGCAGACGCGTTCCGGGCACTGTTGTGGATGACCATGGGCAATGGTTGTCGCGGGTTGCCGCAGTGACCCGCGCCGTGGAACGCGGCGGCTGGCTGATCGTGGCGCTGGTCGGTGCGGTGGCGGCATTGTCGGTGGTGTTCGCGGTGCTGTCGGGGCTGTCGGTCAACCGTGACGTGGTGGAATTGCTCCACCTCATGGGCGCGAGGGACGGTTACGTCGCCAGGCGTTTTCAGAGTTTCGTCCTCAAGGCGGCTATACCGGCGATCGCGATCTCGGGAATACTCGCCCTGGCCACGATCCTGGCGATCGGCGCCATCTCCCAACCGGCTAGCGGCCCGGATGCGATCATGGGCTTTGGCAGGATCGGCGGGTTTCGGTCAACGGACTGGCTGATCATTTGCGCCGTGCCGGGTGTCTTCGCCCTGTTCACCTTGATTACCGCGCGCCTCGCCGCTCTGGTGGCGTTGCGGCGTCTGGTCTGAAGAACCTTGGCGGACCATCCGACATGACGCTGTCCTCGACTTCGAATCCCGGCGAAACCCCGACCCGAGCCGCCAAACTACGTTTTGCACGGCGTTCGGCGACGGCGGTCGTTCTGTTGATCATTCTGGTCTGGTGCATCGGCTTTACCCGTTTCGTCGAGTCGATACCGCGCGCCGAATCCGTGTCGGACGTCCAAGCCGATGCGATCGTAGTTCTAACCGGCGGTGCCCAGCGGCTCGGCGCCGGCTTTCGCCTGCTGCGCGAAGGCAAGGGGAAGCTGCTGTTCGTTTCCGGCGTGAATGAGGATGTCCGGCCGGTCGAGCTGCATGCGCTGGCGGTTTTGCATGAGAGCGCACAGGCGGCGGATTTGCCGAAATGTTGTGTGGAACTCGGCTTCAAGGCGATGGACACGAAAGGCAACGGCAGCGAGATCGCCGCCTGGGTGCAGGCCAAGAACATGAAATCCTTGATCATGGTCACCAGCAACTACCATATGCCGCGCGCCTATTTGGAAATCCGGGCGGCGTTGCCCGGGCTCCGCATCTACCGTCACCATGTCGTCGCACCCACCGTCATGCTGGAAGCGTGGTGGCGATGGCCGGGCTCGCTTGCGCTCCTGGCCGGCGAATATCAGAAGCTTCTGTTGGCGGGGTTCCGGATCCTGCTTCAGGACGCCGGATTGCCGCGATAGGCCGCCAGGCTCGAGAAAGCGGTGGCAAAACTTGCTCATTGGCGGGATATTGGTTATTCTGCATGGAACAAATTAAGAACATAAGGTTTATCTGCTCATGAAGGGCGTTGCCGCGATTTCCGGTCGGATCTGGGACCAGAAATATCGTTTCAAGGATGCCGACGGCCGGCCACGGGACCGCTCGCTATCGGAGTCCTGGCGGCGCGTTGCGAGCGCCCTCGCCGTGGTGGAGGCGGAGCCGAAGGTCTGGGAGGACCGGTTCCATGATGCCATGGACGATTTCCGCTTTCTGCCCGCCGGCAGAATTCTTGCCGGTGCCGGTACCGAACGATCCGTGACGCTGTTCAATTGCTTCGTCATGGGCACGATCGAGGACGATATGTCCGGCATCTTCTCGGCTCTGCGCGAAGCGGCTCTGACCATGCAGCAGGGCGGCGGTATCGGGTACGATTTTTCGACCCTGAGGCCCAAAGGCGCGCCGGTTCGCGGGGTCGGCGCGGATGCCTCCGGGCCGCTGTCCTTCATGGACGTCTGGGACTCCATGTGCCGCACCATCATGAGCGCCGGCTCCAGGCGTGGCGCGATGATGGCGACCTTGCGCTGTGATCATCCCGACATCGAGGCCTTCATCGATGCCAAGCAAGATCCGGCGCGGCTGCGGATGTTCAATCTTTCGGTTCTGGTGACCGACGCCTTCATGGAGGCGGTCCGGACCGGCGAGTCCTGGGATCTGGTTTTCGGCGGCACCGTCCATCGCACGGTCCAGGCGCGGGAGCTTTGGGACCGGATCATGCGCGCGACCTATCTCGGCGCCGAACCCGGGGTGATTTTCATCGACCGCATCAATCGGCGGAACAATCTCGCCTATTGCGAAACAATCTCCGCGACCAACCCTTGCGGCGAGCAGCCCCTGCCGCCTTACGGAGCCTGTCTGCTGGGATCGGTGAATCTCGCGCGTTTGGTAAAGCGACCTTTCGAAGCGGGCGCCGCGCTGGATATGGACGGTCTGGCGGAATTGGTGCCGGTCGCCGTCCGGATGATGGACAATGTCGTCGACGTCTCGCGCTTCCCGCTGCCGGAACAGGCGGCCGAGGCCCGCGCGAAACGCCGGATCGGGCTCGGGGTCACCGGGCTGGCGGATGCCCTGATCATGTGCGGTGCCCGTTACGGTTCCGCCGAGGCGGTGCGGCTGACCGAAACCTGGATGCGTGCGGTGCGCGACAACGCTTATCGGGCTTCCGTTGAACTGGCGCGCGAGAAGGGGGCCTTTCCGCTGTTCGACCGCGACGCCTATCTTGCCGGAGAATGCATCAGGGAATTGCCGGCGGATATCCGCGCCGGGATCGCGGAGCACGGCATTCGCAATGCATTGCTGACCTCGATCGCGCCGACCGGCACCATTTCATTGCTGGCGGACAATGTTTCCTCGGGCCTGGAGCCGGTTTTCGCCTTCACCTACGAGCGCACGGTGCTGGAACCGGACGGCTCCAAGCGCGTGGAAGAGGTGAGCGATCATGCCTATCGCCTGTATCGGCGTCTGAAGGGTGACGACGCCCCGCTCACCGACGCCTTCGTCGATGCACAGACGCTTCGCCCAGAGGATCACGTGATCATGCAGGCGGCGGTGCAGAAATATGTCGACAGCTCTATCTCGAAGACCATCAATTGTCCCGAGGACATTGATTTCGAGGCCTTCAAGGACGTTTACCTCGCCGCGTTCGATTCCGGCTGCAAGGGTTGCACGACCTATCGGCCCAATCCGGTTACCGGTGCCGTGCTCGCCGTCAAATCCGATCAGCCCGCCATTTCCGAGATGCCCGCCGCGGCTCCTGAGACGGCGCCCGAACCGCAACCGGAATTCGGGGGCGGGGGTAAGATCGTTCATATGGCGGCGCCGCTGGACCGGCCGGCCGAACTGCCGGGTAAGACCTACAAGATCAAATGGCCGGAAAATGACCATGCAATTTATATCACCCTGAACGACATCGTGCAGGACGGCCGCCGGCGTCCATTCGAGATCTTCATCAATTCCAAGAACATGGAGCACTACGCCTGGACCGTGGCGCTGACCCGGATGATCAGCGCGGTATTCCGGCGCGGCGGCGACGTGTCCTTTGTCGTCGAGGAACTGAAGGCCGTGTTTGACCCGCGCGGCGGCGCCTGGATGGACAAGCGGTATGTCCCGTCCCTGCTGGCGGCGATCGGCGGCGTGATCGAGGAACACATGATCGATATCGGCTTCCTGAAGGACCCGGACACCCTGGAAATGAACTTCAACGCCGAACGCAAGGTCGTCGGCATGAATGGCGGCGGGCTTGGTCAATGCCCGAAATGCGGGACGGCCGCCTTGCTGCGCCAGGAGGGTTGTGATCTCTGTACGAGCTGCGGCTACTCCAAGTGCGGTTAGAGGGGGTATGACCGCGCCGTATCGGTTTTCGGCTTTATCTTTTCGCGCGAGCCCCTAAATTCAGTCTCAGACCCTGACCCTGTTTACTAAGGAGGCCCTCCGTGGAGGCCATTGACCTGTTGACCACCCGCCGTTCCGTGCTCGCGCGCAATATGAGCGAACCGGGACCGAACGCGGACGAACTGCGCCGCATCCTCGAAGCGGGCATGCGGGTGCCGGACCACGGCAAGATCGGCCCGTGGCGCATTCAGATCGTCAACAAGGCGGGTCAGGCGGCACTGGGGGAGCTTTGGGCCAAGCTCTACAAGGCCGAGCATGGCGAGCGCGCCAACGACAAGATGGTCGAGTTTGAACGCGAAAGGCCCTCACGGGCGCCGGTCCTGCTGGTGGTTACCGCGCGGGTGGAGATCCCTCACAATATTCCCGAGCTTGAGCAGCGGCTGTCCGGGGGCGCGCTCTGCATGAATATCCTGAACGCCGCGCACGCGCTCGGCTTCGGGGCGCAGTGGCTGACCGAATGGCCGGCCTTCAATGCCGAGGTCAAGAAGGTGCTGGGTCACGATCCGTCGGTCGACATTATCGGCTTCATCTATATTGGCACCCCGACCCAGGAGTCCAAGCCGAGGGAACGGCCCGAGTTCAATACCGTGGTCAGCGAGTGGTCCGGGCCGGCGGCCTGACAGCCGCGCGGTCTCTGCTCAAAACGTCTTCGCCAGTTCCAGGCACGGGACCGGATACCCGACCACAGTGCCGGTGAACCGCCGCGTCTCGGCATAGCCCAGCGCGGCGTAAAAGGCGTGCGCGCCGGTGTTGAAGGCCTCGGTCTCGAGCCTCAGCCGCCTATGGCCGAGGGATCGGGTCCTCGCCTCCGCTTCCGCCATCAACGTCCTTCCGATTCCCCGGCGCTTAAAAACCGGATCGACATGCAGGGTCGTCACCTCATCGTCCGACAAAAGTACAAATCCGCCGATCTCTTCCTCGCTGACCGCGACCAGGCAGGACGTCCAGACCTGATCGATGAAAAACTCGGCGATAGCGTTCTGCCGCCAAGCCTTGTTTGCTCCATCCGGCATATGCGGCGCCCAAATCTCGCGCCAAGTGGCGTTCATGATCTCGGCGAGGCGCCGGCGGTCCGCGTCCCGTGCATCCCGGACGCTATGCGCGCCAGTCCCGGTCATTCCTCGGGACGGTGGCACACGGCCTGGATCTTGTTACCATCCGGATCACGGGCGTAGGCGCCGTAATAGTGCGGGTGATAGTGCGGGCGTAGCCCAGGGGCGCCCTCGTCGCGTCCGCCATTTTCAAGAGCCGCCTGATGAAACGCATCGACCGCCGCGCGGTCCGGCGCCAGGAAGGCCACATGGGTTCCGTTCCCGACGCCCGCCGGCTTGCCATCGAACGGAGTGAGGACCCAAAACTGCTCGCCCTCCGACCTGCCGTAGCCGACATGGCTTTCGCCGGTGGAGAAGCGCGCCGTTCCGAGGGTTGCGAGCACCGCGTCATAGAAGGCCAGGGCCCGCGCAATGTCATTGGTGCCGACCGTCACGTGACTGTACATCGCCGCTTTCTCTCAATTGTCATGATGGCGAGCATATCTGATCTTAGCGTCGCGGACACGCCGGATCGCAGGTGCCTCTTGGGGAGTCGCGACAGGCAGGCTAGGCTGGCCTTCGCAACCCGATTTCCCCGGAGACAGGCCATGAGCACTGAGCATCCCAAATCCGCCGGCTGGCGCGATCATCCCCGCTATCCCGACCCGGCGATCCAGAGCCTGGACCCGCGCTTCGACAAGTACCGGATCTTCAGCGCGGCGGTGGAGCGGCTCTATACCGGGTGCCGTTGGTCCGAGGGGCCGGTCTATTTCGCCGATGGCCGCTATCTCCTGTGGTCCGACATTCCTAACCAGCGGATCCTGAAATGGGAGGAGGAGACCGGAGCGGTCAGCGTCTACCGCAAGCCCTCTAATTTCGCCAACGGCAACACCCGAGACCGCCTTGGCCGGCTGGTGACCTGCGAGCATGGCCGGCGCGTCACCCGGACCGAGATCGACGGCACGATCACCGTTCTGGCGGATCGCTGGCAGGGTAAGAAGCTGAACTCGCCCAACGACGTGGTGGTGAAGTCCGACGGATCGATCTGGTTCACCGACCCGGTGTTCGGCATCCTCGGCAACTATGAGGGGGTCAGGAACGAGCCGGAGATCGCCCAGTACGTCTTCCGCATCGACGGTGGCACCGGCGAGATGAGCGTGGTGGCCGAGGGTGTGCTGGGGCCGAACGGACTCTGCTTCAACCCGGATGAAAGCATTCTCTACGTCGTCGAATCCCGGGGCGAGCCGAACCGCAAGATCCTCGCCTATGACGTCGGCGCGGACGGCAAGACGCTGTCCAACAAGCGAGTGCATATCGACGCCGGGCCGGGCGGCACGCCGGACGGCATGCGCTGTGACACCGACGGCAATCTCTGGTGCGGCTGGGGCATGGGCAATGCCGAGCTCGACGGGGTCA
>JAYOEU010000043.1:0-27760 GCA_038116915.1 Alphaproteobacteria bacterium
CAAAAACCAGGCGATCTGGCGATCACAAGCATCCTACCGGGAACTTCTCGACCAGGTTTCGGACTACCAGCTTTCGATCGTCAGCATCACGCGGGATCTGAAGGAGACCCAGGCGCATCTGCGCCGTCTGTTCGATCAGAACGAAACCCTGAAACACACGCTCTATTCGACCGAGACCGAACTCAAGCTGACGCAGGTGGAGCGTGATCGCATCACCACCGGGCGCCATGCCCTGCGCGATCAGTTCGAGTTGCTGGGCAAGGAAGTCCGGCGCATGACCAGCAAGAACAACGCGCTGGAGAGCCATATTGGCAATCTGCGCGGCCATCTTGAAACGGTCGAGGCGGAAAAAGCCGAGATCGCGGCCGAGCGCCGCGCCATGGGCGACCGGCTCTGGCGGTTGAGTAACGAGCTTCAGGGCTCGATCATGCGCGGCGAGCAGCTTGAGGCGACGATCGGATCCCTGCGATCGGATCTGCGCAATGCGATGATCGGCAAGGGCACCATGGCCGGCGAAAATGACGATTTGCGCGCCCAGGTCGCAACTCTGCAGACTCGCCTCACCGAGGAAGCGGAACAGCATCGCACCAAGTTGGAAAACATTTCCAAGCGCGCCCTGGAAAACATCCACAAACTGGAAGCCGTGCTCTCGCGAACCGGGCTCGATCTGCAGAAGATAGCGCCCCTGCCGAAGGGGACGATTATGGGGCAAGGCGGCCCGTTCGTGCCCTATCATCCGGACATGCGGCCGAGCGAGGATGCCGACTCCCTGGAGGAGGAAATCCAGGCCAACGTCGACCGGTGGGTTCAGCTGCGTGATCTGGTGGTCACCCTTCCGCTGATTGCACCCATTGAAGACGGCTATGTTTCAAGCCGCTTCGGACGCCGCAAGGACCCGATAACCAACCGCTGGGCAATGCATAACGGGCTTGATCTCGGTGGCCAATACAAGGTCCCGGTTCGCGCCACGGCGCCCGGAACGGTCGTTTTTGCGGGGCGCCGCGCATTTTACGGCCGCACGGTGGATATCGAGCATGAAAATGGACTCATGACTCGCTACGCTCATCTGTATAGGATCAACGTTAAACGAGGACAAAAGGTCGATCTCGCTGAGACAATCGGGTTGCTGGGAAGTTCCGGTCGCAGTACCGGCCCGCATGTTCACTACGAGATCCGGCACTTAGGTAATGCACTCAATCCCAGGAAGTTCCTAAGGGCGACGCAAAATGTTCAATAGCAAAAAAGAAGTGACCACGCCGAACGCCACGGTGGCAAAGAACGCCGCTCCGTCCCTTTTGAGTTCAGATCTCGTCGTCAACGGCAATATCGAAAGCGACGGCGACATGCAGGTCGACGGGACCGTCGAGGGTGACATCAGAAGCAAGAAGCTGACGATCAGCGCGACTGCCGTTGTTCGCGGATCGATTGAAGCCGAGGCCGTCGTTATTGCCGGAAATGTCACCGGTCAGATCAAGGCGCGTCATGTCACCTTGAACAAGAGCGCCAAGGTCATCGCGGACGTTATCCAGGAACGCCTGACGATCGAGCCGGGTGCGTTCTTCGAGGGTAATTGCCGACATTTCCCGGGTGAGGAGGAGAAGGCGCCGCGTCGTATCGAAACGGCCGCGCCGTCGATAAAGCCCAATGGCTTCGGGCAGCAGACGCCGAAACCACAGGCCCAGTCTGAAGGAGTGGCGGCGAGCGACGCCGCCTGAGTGCGCGACGCGCCGGGAGTTCCCGGGGATTTCTGTCCGAAAGCTATTTCGAGCGCGCGGTTAGGGTTTCAGCGCATTCCGAGCCCATGGCGCCGTCTCCGCCACACTCTTCGCCCTTGGCCGGTGCGACGAGGGCCTTGCTCCAGGTTTGTTCCGAGGACCCGAGGCGCAGGCGGTAGACGTGCATCGCTTCCAACACCCTTTGAACGTAGTTGCGGGTCTCGGCAAAGGGAATTCGCTCGATCCAGTCGATCATGTCCACCGCGCCGGTACGCGGATCGCCGCGGTCCTTCAGCCATTGTCTGACGCGATGCGGGCCCGCGTTGTATGAGGCCAGGGCGAGGACATAGTCTCCGCCGAATTCCTCCAGGCGCGCCCGTAAATACCGGGTGCCCAGTTGCATGTTGTAGTCCGGGTCCATGGTCAGGCGGTTCTGCCCATAGGGCAGTTTCAAATCCCGCGCGACGTTACGCGCTGTGGCCGGCATGAGCTGCATCAGTCCCAGCGCGCCGACCCGGCTTCTGGCGGTCTCATCGAACCCGCTTTCCTGACGGATCAGCGCCAGAATCAGTGCGGTTTCCAACACGTCATGGCGCGGAACCTCGATCAGCGGATATCCGGCGTCGGTCAGGATATGGCCGGAGCGGGCCGCCTGACGGGCGGTATATACGCCCATATCGAGATATCCGAGGGACTTGGCCGACGTGGCGACCAAAACCGCCTCGTCCCTTGTTTCCGCCGACCGGGCTGCCTCGCGGAAGAATAACCGCGCGATCTTTTCCTGCCGGATTTCGGCGAGCGAGGTCGCGATCGCGACCAGTTCCCTCAGATTGTCCGAGGCCGGGACGGTCGCGTTCGGCGTCGGTTCGGCGGGAAGTCGCAGGATGGTGGACGGGATCTTTTGTGCGGCGAGCTGGCCATAGAAGGTCGTCTGATGCTGCGCAGCCCGTGCGTACCACTGCTTGGCGGAAGTGTCGGAGCCCGACGCCTCCAGGGACCGACCGGCCCAATAGGCGGCGCGGGCAAGGCTGATCGGGGTCGAGACTTGCTCATGGAGTTCGATAAAGTACCCCGCTGCCTCAGCGGGCTTGCCGCGATACCGCAGGGCGATCCATCCGGCATGCCACTGTGCCTCGGCGAAGCTCATCCCTTTTCGTTGAATATGGCCCGCGGCGAGAAGATAAGCATCCTCGAGTCGTCCGCTATCAAGCGCATAGCGAACCTGCCGGGCCCTTTCGTTCCACCAGAGCGAGCGGAATTCCGGGTCTTCCGGCGCGTCCCAGAGCAGTTCGAGAGCTTCGTCCTTCAGACCCTTGCGGTGGCGCCATCTGAGACGCTCATAGATCAGGCCTGAATCCGATACCAGTTCCTTCGGAACCCGACCGATCGCCGGGTCGACGCCGGCTGACATCTCGCGCAGGTTAAGCCGAGCTTGCGCGAGCCGGGCCTGTTCGGGGGTCACCAGGCGCATCATCGCGCGAGCCGGGGCCGAGGCACCCAGCCACAGAAACCGGTCCAAGCGGCGCCAATGGTCCTCGGCCGTCAGGACCGAACGGTAGGTGTCGAGAAAGCGTTGTTGTTCGGACTGGGTAAAGCGGGCCCGCGACCAGGTCTGCTTGACTGCCGCGGTGAACGCCGCCGGATTTCCGGCTTTTTGCAGCGTTTCAAGCCATTTCAGATATCCAAGCCCGGAGATCGGCGGATTCTTCTCGAACCAGGCGAGCCGCGCGGCGTCGGGTGTCGAGGGCTCCATCAAGAGCTCGGCGCGGCGCACGAGATTATAGCGCCTGGGCCAGTCCGGGCGCTTTTCCAAAAAGGTGGCGATATCGCCGAAGCTGGCTTGAACCCCCGCATCCTCCAGACGCAGCCAGAGCAGGTAAACCTCGAGCGCGGGATCCCGAGGCCTGCGCGTTTGCTTGTCGAGTTCCGACCAGGCGCCTTTGTCCGCGAGCTCCAACGCGGGCCCATAGACCTTGGCCAGATTGGACTGTATTGCCCAGGCCGGCCGGTAGGCAGGTTTGGGCAGGGGCACGGGGGCCGACGTGGCGGGGCGCGGCTGGGGCAGCGGCGTGGCGGCATCTGCCGCCGGTACGGCAATCAGGAAAGAAAACAGCGCGGTCCACAATACGGCATGGCGCCGGGGGCTCGGACCAGGGGCTCGCCTTACCGCGGCACGGTTTATCAACAACGGCTCCCAGAAGGATTTCACGATCCAACTTCCTTAGTTTATAGGGAGTTACGCGCCGAAACAAGCCAAGGCCTTGCCGCTCGGGCGGGCGGGGCGTATTGTCCGCCGATTGATCCGAGCGATCCAAGGTTTGAAAGGTGACCCATGACGTATAATCCAGGAAACCCGCTGTTCAAGGGCTCTCTCGTGGCGCTGATCACGCCTTTCAAGGATGATGGGATCGATGAAGCGGCATTCCGCAAGCTGGTGAGCTGGCAGATCGAGGAGGGCACCGACGGCCTGATCCCGGTGGGCACCACCGGAGAATCGCCCACGCTCAGCCATGAGGAGCACAAGCGCGTGGTTGAGCTTTGCGTCGAGGAGGCCAGCGGGCGGGTCCCGGTGATCGCCGGCGCCGGCTCGAATTCCACCGCCGAGGCCGTCGACTTCACCCGCCACGCCAAGGAAGCCGGCGCGGACGCGGTTCTGCATGTCACGCCCTACTACAACAAGCCCACCCAGGAAGGCATGTACCGCCACTTCACGGCCATCGCCGAGGCGGTCGACATTCCGATCATCATCTACAACATTCCCCCGCGCAGTGTGATCGACATGTCGATCGACACCATGAAGCGGCTGGCCGAGCATCCGAACGTCGTTGGCGTCAAGGATGCAACGGCGGATCTGGTACGCCCGATCAAGACGCGCCTCGCGATCGGTCCTGACTTCTGCCAGCTTTCCGGCGAGGATGCGACCATCATGCCGTATCTCTCGCAAGGCGGACACGGTTGCATTTCGGTGACCTGCAATGTCGCGCCGGGACCCTTGTCGCAATTGCACAAGGCATGGCAGGCCGGCGACGTCGCGACCGCGATGTCGATCAACGACCGCCTGCTGCCGCTGCACGATGCGCTGTTCTGCGAGACCAGTCCGGGACCGGTGAAATACGCGGCGAGTCTGCTGGGGCTTTGCGCGCCGGACGCGCGTCTGCCGATCTGCGAAATCGCGGACTCAAGCAAGCAGCGGGTCGAAAACGCCATGCGGCACGCGGGATTGCTGAACTGATCCAGCGACGCGCAATTCGCTGAACGGCTGGAGGCTGCCATGGCGGCCGGTACGGACACGCGCCCGATCGCGCAAAACCGGCGCGCGCGATACGACTATTTCATCGATGAGACTATTGAAGCCGGGATCGTCCTCGTAGGCACCGAGGTAAAGAGCCTGCGCGACGGCAAGGCGAGCATCGGCGAGTCCTATGCCGGAGAATCCGCCGGCACTCTGGCGCTGTTCAATGCGCATATCCCGGAATACCCGGCGGCCAACCGCTTCAATCATGAACCCCGCCGGACCCGCCAGTTGCTGGTGCACAAGAAGGAGCGCGACCGTCTCCTCGGACTGGTGCGGCGGGAGGGCTGCACCATTGTGCCGCTGACGATCTATTTCAATCCGCGCGGCATCGCCAAGGTCCAACTCGGCGTTGCGCGCGGCAAGCGCAAGACCGACAAGCGAGAGGAAACCAAGCGCCGCGACTGGCAGCGCGAAAAGTCACGCTTGATGCGGGAGCGGGGATAGGCGCCGTTGACGGCGGAAGGCATCCCTCGCGGACGGTTGCTCTGGCGCGAAGCGGGACAGTCACCGTTTGCCCCGAGCCCCGGCTTTCGCTGGGACGACAGGATGGATGGGCGCGCTTCACATACTGCTGTCACCCCGCGTGGGCAGGGGCCTGACAGCGTTTGTCCAAGGCTCTGGTCTTCGCGTCGGCAACGCCGGATACTGCGCGGGCCGGACGTGTATCCGGCCCGAGGCGGGAGAACAGGCGATGGCGGAGCGGTCCTTCGCGGCGGAAGTTGAAAAGCTCAGAATGGGCGATGGCGAGGTGTTTCGCGGCGAAGGCATCCTCGCGATCACCAAGGCTCTGCTGGAATGCGGGGTCGGCTATGTCGGCGGCTATCAGGGCGCGCCGATCAGCCACCTCATGGACGTGCTTGCCGATGCCCAGCCGATCCTCTCGGATCTCGGCGTTCACTTCGAGGCGAGCGCATCCGAGGCGGCGGCCACCGCGATGCTGGCCGCGTCGGTGCATTACCCGATCCGGGGCGCCGCGACATTCAAGGGGACGGTGGGGGTCAATGTCGCATCCGACGCGCTGGCCAATCTGGCCTCTGGTGGAGTGACGGGCGGAGCGCTGATCATCATTGGCGAGGATTACGGCGAGGGCTCCTCGATCATGCAGGAGCGCAGCCACGCCTTCGCCATGAAAAGCCAGGTCTGGGAACTTGATCCGCGCCCGAACCTGCCCTCGATCGTGAAAGCCGTGAAGGACGGCTTCGAGCTTTCCGAGGCCTCGAACACGCCGGTGATCCTGCAGGTGCGCATCCGCTGCTGTCATGTACATGGCCACTTCACCGCGTCCGATAACCGGAAGCCGCCGATGAACGTCGCCGAGGCGCTGGACAATCCGCGACGGGATACCGGTCGGATCGTGCTGCCGCCAGCCTCCTATGTGCACGAGCAGGAGAAAGTCGCCAAGCGCATGCCGGCGGCCCAGGCCTTCGTGCGCGACCGCAAGCTGAACGAGTTCTTCGGACCCGGGGACGGCAAGGTCGGGATCATTCTGCAGGGCGGCATGTACAACGCGGTCATCCGGGCGCTGCAACGCCTCGGCCTCGCCGACCTCTATGGTGAAAGCGCGGTGCCGCTCTATGTGATGAACGTCACCTATCCGCTGGTCGACGGTGAGATCCTGGATTTCTGCGCCGACAAGGACGCGGTGCTGATGGTCGAGGAGGGGCAGCCGAACTATCTCGAACAGGCGGTCGGCGCGATCCTGCACAAGGCGGGCGCCAAGGTGACCCTGACCGGCAAGGGCCCGCTGCCGCTCGCGGGCGAGCTGACCGGCGCGATCATGCTCGAGGGCTGCCGCGCGTTCCTTGCCGAGCATGCCGCGCACCTGCTGGCCGACCGCGACCGGGCGCCCAATGTGACCCTGGCGCCTGCCACCGGCTCCAAGCTCGCCGAGACCGTGCCGATGCGTCCGCCGGGGTTCTGCACCGGCTGTCCCGAGCGGCCGATCTTTGCCGCCACCAAGCTGGTACAGCAGGAACTGGGAGAGCACCACATCGCCTCCGATATCGGCTGCCATCTGTTCTCGATCATGCCGCCCTTCGAGCTCGGCGCGACCACCATGGGATTCGGCCTCGGTCCGGCCTCGGCCTCGGCCTTCAATTCGCTGGACGCCAAGCGCCGCTCGATCTCCTTCATCGGCGACGGCGGCTTCTGGCACAACGGTCTCACCACCTCGATCGGCAACGCGGTCTATAACCGCAATGACGGCGTGATCGTCGTTGTCGACAACCATTATTCCGCCGCGACCGGCGGGCAGGACCTGATGTCCTCGCGGGCGGGCAATGTGTCGAAATCCACCAATCATCCGATCGCCGAGGCGGTGAAGGGCATCGGCGTCAAATGGGTGCGTCAGATCGACCGCACCTATGATGTGAGCAAGATGGCGGCGACCCTGAAGGAGGCACTGACCACGCCCGAAACCGGACCGAAGGTCATCGTCGCATCCTCCGAATGCATGCTGAACCGCCAGCGGCGCGAGCGGCCGTTGCAGGCCAAGGCGATCGGCAATGGTGAGCGGGTGGTCAAGCCCCGCTTCGGGGTGGATGAGGATATCTGCACCGGCGATCACGCCTGCATGCGGCTGTCCGGCTGCCCCTCGCTTTCGGTGAAGAAGCTCGATGATCCTCTCAGGGATGATCCGGTGGCGCATATCGACCAGAGCTGCGTCGGCTGCGGTAATTGCGGTGAGGTGGCGGTGGCGGCCAAGCTCTGCCCGTCCTTCTACCGCGCCGACCGTGTCCACAACCCGACCGGGTTCGACCGGTTTCTGGCCGCCTTGCACGGCCGGGTCATCGGTTGGCTGCAGGCGCGCCGGGAAGCGCGCCGGCTGGTGTTCGAATGAGCGATGCCGTGACCATCTCCGGCCTTGCGCCGGGCGGCGAAGATGCGACCCGCGGCATCCTGAAGATCGCGATCATGGCGGTCGGCGGGCAGGGCGGCGGCATTTTGACCGACTGGATCATCGAACTTGCCGAGCGCAATGGCTACCGCGCCCAGGCAACCTCGGTTGCCGGCGTCGCCCAGCGCACCGGGGCGACGATCTACTATATCGAGATGGCGCCGGATACCGGCCGCGAGCCGGTTTTCGCGCTCAGCGCGGCGGCGGGAGACGTGGATATCGTCATCGCCGCCGAATTGATGGAGGCGGGGCGCGCGGTGCTGCGCGGTTTCGTTACCCCGGACCGCACCACCCTGATCGCTTCCTCGCACCGCATCCTCGCGGTCTCCGAGAAGGTCGTGCCGGGCGACGGCAGCCGCGATGCCTGGGAGGTGCTGAGCCGCGTGAACGAGGCCTCAAAGCGGCTGGTGGCTTTCGATATGGAGCGGCCGGCGATCGAGGCCGGCACGGTGATCTCCGCCTCACTGTTCGGCGCGATCTCGGGCTCCGGCGTCCTGCCGTTCCCGAGGCAGTCATTCGAGGAGGTGATCCGCGCCGGCGGCCGCGGGATCGAACCCAGCCTTGCGGCCTTCGATGCCTGCCACCACCAAGTCGAGACGGCGGAATCGGCCGGAGTAGGCCCGCGCCCGGAAAAGACTGCCGCTCGGCCCGTTGAAAGAACCGCAAGAGGCCCGAACGCCTTGTTGCGGCAATGGGAGGCTCTCGAGCGGCGTGTCGCCGATCTGCCGGAACCGGCGCGGCCGCTGATCCTCGCCGGTTTGCGCAAGGTTGTGGATTTTCAGGACGTGGCTTATGGCGCGGAATATCTCGATCTCGTTGACCGCGCGGCGAAGCTGGACGCCGAGGAATACGGCTGGCGCCTGACCTTGGCCGCGGCCAAGCACGGGGCCAACGCCATGGCCTATGACGACGTGATCCGGGTCGCGGATCTGAAGACCCGAAGCACCCGCGGTCGGCGTATCCGCGGCGAGATGGACGCCGATGATGACGCGGTGCTGAGCGTCACGGAATTCCTGCATCCCCGGATGGCGGAGATCTGCGGGATGCTGCCCTGGCGCGTCGGGCAATGGATCGAGGCGCGTCCGGGGTTGTTCAACTGGCTCGATCGCCGGATTTCCAAAGGGCGGTTTGTGCGCTCGGACAGGATCACCGGCTATCTGATGCTCTGGATCCTCGCCTCCCTCAGGCCCCGGCGGCGCGGCCTGTTGCGGCACCGGATTGAACGCGCGCATTGGACCGAGTGGTTCGAGCGCGCGCTTCTGATCCGCGAGGAGAACTACGCCCTCGGGGTCGAGGTGCTGGAATGCCGCCGGCTTATCAAGGGCTATTCAGACACGCGGGAGCGGGGCCTGTCTAAATTCGACCGGGTGCTCTCGAGTCTTGAGAATCTGGAGGACCGGGACGATGCGGCGGACTGGCTGAGAAGGTTGCGCGAGGCGGCCTTGCTCGACGAGAAGGGAGAGGCGCTCGACGGCGCGCTCCAGACCATCCGAACCGAAGTGCTCGACCGGGCGGCGGAATAGCCGGCAGCAAAGCTTCAAAGCGGCAACAACCGCCGTTCCTGCATCTCCCGCAACAATTCCAGCATCAGCTCCTCGGTGTCGATGCAGTCATGGAAGCCGTGCTGGCGGATCTTGATGGTGCTCATGTGGTGCGGGTTCGGGCGCTGACCGTATCCGAACAGAAAGTCGGCGAAGCTCCAAGCCGGGACGATCTCGTCAAGCGCGTATTTGCGCAGCCCGTGGCGTTTCACCACCCGGTCCCAGACATCGGCGTTCTGGGGCATGATCCGGTTGAGTGACATCGGCTGGGGCGCCGCATGCTCCATGTCGAACAGCGCCGCGACGCGGGGCCAGAGATGCTGCCAGATGTAAACATCGCCGTTGGTGATGTTGTAGATCTGGTTACGGGCGATTTCCGCTTCTCCCGCCCATTGCATGCCCTTGGCGATCAGGCGGGCGTCGGTGGCCTCGCCGATCCGCTCCGGTCCGCCCGGAAAGCGTAGGGGGATGCCGCTCTCCCGGCTGATCGCCGCGAAGGCGCCGATGGCGGCGATGATGTTGAGCGGACTGCCGACGGCGATCCCGCAGACAAGCTGCGGGCGGAAGATCGTCCAGGCCCAGTCCTTGCCGGTCTGATGGCCAGCGAGCCAGTCCATCTGGTCGTGATAGAAGTTCGGTCCCATCGAGCGGGCATCGGTCTCGCGCGCCGGCATCTTGAACGGCCCGAGATGACCGCCATAGGCCTTGGTGCCCTGCATCAGCGATATGTGCCGGAGATCGGGCGAGGCGGCCTCGACCACCTCCACCAGATTGCGCAGCATGTCGAGATTGGTCGCCGCGTGATCGCGCTCCGCCCAGCCCCGTGTGACGTCGGGTTTCTCGAACACGGCGGCATGGGCGATATGGGTGACGTGGGTGAGATGGCCGAGCTTGGCCTCGCAATCGCGGCGGTCGCGCAGGTCGACGCTGATCCATGTTGCGTCGACCTCGAAATCCGGAGCCCGGCGCGACAAGGCGATAACGTCCCAATCCGGCAGAGCGGCGAAATGTTCCACCGCGCTTCGCCCGACAATGCCGAGCGCTCCGGCGACAAGCATGGTTTTACGGGCGGATTTGGACGGCATCGGTTCGGCTCCAGGTGCAGGTTATACCAATTTCCATCGACCAGAACTCTTCTACTGTTAAGCCCACTCGAAACCGCCATCGCCCTGGCGAAGGCCAGGGCTTGTGACGAGGATGCTCTGGTTCTGAAATAAGTCACTTATTCATGCTGTTATGATCGTTCGACGATTACGGCAAAAGCCCTGGCCTTCGCCAGGGCGACGGAAAACAGAAGTCATGATGAATGCCTCCAATACTGCAGCTTGATGTTATTGATTTTTGCAAGAAGGATGATCTAAAAGGAAAGATACAGTCTCGAATTATCAATGCCTTAATAAGAATAATTAACTTAATCTGTCAATCATTTTCGAGTGTCCCAGAGGTCGTGCAGCTTCCAGCTCCAATAGACCAGTTGCGCTGCGATCAGCCCGGCGGGACCGCCGGTGAAGTCCAGTCCGAACGGGGCGAAGGCCTTGTAGGCATCGTCGTCTTCGGCGATGGCGCGCGCGATCAGCTCACCGCCCAATGTGGTGGTGTTGAGGCCATGGCCGCCGAAGCCTTGGTTGTACCAGATGCGGTCCGAAAGCCGCCCGATCTGCGGCATCCGGTGGCGGGCATAGCCCATGGTGCCGGCCCAGGCGGTTTCGGCCCGCACGCCGCGCAATTGCGGGTAAACGTTGAACAGATCCTCCAGCATCCGGGCCTCGAGGTTGGCGGGACGCCGGGATATGCTCATGCCTCCACCCCAGAGAATCCGGGTGTCGGGCAGGGTGCGGTAGTAGTTGCCGATCCGCCGGTCGTCGGAGGCCGCGTGGGGAACCCGAATAGCGGTTTTCAGCCGCTCTCCCACCGGTTCGGTGAGCAGCACATAGGTGCCGATCGGCATGGTCGCCCAGGACAGCCGTTGGTTCAGCCACTCGATATGTCCGGAGCAGCAGAAGACGATGTTGTCGGCAATGACCTCGCCCTGGGCCGTGACCGCGCGATGCCGGTCGCCGTGCCGGGAGATCGCCTTGACCGGAGACTGCTCGTGGATAACCGCGCCCAGCTTTTCAGCCGCGCGCCCGCTGCCGTTCGCGTAGTTTAGTGCATGGAGCTGGTGGCCGTGCGGGTTGAAGACCGCATCGTGATAGCGCGGGCTGACATAGGCCTCGCGGGCGCGCTCCCGGGGCCAGTACTCAAGGGATGTGCCGAACCGCTGGTTCATATAGCCGACGCGTGCGCGCACCTTGTCGGGATTGTCGAACCAGGAGTTCCTGACAAGGCCGGGCGGACCGTCGGCGCAGTCGATGGCGTAGGTCTCGATCCTCTCGCGGACGAGGTCGGTCGCCTCCCAGGACATCTTGTAGAGTTCCTGGGCCGCCTCGAGGCCGATCCGGGCCTCAAGGTCCAGGATCGAGAGGGCGAAGCCCGGCGAAAGAAAGCCGCCATTGCGTCCCGAGGCGCCCCAGCCGAGCCGGTTGGCCTCCAGCAGCACCACCTTTCGGCCGCGCTCCGCGAGGCCAAGCGCGGTCGCGATGCCCGCAAGGCCGCCGCCGATCACGCAGGTCTCGGTTTCCACCCGTCCGTCGAGCGGGGGACGCTCCGTCACCGCGGTCCGGGTGCGGCTGTAGTAGCTGTCGATATGTTCGCTTGGGCGCATGAGGGTCCGCGATAGAGATCTACGGGAGGGTCAGCCGGTGAGCCGGGCGCGGATCATCGCCAGTGCCGTGCGGATGGTCTCATGGCGGATGGCGGCGCGGTCTCCGGGGAATATGTGATGCGCGGCGAGCGTTTCGCCGTTTCGGCCGGCGCAACCGAAATGCACCAGGCCGACCGGCTTGGTCTCGGTGCCGCCTCCCGGACCGGCAACGCCGGTGACCGCGATCGTGATGCCGGCGCGGGACCGTTCGAGCGCGCCTTCCGCCATGGCCCGCGCCACTGGTTCGCTGACCGCGCCATGCGCGATGATCAGATCCATGGGGATGCCGAGCATTTCGTTCTTGGCTTCGTTCGAATAGGTGACGAATCCTCGGTCGACGACGGCGGAGGAGCCGGCGATCTCGGTCAGGCATCCGGCGATCAGCCCGCCGGTGCAGCTTTCCGCCGTCGCCAGCATGATGCCCGAAGCCTTGCAGAGGTCCAGCAGCTCGGCGGCGGCCCGGGTCAGGTCGTCGGGCAGGGTCGTCATCTCAAATCCCCGGTTGGCGGTGCGGCAAGACTAGCATTCCCTAAGCCTGCCCCCCAAGCACCCCGAGCACGGCGACGGCAAGGGTCATGACCACAGCGCCCTGCAACCCGGCGAGAACATCGTCCAGCATCACGCCCAGCCCGCCGTGAACGTTCTTGTCCGCCCAGCCGGTCGGCCAGGGTTTAAGGATGTCGAAGACGCGGAAAAGCACGAAAGCCCCGGCATAGAACAACGGGTCGAGCGGGGTCACAAGCAGCACGATCCATTGACCCGCCACCTCGTCGATCACACAGTCGCCCGAGTCGTGGGTTCCCGTCGCCCGCTCATATCCGGCGCAGGCCCAGATGCCGACCGCGAAGACAGCGGTGGCGGCGATGGCGAGAGCCAGCGGGCCGCCGAGGCTCGCGATCCACCATCCGAACGGCAAAGCGGCGAGCGATCCCCAGGTGCCCGGCGCCTTGGGCAGGCGGCCGATGCCGAACACCGTCGCCAGCAGAACGGCGGGATCCCGCAAGGACGGCCGAGGGGGAGGGCTGGGTTCAGTCATGCGACAGCGGGATCCTGACGCTCGCGGCAGCCTGGGCGGCGATGCCCTCGCCGCGGCCGGTGAAGCCGAGCCGTTCGGTGGTCGTCGCCTTGACCGAGACCCGGTCCACCGGAACGGCGAGAATCCGGGCGATCCGCTCCCGCATGGCGTCGCGATGCGGGGAGATCTTCGGCCGCTCGCAAATCAAGGTGACGTCGACATTGCTGATCTCGCCGCCTCTCGCGCCCACGAGGCCGGCGGCATGGGCCAGGAACTGATCTGACGCCGCGCCGCGCCATTTCGGATCGCTGGGCGGAAAATGCAGTCCGATATCGCCGGCGGCGACCGCGCCAAGCAGCGCATCGGTCAATGCGTGCAGTCCAACATCGGCATCGGAATGCCCGATCAGTCCCTGGGAATGCGGGATCTTGACGCCGCAAAGCATGACATGGTCGCCGTTGCCGAGCCGGTGAACGTCATACCCGTTACCGATCCGGACCTCGTACCCATGCGCCAGATGCCTTGCGGCCCGCTCGAAGTCTCCCGGCTCGGTGACCTTGAACAGCGCCTCGTCCCCGGCGACGGTCGCTACGGTCAATCCAGCCCGTTCGGCGATGGCCGCATCGTCCGTCATGCTCTCGCCGCTCCACTCCCGGTGCGCGGCCAGGATCGCCCGGAAGTCGAAGGCCTGCGGTGTTTGCGCGCGAAACAGTCCGGTCCGCTCGATCGTGGCCTGGACAGTGCCTTCGGGCGCCTTTTTCAGCGTATCGACGACCGGAAGCACCGGCAGCGCCCCAGGGGCGGTTTCGAGGGCCCCGATCAGCCGGCCGATCACCGCGTGGGACAGGAACGGGCGCGCGGCGTCATGAATCAGCACTCGTGCAGGATTGTGCCCCGCGAGCGCCTCCAGGCCAAGGCGCACGGATTCCTGGCGCTCGGCTCCGCCCCACACCGGGTCTAGCAAACCGGAAAGGTGGTTGCAGGTCTCGCGATAGAAGTCGTCCTGACCCTCGCCAATCACCACCGCGACGGCGTCGATTTCCGGATGCGACGCCAAGGCGCGGGCGGAGCGGGCAACCAGGGCCTCTCCGGCGATCCGGCGGTACTGCTTGGGCAGATCTCCGCCGGCGCGCGCGCCGCGCCCCGCGGCAACCACCAGACCGACGGTACCGCCGCTGACTGAATTCATGCGCGATTTTCCACTTCCGTCGACTTGACCCGCGCCCGCGCGCGCCGGCCATGATATAGTTCCGTCATGGCTCTGTCTTTCACCTTCGGCCTCGCCGCGCTGGCGGCATTGGTGCCGGCCGCGATCCACCCGTTCCGCAGCAGGGACGGGGGCGGCGGACTGCGTTGGGCATTTCTCGTCCTCGCCGCCGCCGGGCCGTGCCTGTGGTCGTTCAGCCTGTTCTCGGGCCATTGGCGGGCTGATTTCGCGGTTGCGCTATGGCTATCGATTTCAGCGAGCCTCCTGTGTTTTCTCGTGGTCTGCCTGATCAACCCCAAGGCTCGGGCCCTGGCGCCACTGTTGCTGCCGTATCTTTTCCTGCTGGGATTGGGGGCGATGGTTTTTCAGGGGCGGGGGGCTGCGGATATCCGCGCGGTGACGCCGTCGGTCTGGGTAGTGATCCACATCGCGAGTTCGGTTGCGACCTATGCTCTGGTTACGCTGGCGGCGGTCGCTGGGTTTTCGGTCTTCCTTTCCGAGCGGGCGCTGAAGCGCAAGGCGAACAGCCGTCTGACGGATCTTCTGCCGTCGATGATGGATGCCGAGCGCCTGCAGGTCCGGCTTCTGGTCGCGGCGCTGGTGATCCTGGTCGCCGGCCTCCTGAGCGGCGTGGTCCTTGAACTCCGCGAGACCGGGCACCTGCTTGTCGCCGACCACAAGACCATTCTGAGCCTAGGCGCCTTTTTGGTGATAGCCGGGATCCTGATCGCGCACGGCAGGTCGGGAATTCGTGGCCGGGCGGCGGCTCGGATTGTCCTGCTCGCTTATCTTCTGCTGACTCTGGCTTATCTCGGCGTCAAGTTCGTCACCGAGGTGTTGATTTCTCCGCCCGCGCTTTAAAAACCTTGTGTTCCTGGCTATTGGGTGTAGATTGCCCAAATCATAGGCATCATTTTTCACTGATGAAATTATGGGCATTCAAATCGGACCGATCATGATTGAAGACCCGGTGCTTTTGGCGCCGATGTCAGGCGTGACCGATGAGCCATACAGAAAACTGGTCCGGCGCAACGGTGTCGGCCTCGTGGTATCCGAGATGATCGCCAGCGGCGCCATGATCCGGGCGGTCCGCGAGGAAATTCGAAAGCTCGCCTCCGATTGCGCCGAGGAATATCCCATGGCGGTTCAACTCGCCGGCTGGGACCCGTCGGACATGGCCGAGGCGGCGCGGCTCAACGAGGACCGGGGCGCGGCGATCATTGATATCAACATGGGTTGCCCGGCTAAAAAGGTCGTCAACAAGCTCGCCGGCTCCGCCCTGATGCGCGAGGAGGATCTGGCGGCGCGGATCATCGAGGCCGTTGTCGGGGCGGTTTCGGTTCCGGTCACCCTGAAGATGCGTACCGGCTGGGACGATGCCAACCGCAATGCGCCGAGACTGGCGCGGATCGCCGAGGAGGCGGGGGTCAGAATGCTGACCGTGCATGGCCGGACCCGCTGTCAGATGTATACCGGCCACGCCGATTGGGACTTCATTGGCGAGGTGAAGCGGGCGGTATCCATACCCGTCGTCGCCAATGGAGATATCGAAAGCGTCGACGATGCGGCGGCGTGCCTGCGGATCTCCGGCGCGGATGGCGTGATGATCGGGCGCGGCGCGTACGGCCGGCCGTGGTTTCCCAATCAGGTCATCCGGTTCCTGCGGGACGGCACGCGGTTGCCCGACCCGGCGCTCGACGATCAGCGCGCGACCCTGATCGGCCATGTGGATGCGATGCTCTCGCATTACGGAACCGATGTCGGCGCCCGCAATGCCCGCAAGCATATCGCCTGGTACACCAAGGGATTGCCGGAGTCCGCCCGGTTCCGTCAGCTGATCCATGCCGCCAACGACACCGGCCGGATCCTTGATGCGATCGGCGCGCTGTATGACGCGGCGGGCGAAAGACGGGCAGCCTGATGAGCACGCGATCCGGACCCCTTGGAGCAGAGACTCAGAAGACCGGCACGCCGCACGGCGCGATCCTGAATGCCTTGCCGCATCCGGTTTTGACCATTGGCGCGGACAACGCGATCCGATTTTTGAATTCAGCCGCCGAGACATTCTTTGACGGCAGCGCTTCGGTGCTGATCGGACAGGGGCTGATTGGTCTGATCCCGCCCGACAGCCCGCTGTTCAGCATGATTGAGCAGGCCAGGGCCACCGGTAGCAGTTTCGCCGATTATGACCTTCCCCTGGAAAGCCCGCGTCTTGGCGCCAAGGTGGTCAATGTCGAGGTTTCCCCGGTTGCGGAAACCGACGGCGAGATCGCGATCACGCTGTTCGAGCGCTCGATTGCGCACCGCCTGCATCATCAGCTTCAATTCCGTGGCGCCGCGCGATCGGTTTCGGCGATGGCGGCGATGCTGGCGCATGAGGTGAAGAATCCTCTGTCCGGCATCCGCGGCGCGGCTCAGCTCCTCGAGCAGACCATCGAATCCGGCGATCGCAACCTGACCGAGCTGATCTGCAACGAGACGGACCGGATCTGCGCCTTGGTGGACCGAATGGAGGTCTTCGCGGACGAGCGTCCGATCCGCAAGGAGGCGATCAATATCCACGAGGTACTGGACCATTGCCGGAGGGTCGCCGCAACCGGTTTCGGGCGGCATGTCACATTTGTCGAGCGCTATGATCCGTCGTTGCCGCCGGCCCTGGGAAATCGGGATATCCTGATCCAATTGTTCGTCAATCTCCTGAAGAACGCCTGTGAAGCGCTCCCGAAATCGGGCGGCGAGGTTGTGCTTTCCACATCCTATCGTCACGGCATGCGCCTCGCGGTTGGGGGCAGCGGACAGCGCCTGGATCTGCCTCTTCTGGTCTCGATCCAGGATAACGGGCCGGGTATTCCTGAGGATTTGCGCGCCAATCTGTTCGAACCCTTCGTGACGACCAAACCATCGGGTTCCGGCCTTGGTCTCGCTTTCGTCGCTAAGGCGGTCGCCGATCACGGCGGTGTTGTCGAGCTGGATTCCGAGCCGAGACGAACCGTGTTCCGGGTCACCCTGCCGATCGCCGGGGTGGTTTCCAAACCAACCGAAACCGGCAATCGCCCCGACCGGCTGGACGTGGCGTGACCATGGAGCGGGCCACGATCCTGATCGCCGATGACGATCCCGCGATCAGGACGGTTCTGACCCAGGCGCTGACGCGCATCGGCCATGAGGTTCGCTCTACCGGCACCGCCGCCAATCTCTGGGAATGGATACGCGAGGGCGCCGGCGATCTGGTGATCACCGATGTCGTCATGCCGGATGAGAGCGGTCTGGACCTGCTGCCCAAGATCCGCCGTGCAAGGCCGGATTTGCGGGTCATCGTGATGAGCGCGCGTAATACCCTGCTCACCGCCGTCCAGGCGAGCGAGCGGGGGGCCTTCGACTATCTCTCCAAGCCTTTCGATCTCTCGAAGCTGACCGAGGTCGTGCGCAAGGCCTTGTCCAGCACATCGCCGCCGAAGCCGGTCGCGGGGGTGGATCCGGAGGCCGCGGACGAGCAGATGCCGCTGATCGGCCGCTCGCCGCCGATGCAGGAGATCTACCGCGTCATGGCGCGCCTCATGGGAACCGACCTCACGGTGATGATCGCTGGCGAATCCGGGACCGGGAAGGAGCTGATCGCGCGCGCCCTGCACGACTACGGCAAGCGGCGCAACGGTCCGTTTGTGGCCATCAACATGGCGGCGATTCCGCGGGAACTGATCGAAAGCGAACTCTTCGGCCACGAGAAGGGTGCCTTCACCGGCGCCGCCAACCGCTCGAGCGGCAGGTTCGAGCAGGCGCGGCGCGGCACGTTGTTCCTGGATGAGATCGGCGATATACCGCCGGAAGCCCAGACCCGGCTGCTGCGGGTGCTTCAGGAGGGTGAATATACCAGCGTCGGCGGGCGGGAGCCGATCCAGGCCAATGTCCGGATCATCGCCGCCACTCACCGGGATCTGCGCCAGCTGATCCGCCAGGGTTTGTTCCGTGAGGATCTGTTCTATCGCCTGAATGTGGTTCCGATTCGCCTTCCGGCGCTGCGCGAGCGGCGCGAGGACATCCCGGACCTGGTCCACCATTTCCTGCAGGAGGCATTCGCGGTGGGCCTCCCCGCGAAGACCATCGATGCCTCCGGGATGCAGGCCCTGATGGCGCATTCTTGGCCCGGAAACGTGCGCGAGCTGGAGAATCTGGTCAAACGGCTCGCCGCCCTCTATTCCGAGGAAATCGTCGGCGCCGAGGCCATCGAGCAGGAATTGAGCGAACAGAACGAGCGCTCCGTGCCTGTTGAAACCGCTCGTTCGGAAAGCCTGTCCGAGGCTGTGGACCGGCATCTGCGGGACTATTTCGACGCTCATGGGGACGATCTGCCCTCGGCGGGGCTCTATGACCGCATTTTGCGCGAGATCGAACGGCCGCTGATCGCGCGCTCGCTCGCGGCAACCAAGGGCAACCAGCTTCGCGCCGCGGAAATGCTGGGACTGAACCGCAACACCCTGCGTAAGAAGATCCGTGAGTTGGACATTCCCGTCGTGCGCGGCCTAAAATAGGAGCCGTCTAAGACGCGAAAACGGCCCCTGGCACAGGGTCCGCGCGGGGCGAACCGTTCCGGAGATGATATGACCGACTCGGTGCTTCCGAGGCCCGGGCAGACGGCGCCGGAAAGCGGCTCAAACGAAACCGATATTTCCGACGTCGACACGCCAGAGGACGCGCTCAACCAGCCGACGGTTCTGGGGGTGCGTTGGACGGCGTTTCGGGATTGGGCGCGGCGGGTCGGCTTTCTGAGGAAAGCGGCCTATGTACTGACATTCCAGGCGACCGCGTCGGGCCTCGGCACCTACATGACCTTCACCAATGCCGGTCCCGCCGGTCCGGAACCGGAAGTGGTTCTGGGTCTGCTGTATCTCAACCTGACCCTGCTGCTTGGCCTTGGAGCCCTGGTGGCGCATCGGTTGGTGAACCTTTGGGTCGAGCGGCGTCAGGGACTTGCGGGATCGCGCCTGCACGGGCGCCTAGTGCTGCTGTTCAGCGTCGTCGCGGTAACGCCGACCATCGTTGTAGTGATCTTCTCCGTTCTGTTGTTCGATTTCGGCATCCGCTCCTGGTTCAGCGAGCGGATCGGGACCGCGGTGCGCGGCTCGCAAGCCGTCGCCGAGGCCTATCTGGAGGAACACCGCCGCAACATCCTCGGCGACGCGTTGGCGATGGCCAAGGACCTGAACCGCGACGCCGCGATCCTGGTGCTGCGTCCGCAGCGGTTGGCCCAGGTTCTGCGCGCCCAGGCGGCGATCCGAAATCTGAGCGAGGTCGTGGTCTTCGAGGAATCCGGTAAGGTCCTGGCCCGCACCGGAATCAGCCTGACCTTCGACTTCGAGCCGTTTCCCGAGGATGCCTTCCGGCGTGCGCGGGCGGGTGAGGTCGCGGCTCTGACCAGTGAGGTCGACAGGATCCGGGCGATCGTGCGGTTGGAGAATTTCGTCGATGCGTATCTGTATCTCGGCCGATACGTAGAGCCGGAAATTCTGGCCTATATCGACCGGACCAAGCAGGCGGTGGCGCAGTACCGCGAGTTGGAGGGGCGCCGGCTGGATATCCAGATCACCTTCGCGATGATCTTCGCGGTGGTCTCCCTGTTGTTGCTGTTCGCGGCAATCCTTTTGGGACTCAATCTGGCGACGCGTCTCGCCCGTCCGGTCAGTGATCTGATCGGCGCCGCGGAAAAGGTCAGCGCCGGTGACCTGACCGCCAGGGTGACCGAGGGCGGCGAGATCAGCGAACTCGGCACGCTGACCCGCGCCTTCAACCGGATGACCCGGCAGCTCTCGGCACAGCGCGATGACCTGATTGATGCGCACCGTCAGGAGGACCGCCGCCGCCGCTTCACCGAGGCGGTGCTCGGCGGTGTGTCGGCAGGGGTTATCGGCCTTGATGCGGGCGGGCGAATCAATCTGCCGAACCTTTCGGCGGCCCAGCTCCTCGGGGTCTCGCTCGCGGATCTTGACGACCGCCTGCTGGAAGAGGTGCTGCCGGAGATGACGGATCTTCTGGATCAGTCCAGGCGGCGTCCGTCGCGTCGGGCGGAGGGTCAGATCGAACTGTCGCGCGGTGACCGCCGGATCACGTTGCTGACCAGGGTTTCCGCGCAGCTTGCGGGAGCCGAGCTTTCGGGTTTCGTCGTTACGTTCGACGACATCTCGGAGTTGCAATCGGCTCAGCGCAAGGCTGCCTGGGCCGATGTCGCGCGACGCATCGCGCATGAGATCAAGAATCCGCTTACACCGATCCAGCTTTCCGCCGAGCGCATCAAGCGGAAATTCATGCGTCAGATCGATGAGGAGCCGGACACGTTCGAATCGCTGACCGAGACAATCGTGCGTCAGGTCGAGGATATCGGCCGCATGGTCGACGAGTTTTCCGAGTTCGCCCGCATGCCGGATGCCGTGCTTGCACCGGCCAATCTCTCGGCTCTGCTGCGCGAGCAGACGTCGCTGCAGGATAGCGCGCATCCCGAAATCGATTTTCGCTTGTCCCTGCCGAAGGATGATATCACGCTTACTCTTGATGCACGTCAGGTCCGTCAGGCCGTCACAAACCTGCTTCAGAATGCCGCCGATTCGATCGCCGGACGCGACAGCGAGGACGGCCTTGAGCTTGCGCGGGGATGGATCGAAGTCGCGCTCCACGCCGATCCGCACAAGGTCGCGGTTTCGATTTCCGACAACGGGCGTGGCCTGCCTGCTGGTGATCGGGACCGACTGACCGAGCCCTATGTGACGACGCGGGAGAAGGGAACCGGTCTTGGACTGGCGATTGTTCGAAAAATAATGGAAGATCATGACGGCGCGATTCGACTGTCCGACCGGGATGGTGGCGGAGCGGTCGCGACATTGGATTTCCCCAGGACGGCCGGACCGGCGGCGGTGGATGCCGGCCCTAATAGCGCCTTATGCGATGGAGAGGTGCATAGCGATGATGGCGAATGACATCCTTATCGTAGATGACGAAGCCGATATTCGCACTCAGATTGCCGGTATTCTCGAGGACGAAGGCTACGATACCCGTCAGGCGGCGAATTCCCAGGAAGCGCTGGCCAAGGTGAACGACCGGGTGCCGGGATTGATGATTCTGGATATCTGGCTTCAGAACAGCCAGCTCGATGGCCTGGGCATTCTGGACCGGATCCGCGAAGCGCATCCGGGCCTCCCGGTGATCATGATCAGCGGTCATGGCAACATCAAGACGGCGGTCGATGCGATCAAGCGCGGCGCCTATGACTTTATCGAAAAGCCGTTCAAGGCGGACCGCCTGCTTCTGCTGGTCCGGCGCGCCGTCGAGGCGGCGCGTCTGCGGCGTGAAAACGAGGAGCTGCTGCGCAAGGTCGGTGTGACCAACGAGCTGATCGGCGATTCGCCGGGCCTGAGCCAGGTCCGCTCGGCGATCGAAAAGGTCGCGCCGACTAACAGCCGGGTGCTGATCACCGGACCGGCGGGTGCCGGTAAGGAAGTGGTGGCCGGCATGATCCATTCACGGTCAGGACGGATGCACGGGCCCCTGGTGGTGCTGAACTGCGCCACCCTCAACCCGGAACGGCTGGAGACTGAACTCTTCGGTACCGAAAATCCCGTCGAGACGCCGGGTATCGCCAATGCGGTCGGGGTCTTCGAGCGCGCCCACAAGGGGACCCTGTTCCTCGACGAGGTGGCGGACATGCCGCTCGAAACCCAGGGCAAGATCGTCCGGGTTCTGCAGGAGCAGCGGTTCCGCAGGGTAGGCGGCAAGACCGAGGTCGAGGTCGACGTGCGGGTCATCGCCTCGACCAATCGGGATCTGCAGCAGGAGATCGCGACCGGCCGCTTCCGCGAGGATCTGTTCTATCGGCTGAACGTGGTGCCGCTAAGGGTGCCGGCGCTGCGCGAACGCCGGGAGGATATCCCGCGCCTGACGAAGTTTTTCCTGCGCCAGTCGGCCGAGGCCTCGGGCATGCCGTTGCGCGAGGTTTCGGAAGACGCCCTCGCGGCGTTGCAGGCCTATGACTGGCCCGGCAACGTGCGCCAGTTGCGCAATGTGATTGATTGGCTGTTGATCATGGCGCCGGGCACGACCCGTGATCTGGTGCGTGCCGACATGCTGCCGCCGGAAATCGTTTCGGTCGCGCCGGCCACGTTGAAACTCGACCGGGGGGTCGAAATCATGGGGATGCCGTTGCGCGACGCGCGGGAGACTTTCGAGCGGGAATATCTGCTGGCCCAGGTCAACCGGTTCGGCGGCAACATTTCCCGTACCGCGAGCTTTGTCGGCATGGAGCGCTCGGCGCTGCACCGCAAGCTCAAGTCGCTGGGCGTTACTCAGGGGGAGCGGCCGGTTAAGGCCGGCTGACACCGCGGCATGAAAGTGGTGATTTGCGGCGCCGGACAGGTCGGCACCAGTATCGCGCAGCATCTGGCAAGCGAGAATAACGACGTCACGATCATCGATCAGGACGCGACGCTCGTGCACAAGATCAGCGAAACGCTGGATGTCAGAAGCATCCAGGGCCTCGCCTCGCAGCCCAATATCCTCCAGCAGGCCGGCGCCGCCGATGCTGAAATGCTGATCGCCGTGACCTATTCGGACGAGGTCAACATGGTCGCCTGTCAAGTCGGCCATTCGCTGTTCGATATCCCGACCAAGATCGCGCGCATCCGCCAGCAGGAATATCTGAAGCCGATCTGGGGCGATCTCTACAGCCGCGCGAACATGCCGATCGATGTCATCATCTCGCCCGAGCGCGAGGTGGCGCGCGCCATCGGACGCCGGCTCCAGGTCCCCGGAGCGTTCGACGTGGTGCCGATGGGCGACGGCAAGGTCCGAATCGTTGGCGTCAGCTGCGGCGAGGATTGCCCGATCATCAATACCCCGATGCGGCAACTGACCCAGCTTTTCCCGGATCTTAACATCGTCGTGGTCGGCATCATCCGCGATGACAAGGGCATCGTGCCGAAATCCGATGACCAGATGCTGGCCGGCGATCATGTGTATTTCGTGTGCGACGCCACTCATCTCGGCAGGGCGATGGCGGCTTTCGGTCATGAGGAGGCCGAGGGCCGCAGCGTGATCATCGCCGGCGGCGGCAATATCGGTCTGACCCTGGCGGAGGATATCGAAAGCGAGCACAAGGGCGTCCGCGCCAAGGTCATCGAATTCAACACCGAGCGCGCCAAATATGTCGCACAGTCGCTCGATCATACCATGGTTCTGAACGGCGATGTTCTGGACCCGGAGATTCTCGAGGAAGCCAACGTCTCGCAGACGGAGACCTTTGTCGCGGTATCCAATGACGACGAAGTGAACATCATCGGATCGCTGCTCGCAAAACGGGCCGGCGCGAGGCGGACCGTCGCTCTGATCAACAAGCACTCTTACGGCCAGCTCATCACCACGCTCGGCATCGACGCGGTGGTCAATCCCCGAGTCATCACCGTCTCGACGATCCTGCAGCATGTCCGGCGCGGCCGTATCCGCGGGATCTATTCGGTGCGCGAGGATTTCGGCGAAGTTATCGAGGCCGAGGCGCTCGAGACCTCACCGCTGGTCGGCAAGCCCCTGCGGGAGGTCAAGCTTCCGGCGGGCGTGCTGATCGGCGCGGTGCTGCGGAGCGGCAAGGTCATCGTTCCCCGCGGCGACACCGTGATCCGGGTCCATGACCGGGTGATCCTTTTCGCCACCTATGAGTCGGTCAAGCAGGTGGAAAAACTGTTCTCCGTCCGTCTCGATTTCTTCTGACGCCGGACTTCCAGGTATCGACCGCAACCCCGTAACCGGAATTTCCACATGTCCAGAATAGCTTACGTGAATGGCCGTTATGTCCCGCATGGCGAGGCATCCGTGCATGTGGAGGATCGCGGCTATCAGTTCTCCGACGGCGTCTATGAGGTCGTCCTGGTGCATCAAGGGCGTCTGGTCGACGAGGAGCCGCATCTGGACCGGCTAGACCGTTCCTTGTCGGAACTCCGGATCGACAAGCCGATGCAGAGGGCGCCGCTGCGCCAGGTGATGCGTGAGATTATCCGGCGTAACCGGATCAGGGACGGCATCGTCTATATCCAGGCGACGCGCGGCGTCGCCCGGCGCGACCATCCGTTTCCGAAAAATACCCGTCCGGCCCTGGTGATGACGGCGCGGCGGCTTGCCATGCCGAACCGCGCCAAGGCGAAGGAGGGAGTTGCGGTGCTAACCATTCCCGATATCCGCTGGACGCGGCGCGACATCAAGTCGGTATCCTTGCTTCCCAACGTGCTCGGGAAGCAGCAGGCCCGCGAGGCCGGCGCCTATGAGGCCTGGCAGGTGGAGCCGGACGGCTTCGTGACCGAGGGCACCTCGACCAATGCCTGGATCGTCACCCGGGACGGCGAGCTCGTCACCCGTCATCTCGGACAACAGATCCTGAGCGGTGTTACCCGTCTCAGCCTGATCGAGCTCGCCAAGGCGGCGGGCGTGACTCTGGTCGAGCGGGCCTTCACCGTGGACGAAGCCCTGACGGCGCGCGAGGCCTTCGTGACCTCGGCGACCTCGTTCGTTTCGCCGGTCACCAGGATCAACGATACTGTGATCGGCAATGGCCGGGCCGGGTCGGTAACCATGCGGATTTTCGACAGCTATCTCGCCTATACCGCCGGCGACGGAGCGTCGTCGTGAGTCACCCGTCCGGTCTTCTCATGCCCCGGGCGGTGATCTTCGATTGGGACAGCACGCTTGCCGACAATTGGGGCGCGATCGGACAGTCGATCAACGCCACCTTGCGGGAATACGGCAAGCCGACCTGGAACGAGCAGGAAGTCCGCGAGCGCACGAAACAGTCGGCCCGCGACCGGTTTCCAGTCCTGTTCGGTGATCAATGGGAGGCGGCGCTAAGCTTCTTTTATGCCCGCTTTGAGGAGTTTCATGTCAGCGAGGTGAAGCCTCTGCCGGGCTCCGACGCTCTGCTCGGCACCCTGAACGACCGGGGCGTGCCTGTCTGCGTGGTGTCCAACAAGACCGGACGATATCTGCGCGCCGAGGCTGAGGCGCTCGGCTGGACCGGTTATTTCCGCAACATCGTCGGCGCCGCCGACGCCGAGCGGGACAAGCCGGCTCCGGACCCGGTGCATCTGGCGCTGCGCGGGACCGAGGTTGCGGCGGGTCCGGGAGTGTGGTTCGTCGGGGATTCCGTCGCCGATCTGGAATGCGCGCACCGCGCGGATTGTGTGCCGATCCTGGTGCGCGGCGGCGCCATCACCGCCGAGGAACGGGCCGCCTGGCCGCCGCGAGCGGAATTCGAGGACAGGGAGGCACTTTGTGACGCGTTCCTCCATTGCGCGGCGGCTTGATCCACCTATATTCACTGGGTGATCGCATCGCCCGCCGCGGGTAACCCGGTCAACTTTCAACAAGGCGCTCTCAAGACGCCGACAACAACAAAAGGCCAGACCAATGGCGAACGAAAAAAGCCAGAATGTGCAGGAGATCTTTCTCAACACCATTCGCAAGAACAAGACCCCGGTCACGATCTTCCTGGTGAACGGTGTCAAGCTTCAGGGCATCGTGACCTGGTTCGACAATTTTTCGCTTCTTCTGAAGCGGGATGCTCATGTGCAACTGGTCTACAAGCACGCGATTTCAACCATCATGCCTGGTCAGCCAATCCAGCTTGGTGATGGAGGCGGCGACGACGCGTAATACCACGAGGCACGGCAAGGCCGGGGCTGAACTGAATGACGAGATCCGCCGCGAGGGATTGACCCGGGCGATCGTGCTGCATCCGGATGTTACCAGAAGAGTGAGAGGCGAGCCCGAGGGCCGGGAAGCGGAAGACCGGCTCGGAGAGGCTTTGGGGCTCGCCCAGGCCATTGATCTCGAAATCGAGCATTCCGAGGTGGTTCGCATCAACAAGCCGCGCCCGGCGACGCTGTTCGGCACCGGGGTGTTGGAGCGGTTCGAGCAGTTCGTCAAGGCGAGCGAAATCGAGGTGGCGATCATTGACCGCCCGCTGTCGCCGATCCAGCAGCGCAATCTCGAACGGGCCTGGCATTGCAAGGTGATCGACCGGACCGCGTTGATCCTGGAGATCTTCGGCGCCCGAGCCCGCACCCATGAGGGCCGGCTCCAGGTCGAACTCGCGGCGCTCACCTTCCAGCGCAGCCGTCTGGTGCGGTCCTGGACCCATTTGGAGCGGCAAAGAGGCGGTGCCGGCTTCCTCGGCGGTCCCGGTGAAAGCCAGATCGAGCTCGACCGCCGGCAGATCGACGACAAGATCATCCAGCTCAAGCGGGACCTGGAGCAGGTGGTCCGGACCCGCTCCCTGCATCGCGCCGCGCGCAAGCGCACGCCGCATCCGATCGTCGCCTTCGTCGGCTATACCAATGCCGGCAAATCGACGCTGTTCAACCGGCTGACGGGATCTGATGTCTTCGCCCAGGACATGCTGTTCGCGACCCTGGACCCGACCATGCGCAAACTGACCCTGCCGTCGGGCCGCGAGATCATTTTGTCCGATACGGTCGGTTTCATCTCGGACCTGCCGACCCATCTGGTCGCGGCCTTCCGCGCGACCTTGGAAGAGGTGCTGGAGGCGGACATCATCGTCCATGTCCGAGATATCAGCCATCCCGACACCGAGTTCCAGAAACGGGATGTCGAGGCGGTTCTTGATGATCTCGGGGTGCTCGAGCGAATGCATAACGGCCGTTCGCTCGAGGCGCTCAACAAGGTCGATCTGCTGGAAGCCGAGGAACATGAAGCGCTCTCTCGGCGGTCCGAGCCGCATCAGATTGCGATTTCGGCGGTGACCGGAGAGGGCTGCGCCGCATTTCTCGATCGTATAGAGACCATGCTCGGCTCGACGGAGCTGACACTGCATTACGACATTGATCCGTCCGACGGCGCCGCCATCGCCTGGCTGCACCAGCATGGCAAGGTTCTGGAGCAGGCCTATCAGGACAATCTTCTGTCGGTGTCCGTCGCACTGGCGCCTGACGACGCCAGCCGCTTCAACGACCGTTTCCTCCGGAAAAGCCAGGCGGTCGGGTAGGGGAACCCGGTTTTGTGAATCGGGCTGCCCGGCGACGATCTCTGATAGTTCGCCAATGCCTGCCGCCCGAATCCCTGGCGAAAGCCAGGGCCCGGTCCAATGAAATCGGAAGCTGATGGATTATCCCGACTATTGTTGCGATCGCGCCGATCGCTACATGCGCGGATTAGGCCCTGGCTGTCGCCGTGGATACGAAAAGAAAAGTGCCGGGAGCAAGTCGCTCCGGCCGTTTGCGGCGGCCCCGAAGCAACTGACATTGATGCAAGGCCGATTTTTTCTGGCACTCGAATGTTGAGAGTGCTAACACACGGCCTCGCAAAT
>JAYOEU010000044.1:0-27651 GCA_038116915.1 Alphaproteobacteria bacterium
CTCTCCCAGCTGAGCTACGGCCCCACCGACGCGGCGGAAAATAGGGGGAGCCGGGGCTGGGTTCAAGGGAAATGTCATGGCCGCGCGTCAAATCCCGCAATTCGCGGCGCGCCCGCCTAGTCCAGCCATTCCATGAAGCGCCCGAGACTGTATCGGCAGGCCCCCTTCTTACCCACCGCCGGGTCAAGACAGGTGCCTTTTCCGTCCGGCTTGCCTTTCTTGAACTGTCCGGTGAAGGTGTGTCCGCTTTTCAGGATCAGGGTTCCGGCCCCCTCGCGCACGTCCTTGACGAAATTGCCCTGATATTTCCAGCCGCCTGATTTCGCGCCGTATTCGCCGCGGCCATGGCGCAACCCCTTCAGATAGGCACCCTCGTACCAATCGCCGTTGCGCCACTCGGAGCGGCCGTGACCGGAGAAGAGATCCTGCTCGAAGCCGCCCCGGTACCGCCATCCCCGGGGCGAGATCACCTCGCCCTGGCCATGCCGCTTGCCGTTCAGCCACACCCCCTCGTAGCGTTCGCCCCCCTTGTACACCCGGATGCCGGCACCGCTCGGCAGACCGTCGGCGAGCTCGCCATCATAGCGGCCGAAATCCGGGCCGGTGATGCTGCCGGTCTCGCTGAGATGGCCCGCGCGCGCGGTGCATTCGCAGGTGAGCTCCCACGCGCCCGCTTCGCCCGGCGAGGCACGCGTCAGCTCCAGCAGACCGGGCCCGTCCGCCTTGCCGCCGGCGCAGTCACCCTGCCATTCGACCTGATAGTCGGCATCCTCGCTCAACCAGATCTCGCAGCCCGCCTCGTCGCCGACCCATCCCGCCACCGCCGGGAGTGCCATCATCGCCAGGGCCCAGACAAAGGCCACCGCCGCCATTGCCTTGCGGGCGTCGGGCAAAGGCCTTATGTCAGCCCTGATGCTTGCCGCGCGGCCCCGCCGCCGGTAGCATTCCGCGACACCGCGCGACGGAGTGACACCGCCGATGTATGCCATCGCCAACCTGCTCAACACGGTCATCAGCCTGTATATCTGGTGTCTGTTCATATACGTCATTCTCGGATGGTTGATCCAATTCGGCGTCATCAACACCCAGAACCGAATTGTCTATCTGGTGATGGATTTCCTGTTCCGGATAACCGAACCGGCGCTGCGGCCGATCCGCAATTTCGTTCCCAATCTCGGCGGTATCGACATTTCCCCGATTCTGCTGGTTCTGGTGCTGATTTTCATCCGGGATTTCATTGTTGTCGACCTCGCAAGGATGTTCGGCTAGGCGGTGCCCTTCGAGAAGACCCCTGATGGCGTGAAGGCACGGCTCCGGCTGACGCCGGGCGCGTCACGGGATCGGATTGGCGACGTCGCGCTGGATGAAAACGGTGTCGCGTGGTTGACAGCCACGGTCACGGCGCCGCCTGAGAATGGCCGGGCGAACAAGGCGCTGATCCGCCTCCTGTCAAGGGAATGGCGGATCGCCAAATCATCGCTACGGCTGATCTCGGGCGAGACCCGGCGACGGAAAATGCTTTTGGCCGCCGGGGATCCGGACGCCCTATCAAAGAAGCTGGATGCCTGGTCCAAGGACCGGCGCCGCGAAACCAAGTGAGGACCCCATGGCGGACGCGAAAATCATCGACGGCAAGGCCTTCGCCGAGGGATTGCGGGGTCGGATCACCACGGCCGTCGCCGAACTCAAGAGGGCGCACGGCAAGGTGCCCGGTCTCGCCGTGGTGCTGGTCGGCGAGGACCCCGCGAGCCAGGTCTATGTGCGCAACAAGGGCAAGCAGACCGCCGAATGCGGCATGCGCTCGATCGAGCATAAGCTGCCGATTGAAACCGATCAGGCAACGCTGTTGAAGCTGATCGCAACGCTGAACGCCGATGACGGGGTCGACGGCATCCTCGTGCAACTGCCGCTACCGGACCATGTGGACCCGCAGGCGGTTCTGGATGCCATCGATCCGGCCAAGGACGTCGACGGGTTTCATGTCATCAACGCGGGCAGGCTTGCAACCGGCGGCGATGCCCTGGTGCCCTGCACGCCGATGGGCTGCCTGCTGATGCTGAAGGATCTGCTGGGCGATCTTTCCGGCAAGAACGCGGTGGTGGTCGGCCGCTCCAATATCGTCGGCAAGCCGATGGCTGCCCTGCTGACCCGCGAGAACTGCACGGTGACCATCGCCCATTCCCGCACCCGGGATCTGCCCGCCGTGTGCCGGGGCGCCGATATTCTGATCGCCGCCGTCGGACGGCCGGAGATGATCAGGGGCGAATGGATCGGCAAGGACGCGGTGGTGATCGATGTCGGGATCAACCGCATTCCAGCGCCGGAGCGCGGCGAGGGGAAATCCCGACTGGTCGGCGATGTCGCTTTCGAGGAAGCCAGGACCGTTGCCGGCGCGATCACGCCGGTGCCCGGCGGGGTCGGCCCGATGACCATCGCGGTATTGCTGCGCAACACGGTGGAGGCGGCCTGCCGCCGCCACGGCTGGGAGATGCCCGCGATCTAGCGCCGGCGGTTAACCCGGCAGCGTGTAGCGCAGAACGCCCTTGGCCTCGCGGATATCAACCGGTTTGCCCTTGCGCAATGCCTGAAGTTCGCCGGAATCCTGCAGCATCGCGGCCACCCGGCCAACGGTGCGCAGCAACGGACGCCACCGGGCCGTCTCGGTCGGATCACCGCCGGCCCGGCGCGCGACGTCGATCGGGGTGATCGACTTGCCGGGCCCCGCTTCGGCCAGCATCTGCCGCATGATAGCCTGAAGCGTATCCTGGTCGGTCTTGGCTCTGGTCATGACGCGACCATATGCTTGTAAGAGGCGGTCCCGTCAATGCCGGACGCCGACACCCGGAACACGCAACGTCACGGGAGGAGATCGATGACCGGAACACTGGAATTGTTACTTCTGGCCGCAACGGCCTTCGTCGGCACGCATTTCCTGCTCGGATGGCACCCGGTGCGTTCCGCCATTGCCGGCCGGGTTGGGGAGAACCCGTTCAAGGGCCTCTACACCCTCGTCTCCGCCCTCACCTTCGCCTGGATGCTGCTGGCCTATGGCGCCGCCCCGCATGTCGAGATGTGGCCGTCCGCCGCCTGGACCTATTGGGTTCCGAACCTGGTTCTCCCGGTCTCGGCGATCCTGGTGGTCTGCGGCTACACTGTTCCGAACCCGACCGCCGTCGGTCAGGAGGCGGTTCTTCGGGACGACCCGAAGGTAGCGCGGGGGATCATCACGGTGACACGGCATCCGACGCTTTGGGCGATCGGGCTCTGGGCGCTCTCGCACCTCGCCGCCAATGGCGATGCGGCAAGCATGCTGCTGTTCGGCGGCCTCGCGGTGTTGAGCTTCGGCGGCATGTCGGCGATCGATGCCAAGAAACGCGCGACACTCGGCGCCGCCTGGGGGCCGTTCGAGCTGACCACCTCGGTGGTGCCGTTCCTCGCCATCGTCCAGGGCCGGACCCGGTTCGACTGGTCCGGGATCGGACCGCTGCGCGTGATCGGCGGCATCGCGCTCTGGGCCGTCCTGTGGTTTGCTCATCCCTTCGTGATCGGTGTTTCGCCGGCAATACCCTGAACGCGGGAGAGTTCATGCGCGTTTTCCACACACCCGGCCATACGAGCCATGCGCCGCAAAACTTCATCGCCCGGGGGCGGGTGGCCCAATGCCCGGAACAGCCCCGGCGCGCGGAAATCCTGCTCGACGCGGCGGTTCGGAGCGGGCATGAGGTGATCACGGCCAACCGTCACGGCCTCGCGCCGGTGCGTGCCGTCCACGACGCCGGCTATCTGGATTTTCTGGAGAACGCCTGGACGCTGTGGAGCGCCTTGCCGAACCCGGGCTCGGAAATCATCCCGAACGTGCATCCCGGCCGCAATATGAGCGCGGCTCCGGCCGCGACGGTGGCCCTCGCCGGCCATTATCAGGCCGACACCGCCTGCCCGATCGGAGCCGGAACCTGGGACGGCGTTCTCGCGTCCGCCGATGTCGCGGTCAGCGCCGCCGAGGATGTGATGGATCGCCTCGCCGCCGGTGATGCCGGCGCCCATGCCTATGCCCTGTGCCGGCCGCCCGGACACCACGCCTTCGCGGACCAGGCCGGCGGGTTCTGTTTTCTCAACAACTCCGCCATCGCCGCTCAGTACTGCCGGAAGCGCGGTGCCGCGCGGGTCGCGATCCTGGACGTGGACGTCCATCACGGCAACGGCACCCAGGGGATTTTCTATGACCGGGCCGATGTGCTGACGGTATCCCTGCACGGCGATCCGGCCGCCTACTATCCGTTCTTCGCCGGCTACGCGACCGAAACCGGGGCCGGCGTTGGTATGGGCTTCAACCGCAATCATCCGCTGCCCTTCGGGACCGACGACGATGGTTATCTGAAAGAACTCGCGGCCGCGCTTGGTGCCATCCGGGACTTCGCGCCCGAGGCCCTGATCATCGCGCTCGGCCTCGATGCCTCCAAGGATGATCCACTCGCCTTTCTGTCGATCACCACAAACGGGTTCCGGCGGATCGGCGCCGCCATCGGGGAAGCCGGGTTCCCGACACTGCTGGTCCAGGAGGGCGGCTATATATCGGACAGTCTCGGCGACAATCTCGCGGCCTTCCTCGCGGGGTTTGAAGCCGTGCGGTAACGCCGAAGCCGTTCACCGGGCGGCGAGCAAATGCGTTTCGTTGCCGTCTTCCGGGATCGCGCTGATCGGAACATTCGCGATCTCTTTGAGCAACTTCCTCAGGAAGGCATCGGCATAGGATTGATAATCCTTGGCGATCTCGACGAAGGCCCCGTTGCCGCCGATGATCTTCTGCTCGAAATAGTAGTTCAATGTCGGGTGCTCGTTCAGGATCGTCAGGCCGTTGATCGTGATCCCCCGGCCGATCACCAATTGCCGCGTCGGTTCAACCGCGCCACCCTGGTTGTTGCGGCCGTCGCAGGACAGGTCGATCACCTGACGCACCCCGTCATAGCCGTTATTGTCGAACAGCGTCGCCGCGAAGCCGAGCGCGCCCGAAATCGATGTCGCACCGTTGCGGATCGCCCGCGGAACGGTTTCCAGCAACTCCGCCATCTGGTCGGCGGCGCGGGGCCCGTCAATCACCACCCAGGGGATATCGACAATCTGAAAGTCCGCACTGGCCCATTCCATCACCGTAACCGCAATGCTCCGATAGTGACCGCCCTGGATCGCCTTGATCACGCTCGGATCACGAAACGCATGCGCCATTCCCCGGACCTGGAGATCGAATTCCCTGTCATCGACGCTGGCGGAGGAATCAACCGCCAGAACAAGCTCCAGATCGACCGGAATCTGCGCCCGCGCCGGCGCCGGCGACGAGCCGCATGCCAGCACGATCGCGAGACCGATCAGAAATTTCAGAGAAGCCTGCCACATGACGGCAGGGTGGCACTCCCGAGACCCGGTTTCCAGCCCGGAACGCAACGCCCTGATCACCTTTCGGCTATCGAACCGCTTCGGGCTTCGCGAGTGGCAGGCTAAGCGGGATTTCGAGTTCCGGAAAATAGACCGGCCCACCATGTCCAAGCCTGCTTTCAAACAGGAAAACCGACTCAACGGCAAACGGCGCCAGCCGGATCGCGGCATGGGACTGGATAAAGCGGCCTGCCTCGGTAAGCGGCGTCCCGGAAAAGCGGGCCAGGGTCACATGAGGCCTGAACTTGCGGGACTCGGCCGGCAGTCCCGCGTCGGTGACGGCTTTCTCGACCTTGCGCTGCAGCGCCAGCAAAGCCGGCTCCGGTCTGACACCGACCCAGAGCGCGCGAAGCCGGCCCCGGGTCTCAAAATACCCGAGGCCTTCAAGTTCCAAGTCGAAACTCGGCGACCGCAACCGCAGAAGAGCATCGGCAACCTCCTCCGCGGTACCGCCATCCACCTCACCGATGAAACGCAGGGTCAGGTGGAAATTGTCCGGGTCCACCCAGCGGGCATCGGGAATTCCGGACAGCAGCTCCGCCAAGCGCGCGCGGACCGCGTCGGGCATCGCGATCGCCACGAAAAGCCGCCTCATTGCGGAACCCGCTTAAGCAATGCGCGGACCGACGGCAGGATCCGCTCAACCATCACCGCCACTCCCTCGGGCGTAGGATGGATGCCGTCGCGCTGGTTCAGCTCGGGTTTCCCGGCCACACCGTCGAGAAAGAACGGATAGAAGACCACATCGTGACGCGCTGCGAGGTCCGTGAACACGGAGTCGTACTCGCGGCCGTATTCGGGGCCCAGATTCGGCGGCGCCCGCATTCCCGCGAACAGCACGGGGAGCTTCAATCCCGCGAATTTGGCGAGAATGGCCTCGAGATTATCGCGTGTCACCCGCGGCTCAATCCCGCGCAGCCCGTCATTGGCGCCGAGTTCCAGCAGCACCGCGTCCGGCTTGTCCGCCAAGGCCCAGTCGAGACGGGCGCGGCCGCCCGCCGACGTGTCGCCCGAGACGCCGGCGTTGATCACGCGTATTTCGAGGCCCTCGGCATGCAACGCCTTTTCGAGCTGCTCGGTGAAGCCGTCGGATTTAGCCAACCCGTAGCCGGCGGTCAGGCTGTCCCCCAGGGCGAGGATCTTGAGCTCGCGGGCCTGGGCCGGGGTCTGGAGCCAGAACGGCAGAACCAACAATACGGTCAGTATGAGCCGGCGGTATCCGTTTCCCGGCGCAATTCGTTTGATCATCGCCTCCCAGACCCCATATAGCGTTGATGTCCGCCGCCTCTTGCCGTCCGACCAAAGGTTCGCCATGACCCCGACCACCGTGACACCCTCTCAATTCGCGCGCGGCGAGACCCGGCCGATCATCGATCTTCGCGATGTCCGTCTAAACCTGAGGAGCGCGGCCGGCGAGGTCAATATCCTGCGTGGCATCAATCTTGAGATAACAGCCGGAGACATGGTCAGCATCGTTGGTCCGTCCGGGGCCGGCAAGTCGACCTTGATGATGCTGGTCGGTGGCCTCGAAACCGCCAGTTCCGGGCAGGTGAGCGTCGCCGGACGGGATCTTTCGGCCATGCGGGAGGACGCGTTGGCGGAGTTTCGCCGCGACCATGTCGGAATCGTCTTCCAGGCGTTCCGCCTGATACCGACGATGTCGGCGATGGAGAACGTGGCCATTCCCCTCGAACTTGCCGGCGAGGCGGACGCCTTCGAGAAGGCCCGGGAAAGTCTCGGCCTTGTCGGACTGGCCGAGCGGGTGCACCACTATCCGGATCAGCTTTCCGGCGGCGAGCAGCAGCGCGTGGCGATCGCCCGCGCCTTCGTCGGCAAGCCGAAAATCCTGCTCGCGGACGAGCCGACCGGAAATCTCGACCGGGCGACCGGCGACGATATCGTCGAACTGCTCTTCGGCCTCAGAGCCAGGCACGGTACCACCCTGGTCCTGATCACCCATGATGAGGGGCTGGCGCGGCGCTGCGACCGGATGATCAGGATGGCGGACGGCAGGATCGTCGAGGAACCCGGCGGCGCGGCGGAACGGAAAAGCGCCTGATGCCGCGGCTGAAACTCGCGTTTGCGCTGGCGCGCCGGGAACTGCGCGGAAGCCTGAAGGATTTTCGGGTCTTTCTCGCCTGTCTCGCGCTAGGCGTCGCGGCGATCGCCGGGGTCGGTTCGGTTTCCGATGCCATGCACACAGGAATCAGCCGGGATGCCCGGCAATTGCTCGGCGGCGATCTTTCCATCCGCATGACGCACCGGACCATGCCGGAAGAGGCACGCGCGGTCCTCGGCAAGGCGGGCCGGGTATCCGAGGCGGTGACCATGCGCGCGATGGCGCGGCCGACAAAGGGTGAACGCCGCACGCTGGTCGAACTGAAGGCTGTCGACGATGCCTATCCCCTGGTCGGCACGATGACACTGGCTCCGGCCATCCCGCTCGCCGAGGCTCTCGCGGAGCGCAACGGTGCGATGGGGGCCGTCATCGATCCGTCCCTCGGCCGGCGGCTCGGGGTTTCCATCGGCGACAGATTGCGTATTGGCGATCACGACTTCGAGGTTCGGGCCGAGATCGTCAAGGAACCCGACCGTACGATCCGTTTCGCGACCTTCGGGCCTCGGGTGATGATCGCCTCGGCTGGGTTGCCGCGCACCGGCCTCGTCACCGAGGGGAGCCTGGTGAACTACCACTACCGCGTCACCTTTCCCAAAGGCACCGATGCCGCTGGTTGGAGCCGGACGTTCGACGAGGCCTTCCCTCAGGCCGGATGGCGTATCCGCGGCCTCGACAATGCCGCTCCGGGCTTCGACCGGTTCATCGGCAGGGTCACCCAGTTCCTGACCCTGGTCGGGCTGACCGCGTTGCTGGTGGGCGGCGTCGGCATCGCGAACGCGGTGCGCGGTTTTCTCGACCGGCGCACCGGAACCATCGCGACCCTGAAATGTCTTGGCGCTCCGGGAGACCTGATCTTCGCGGTCTATCTTGCCCAGGTGATGATCCTGGCGAGTGTCGGGGTACTGATCGGCGCCGTGATCGGCGCGGCGGCACCGCCGCTGACCGCCTACCTTCTGGCCGGTGTTTTCCCGGTCAATCTGCCCCTCGGCCTTTACTGGAAGCCGATCCTGATCGCCGCGCTGTTCGGCTATGTGACGACGCTCGCCTCCGCCGTCTGGCCCCTGGGCCGCGCGCGCGAGGTCCGGGCGGCGCAACTGTTCCGTGCCCTGATCGTGCCGCCCGATGGTTGGCCGCGTCCCGGCTATATCGCGCTGACGGCTCTGGCGGCGGCGGCGCTTGCCTTGATGGCCTTCTTTGCCACCGACGATGCCAAGCTGGCCGGGTTCTTCATCGCCGGCGCGGTCGGAGTGCTGCTGATCTTCGGCGGCGGCACCACGATGCTGCTGAAGTTGCTGCGCCGCCTGCCGAGCCCGCGCCACCCGGGCCTCAGGCTGGCGATCGCCAATCTGCACCGGCCCGGCAGCGCGACATCCAGCGTCGTGCTCTCACTCGGCCTCGGCCTGACGGTCATGGTCACCGTGGCCCAGGTTCAGACCAACATGGCGCACCAGATCACCGAGCAGATCCCGGAACAGGCGCCGGCCTATTTCTTCATCGATATCCAGCCGCATCAGGTCGACCCGTTCACCAGGCTTGTCGGGTCGGTTCCCGGCGTCGAGAAGATGGAGCGCACGCCGATGGTGCGGGGCCGGATCGTCAAGGTCGCGGGCAAACCGGTGGAACAGATCACGCCCGACAAGGACATCGCATGGGCGATCAACGGGGACCGCGGCCTCACCTATGCGGCGCGCATGCCCGAAGGCGCCAAGATCGTCGCCGGCGAGTGGTGGCCCGAGGACTATGCGGGTCCGCCGCTAATCTCCTTCGACGCCAATGTCGCGCGCGGGATCGGCGTGGGGCTGGGCGATACCATCACGCTCAATGTCCTCGGCCGCGAGATAACCGCGACCATCGGGAATCTGCGCCATATCGATTGGGCCACCTTGGGGATGAACTTCGTCTTCGTCTTTGCGCCGGGCACGCTCGAAGCCGCGCCGCACAGCGTGATTTCCGCGGTTTACGCGAAGCCGGGCGAGGCCGAGGAAGCCGTCCAGCGCGCGGTGACCGACGCCTTCCCGAATATCTCCGCGATCCGGGTGAAGGACGCCCTCGACAACGCCAACCGGATTCTGGACGCGGTTTCCATGGCGGTACGGACAACGGCCTCGGTAACCCTGCTCGCCGGAATTTTCGTGCTGGCCGGCGCCGTCGCCACCGGCCAGCATCGGCGCATCCACGACGCGGTGATCCTGAAGGTGCTGGGTGCGACCCGATGGCGGGTGGTGTTCTCCTACGTCGCGGAATACACGTTGCTGGGGGTGCTGACGGCTGTCGTCGCCGGTCTGGTCGGTACCGTCATAAGCCGCTTCATCGTCACCGAGCTTATGCGCTCGGAATTCGTGCTCGGACCCGGAGCCATCGTCATGACAACGGTGATCTCCCTCATCTGTACCATCGGGCTCGGCCTGTTCAGCACGTGGCGCGCGCTCGGACTGAAATCCGCGCCGCTGCTCCGCAATGAATAGACCGGCGGTGCGGCAAAACAGCGTCATAATGTCGCCGCAATATCGGTGTCTGATAGCGTCCGGGACAATAGGAGCCAACCCATGCTGACTCACCCCCTTCGCGCCTTGCTGGTTCTCTCGATGGTCACCGCGGGCGCGCCGGCCGCCCTTGGCGCCTCGGATCAGGAAAAGGCCGAGCGCAAGATCGAGGAAGGCGCCACCGCGCTGCTTCAAGGCATGCGCCTGCTGCTTCGGACCATCCCCTGGTATGGCCAGCCCAAGATCCTGCCGAACGGCGACATCCTGATTCCCCGCCGCGACGGTCCGTCCCTGCCGGAAGCGGAAGACCAGGATTCGCAAAATTCGAACGGCGACACCAAGGACACACGGCGCCTCTGACGGCGCCGGTCTCCGGTCCATCAATCCCTTAATCGGTCCGAGCCGCCCGCAATCAAGCGGATGATTGGCTTGTCCGCGTTTTCCGCATCCTGAAAAGCTTTCCCACTGGTTCTTCCCAGGTGCGGCGGATATCGGCATGCTTCACACAATTTACAAAAAGCGATGGCGGTCACCGCCACGATTTACAGGCGAGGAAGACATGGCGAAGAAACTCAAGATCCTCTCGTTGGGCGCGTCCTACGGCTCTCTGCTGGCGACAAAACTGGCCATGGCCGGTCATGATGCGAAACTCATCTGCCTGCCGGCCGAAGCCGAGCTGATCAACGCCGAGGGCACCCTGATCCGGATGCCGGTAAAGGGCCATGAGGGTTTGCACGAGATCCGCTCGACCGCTCTCGCGGGCACGCTGTCCGCCGGCGCGCCGGAATCGGTAACGCCGTCGGACTACGACCTCGCCGTGCTGGCCATGCAGGAACCGCAATACCGCGCGCCGGGCGTGCGCAAAGTGCTTGAGGGGTTGTCGGCGGCCAGAGTGCCGATGATGTCGATCATGAACATGCCACCCCTGACCTATCTGAAACGGATCAAGGGACTGGATACCGGCGCCTACCGAAGCAGCTATGCCGATGCCACGGTCTGGGACAATATCGACCCGGACCTGATGACATTGTGCAGCCCGGATCCGCAGGCCTTCCGCCCGCCTGACGAGCCGGTGAACGTGCTCCAGGTACGCCTGCCGACCAACTTCAAATCCGCCCGTTTCGCATCCGACGCGCACACCGCGATCCTGCGTCAGCTTGAGGCGGATATCGAGGCCGCCCGGTTCGATGTCGGCGGCGGTCCGGCGGAAGTACCGGTGAAACTGCGGGTGCATGAGTCGATCTTCGTGCCGATGGCCAAGTGGTGCATGCTGCTGGCCGGCAATTACCGTTGCGTGCAGGCCGACGACATGCGGACCATCAAGGAGGCGGTCCACACGAATCTCGCCGAGACCCGCGGCGTCTATGAATGGGTCTCCGACCTCTGCGTCGAGCTCGGAGCGAGCCCGTCGGACATGGTGCCGTTCGAAAAATACGCCAACGCCGCACAGTCGCTGGTCAGCCCCTCCTCGGCGGCCCGGGCGCTCGCGGCCGGCGCGCCGAATATCGAGCGGGTGGACCGGCTGGTGCAATCGATCGCCGCGGGCCGGGGCAAGAAAAACCCCGCCGTGGACGCGACCGTCGCCCTGGTCGACAGCTGGATCGACCGCAACCGCGCAAAAGCTGCCTGACCCCTTTCCTGACGCAGGATTGTGATGCACCCTTGACCGGCGGGGTCCGATACCGGACCCCGTTTTTCAAGGTTGTACCGAGTACCGCATGCCGCCGCTGAATCCGCCCCGCCAACTCACCGTTGCCGACATGGACGCGCTGGCGCTCGGCGCCTGGATCCTCGGGACCGGCGGCGGCGGCGATCCCTATCACAAGCTGATGAACGTCAAGCAGCTGTTCAAATCAGGAGGCAGCGCCACTCTGGTTGATCCGAACGGGCTGGACGACGACGCACTGGTCGCCGTTGTTTCGACCATGGGCGCGCCGCTGGTCGCCCAGGAACGGATCCCCGACGCCTATCACGCGCTGCGCCCGGTGCGGGCGATGGAGGACTATCTCGGCCGGCCGTTCGACGCCGTCATGAGCATGGAGATCGGCGGCGGCAACGGGGTGCATCCGATGATGATCGCCGCTCTGACCGGCTATCCCGTTGTCGACGCCGACGGCATGGGCCGGGCGTATCCCGAGCTGCAGATGACCAGCTTCGCGGCCGCCGGGCTTTCCTGCACGCCGTTCGCGCTCTCGGACATCCGCGCCAACGACGTGGTGATCACCCAGGCGGTCGACACCGGCTGGGTGGAGCGGATGAGCCGGCGGGTCACGGCTGAATGCGGGTCGACCGCCGCGATCTGCATGGCGCCGCGCACCGGAGCCGAAATCAAGGCGCATGGCATTCTCCACACCGCGACCCAGGCGATCGCCCTCGGCGAGGCGGTGATGACGGCTCGCCGAGCCCATGCGGACCCGGTCGCCGCGATCCTGGAAGCAGGACGCGGGCTGCGTCTGTTCACCGGCAAGGTCGTCGATGTCGACCGCCGCGCGACCGAGGGATTTCTGCGCGGCCAGGCGAGACTAGAGGGGCTGGGCGCGGATGCCCGCGCTGAATTCACCGTGCATTTCCAGAACGAGTTTTCGGTCGGCTATCGCGGCGGGGAGGCCGTGGTGATGACCCCGGACCTGATCTGCGTGGTCGACAGCGTCAGCGGCGACGGGATCGGCACCGACGTCATCCGTTACGGCCAGCGCGTCGACGTGCTCGCCCTGCCCGGTCCCGGCTGTTTCATGTCCGGCGCCGGGCTTGCCACCGTTGGCCCCCGCGCCTTCGGCTTCGATCTGGAGTTCCGGTCGGTCTTCGAGGCGGCCTCGTCATGAAGCGTATCGGCATCGATGTCGGCGGCACCAACACGGACGCGGTGCTGATCGAGGGCCGCTCGGTCCTGGGCGCGGTCAAGACCGCCACCACCGACGACGTCACCTCGGGCATCCGCGCGGCGCTCCGCGATCTCGGCGCCGAGACCGGTCCGGCGCTGCGGGAGGCCGCCGCCGTCATGATCGGCACCACCCATTTCGTCAACGCCGTCGTCCAGCGCCGGGACCTGAACCGGGCCGCCGCGCTCAGGGTTTGCCTCCCCGCCAGCGCGACCTTGCCGCCGATGGTCGACTGGCCGGAGGATCTGGCGGCTCTCGCCAATGGCGGAACCTATCTGGTGGCCGGCGGCCATGAATATGACGGGCGGCCGATCGCTCCGATGGATGAGCGGGCGGTCGCCGAGGCCGGGCGCCAGATGAAGGCCGCCGGGGTGACGGCGGCGGCGGTGAGCGCGGTCTTCTCCCCGCTGACCGATGTCTGCGAGCGCCGGGCCGCCGAGATCCTCTGCGAACAGCACCCGGACCTCAGGATCACCCTTTCGGGAACGCTCGGGCGCATCGGCTTGATGGAGCGCGAGAACGCCGCCCTGCTCAATGCCTCCTTGATGGACCTGTCGCACCGGACCATCGATGCCTTTGAAGCGGCGGTCCGGGACAGCGGCATCGGCGCCCGGCTCTACATCACCCAGAATGACGGCACCGTGGTCGACGCCGCCACCGCGCGCGACCAGCCGGTCTTCAGCTTCGCCTCGGGGCCGACGAATTCCATGCGCGGCGCGGCCCTGCTGGCGGGGATCGAGGATGCCATGGTCGCCGATATCGGCGGCACCACGAGCGACGTCGGCTGCCTGAAGGGCGGCTACCCGCGCGAGGCCAACAATGTGGTCAGGATCGGCGGCGTGCGCACGCTGTTCCGGATGCCCGACCTCCTGTCGATCGGGCTCGGCGGCTGCACCCTCGTGCAACCCGAACCGCTGTCGATCGGCCCCCGCAGCGTCGGTCACCGGCTCTCAACCGAAGCCCTGGTGTTCGGCGGCAAGACCCTGACCCTGTCCGATATCGCGGTCGCCGCCGGACTGGTGGAAATCGGCGACAAATCAAAGGTGGCGCATCTGTCCGCCGATCTGGTCCGGAACACGCTCGCCGAGGCGCAGCGGATGCTGTTCGAGGCGGTCGACCGGATGAAGACCGAGGCGGGCGATACGCCGTTGCTCGCGGTCGGAGGCGCGGCGATGCTGGTCCCGGACCGGATGGAGGGGATTTCGGAGATTCTCAAGGTTCCGCATCACCCCGTCGCCAACGCCGTCGGCGCCGCCATGGCCCAGATTTCCGGCGAGGTCGACCACGTCTTCCGCGAGATGGAGCGCGACGCCCTCCTGGCCGAGGCCGAACGCATGGCCCGCGACCGCGCCATCGCCGCCGGCGCGGCGCCGGCGACGCTCAAGGTCGTCGATATCGACAGCATCCCGATGAGCTACATGCCCGGCCGCGCGGTCCGGGCCCGGGTCCGCGTCGTCGGCGATATCGCCGGCCTCGGATGATCGCCCGGCTCTAAACCCACCCCACCGCGCAGTGCACCGGATTGGCCTGAAAGAGCTGGCCGGCCTCTTGTTGCGCCGCGACCGCGCGGTCCCAGATCTCGCGTTCGGCCGCATCGAGCAAGCCTCGGGCATGGCTTGCGCGGTAGATCCAGATCGGCCCCTCCGGCTTGTCGAAGGTGAGCAGAAAGGGAAATCCCCGGACATTCCAGAGCCCGGCCTTGGCCATGCGGGAATAGAGCGAGCGGTCGGCGACCGCGCCGGCCGACATGGACTGAGGCTGGGCGTTCACCTTCGCGGCGATCCCCTCGGGCAGATCAAGGTTCCACCATTGCGGCATATCGATGGCCCTGACCACGACGCCGACCGGACCGCCGGGCCGGACAACCCGAACCATCTCGGCCAGCGCCTTGTCGGCATCGCATTCCTCCAGCACGGTGATCGAATACAGCGCATCGAAACTCGCATCCTCGAAGGGCAGGCGCGTCGCATCGCCCTCCACCAGCCGGAGCGTTCCGGCCTCCGCGTTCGCTCCGGAACGTTCAGGTCCGGTCACCGTCAATCCCCGGGCACGCGCCAGGGCCGCTCCCTCGCGCAGGAGATAGCCGTTGGCGTCAAGCCCGGTGACCGCGACATCCGGGCGGGCCGCCAGCACCTGGCGGCAAAGCGCCGACGGACCGCAGCCGACCTCAAGCACGCTGGCGCCGCCGGGGATCCGCATCCGGGTCACCAGCGCGGTCAGCATATCGCCATAGCTCGGCAGGCCGGCCCGGTCCTCCAGCATAGCCACACCGCCGATATGCGCGCCGCCAAGCACGATCACCGTGAAGCGTTCGGCAAGGCGCTCCAGCACCGGCTCCCATTGCGAGGCGGCGAGGAAGAACGGCATCAGCACCAGCGGCGGTCCCCTGCCCGCCACGCGGTAGGTCAGGCCCGCGGCCTCGCCCCGCCCCTCGGTCAGCCCGGTAGCCGCGGGCTGAATTTGAGCCAGGAGGAACGCGGAGATCTCCCCGCACAGCCAGTCCGCCCGTTCAACCGCGATATCCGACCAGGCGGTGGCCGCATAGCCGGCAAGGCGGAGCTGCCTTGCCGCCGGCATGCCCGGCGCGGCCGCCTCGGCGGTGTCGGTGGGGATCCCGCTTTCCCCCGTCATCACCAGCACCCGATCCCCGAGCGGCGCGAAGGCGGCGGGATTGATCCTGCTGGCGATCACCAGCGCCAGGCCGGCCACGCGTTCCGGATGACTGGAGCAGAACCCGGCGATATCACCCGGCATCTGCGTCGCCAGGAAAACCCGGGCCAGCCCGAGATGATCGAGCAGAGCGCCGAGCCGGTCGGCAACGCTGAGCATGTTCAGCCGGTCCTAGTAGATCGTGCGCTTCATATGCGCCGGGTATTCCCGGTCATAGGTTTCGGCATCGAAGCTCTCGCCGACCAGCGCGCGCTGCATCTCGCCGGTCGTCGGCAGGCTCGAGCGGTCGATCCGGGTCTCCGGGTCCCAGAGTTTCGAGCGCACTAGCGCTTTCGGGCACTGGTAGTAGATCCGGTCCACGGTGGTGACGATCACCGTTGCCGGCTCCTTGCCCTGGATCGCGAAGGACTCGCGCAAGCCCGGGTCGGTGACGATCCGGGCGGTGCCGTTGATCCGCATCGTCTCGTTCACGCCGGGGATCAGAAACAGCAGCGAGATCCGGGGATCCCGCACCAGATTGCGCAGGCTGTCGAGCCGGTTGTTGCCGCGCCGGTCCGGCATCATCACCGTCTTCCTGTCGGCCACCCGCATGAAGCCTGCTGGATCGCCGCGCGGCGAGCAGTCCATGCCCTCCGGCCCGACCGTCGCGACCACGACGAACGGAGCGGCCTCTATGAACTGGCGGTAATGATCCGAGATATGGTCGATCTCCTTGGTGATCGCCCGGTCCACCGGCGTGCCATAAAGCGCTTCAAGGGCGTCGATGGACGTCACTTCGCCCGTCGGCGGTGTCGACATCTCGTTCATGGGTTCAACTCCTCTTCGGAACGGGCCTATAGGTCGTCCAGCGGATGGATCGGGCGCCTGACATGCCGGTAGGCGACCTCGCGGATATTGACCCGGGCCGCGCCCGGCGTATCGGCGGTCAGAACCCGGTCGGCATGGGCTGCGAAGGTAGCACGGAAATGCGACGGCGACTTGACGAAAACCATGCCGGCCTTGGCGAGATCAAGCCCGACCGAGGTGTACTGCCCGGTATCCCATTCGAGCCCGCCGACCGAGCGGACGGCGATCCTCAACGAGCCCACCACCAAAACCGCGGTCAGGCCGAAATTGGTTTCCGCGCCTGCAAGCCCCGCGCCCATTGTGAAGACGCCGTCGGTCAGGGCCCGCACGGTCGCGGTGACGCTGACCGGTTCACCGTCACCGACGGACAGGGTATGGCCCAACCGGACCGTGACCTCGACGCCGACACCGGCGGCGGCGGCCTTCGCGGCGGCCGGAGCGTCCACCAGCGTCAGGTAGGTCAAGGCGCCGGCCCGGTCCGCCCCCATGGCGAGCAAAGTCCGCAACACCGTCGCGTTGTCGCCGCCGGCGCCGCCGCTCACCGCGTCGCCGCAATCGCCGATGATGGTGCAGCCCGGCCCGGCGAGACCGATCCGGATAACTTCTTCGAGCGAGGTGAGCGAGGGCAGCAGATCCTCGCGCAAATCCCAGGTCATATCCGCCAGCTTGTCCGCCGCCGCCTGCCCAGCCGCCGCGTCGCCGTCGGCGCAGACCAGGGCCGCGAAGCCGAGATCCTCGAAATCCAGCCAGGGTTGAACCATGAAATAGGATGCCGCGAGCACCTCTCCCGCTTGCTCCATGCGCCTTGCCTCGGCGACTACGGCCGTCATCGGCCCCTCGGTGGTGCGGCCGTTCACCGGAGAGATGATCATCGGCCGCTTGGCCAGCGCCATCACCGGCCGGACCTTTCCCGCGAGGCGGTCAACCATAATCCGTGCCGTCTTCTCGCCGGTCTCGAACATGTCGATATGCGGGTAGGCGCCGTAGCCGACGAAAAAGACATCCGGTTGCAACATGCGGGGCGTTACGTGGCCATGCAGGTCCAGCGAAACCCCGATCGGCGTACCGTCGGGCAACAGCGCCCGCAGCTTCTCCAGGATCTCGCTCTCGCAATCCTCCTCATCCTCGGCCGCCATGCTGCCGTGAAGCGCGAGCAACACCGCATCGAGCGCGCCGGCGCTTCTGACCGCGCCCAACAAGTCTTCCAGCAGGCTGTCGAAACAGACACGGGTCAGCGGGCCGCCGCAGGACCCGTGGGTAGCGATCAGCGGCACGATCTCATGCCCGGCGCCGCGCAAAACCGAGGCCATTCCGGTGATCTCGACCAGTGCGTCGCCAAGCGCGCCAAGCACCTCGGCGCCGGTCCGGACATATTGCGCTTCGAAGTGTTCCCGTGTCGTTACGAAGGGCGCAAAACTGTTGGATTCCTGAATAATCTGCGCGATGGCGACACGCATCATGCTCTCCCGCGGCGCGGCGGCGATCAGGCCCGCTCGTGTAGCGGACGGTGGGAGACGCGGGCTGAACGCCGTCACCCACTCCGCAAGGCTCTGTTCCTACGCGTCGTCGCCAAGCACTTCCTGCAGCACCCGTCCGGCATTCACCGCCGTCGGCCAGCCGGAATAGAAGGCGACATGGGTCACCATCCCCTTCAGCTCGTCAACGGTCACGCCGTTGTCGAGAGCCCGCTGAAGATGCCCCTTCAACTCGGGCGTGCGGTAGAGGGCCGCGAGAACCGAGCAGGTCACGAGCGAGCGGTCGCGCTTGCTCAATTCCGGCTGTTCCCAGACGTCGCCGAACAGGACGTCGTCGCGCAGTTTGCCGAGCTGCGGGATCATTTCGTAGACGGTTTGCTTGGCCATGGAAGTTTCCTTTTTCGCTCAAAGTGGAGGGGAATTAACGGGACGGCGCCTCATCCAGCGCCGCGACGATGCCGGCAAGGTCCGGCGCCGGCGCCGGGTAGCGTTTCACCACCTCGGGGTCGTGGCCGGGCACGATGCGGGTGAGGTCACCGCCGAGCTTGTGGAGCTTGCGGTACGATTCGAGCATGTCGAAGACATTCTCGTGGGTCTGGAATACCGGTTCCTTCTCGACGCTTTCGTAATAATGCGCGGTATCCGAGGCGAGGACGATCCAGCCGCGCTTGGTGTGCACCCGCACCGCCATCAGCCCGCGCGCATGGCCCGGAAGATGATGCAGCGTGATGCCGTCGAACAAATCGTCATCACCGTCGTGAAAGACGGCCCGGTCCCCATAGACCATGGCCAGCATTTCCTGGACCTCGGAAAGCACGAAGGAGTGGCGCAGGAACGGATGGGTCATGGCCCGGCCCGTGACATAGGCCATCTCCGCGTCCTGGATGTGAAAGCGCGCCTTCGGGAACATCGGCAGATTGCCGGCATGATCATAATGCATGTGAGTGATGATCACGTCCTCGACATCCGCCGGCTTCACACCGACCAGTGCGAGACATTCCGCCGGCGAACGCAGATAGGTGCGCCCCCGGCGCTCCCCCTCCTCCTTGCCGAAGCCGCAGTCGACGACGATGGTCCGCTCCTCGTTGCGGATCACCCAGATGTAATAATCCATCGCCAGCGGCCCGTCGTGCGGATCACCTTTCATGAAGATGTCACCGCGGGTGCCGACCCGCTCCCCGTATTTGATCGCATAGGCCTGGTAGATGGGCAGGGTCATAAGAGGCTCCCTAACAAACTGACAGAACCCTTCGAGATCCTGGATCGAGTCCAGAGTCTCGAAGGGTCATGCCTAACCAGATAACTCGAGGCGGAAACATCAAAACAGCCGCTGGCTGGCCAGCGCCGCGCCGTCGCTGAGCGCCCGCAACTTGGCCCAGACCACGTCCGAAGTGAGCCGGCCCATCCCGGCCGAGGTATCGAAGCCGCAATCGGTTCCGGCCATCACCTGGTTCGGATCGCCCAGCGCCTCGGCGGCCAGCTCCAGACGGTCGGCGATGACCTCCGGATGCTCGACGAAGGCGGTCAGCGTATCGACGGCGCCGACAATCAGATACTGGTCGTCCGCCAATTGCCCGTTGCGGAACAGCTTGATCTCATGGGTATGTCGGGGGTTGGCGAAGGGGAACAGGAACCCTCCGACATTGGCCCGCAGCAGGCTCGGCAGGATATCGCCAAGCGGCACATCCTGGTCGTGCGGGGATTCGTAGTTGCCGTAGCAGACATGCAGGCGCACCCGGTCGCGCGGCAGTCCCTCGATCATCCGGTTGATCCGGGCGATGACCTTGTCGACGAATTCGATGAACACGGATAGCGGCTTGTCATGGAACAGCATATGCCGCTCCAGGCCGAGATCCGGCGCGTCGATCTGCAGAATGAACCCGGCATCGACAGCCGCCTTGTACTCGAAGGCCAGGGCATCGGCGAGCGCGTCCAGATAATCGTCGTCGGTCGCGTAGTGATCGTTCTTGATCGCGGTTGCCACAATGCCCGGCGACGGAGCGGTCATGAAGGCATCGGCGAAAGTGCCGCCGCTTTTGGCCAGGGCCGACTTGAAGGTCGCGATTTCCGCCGCGTTGGCATCCCGGTCAACATAGGTGACTGGCCCGATCGCCATCGGCGGCTGCAGATTGCTGACGGCCCGTCCCTTGACCTGGACCTCGCGGCGTTGCGCCTTGAATTCCGGATAGTTGTTGAGCTCATTTCCCGCCGGCCGGTCCCAGCCGCGGCCGAACCCGGTCATGCGGCGCTGCAAATAAAGAAAGAACGCCTCGCGCACCTGCTCGCCGTCACTGGGGATATCGACCCCAGCCTCGCGCTGACGGTCAACGACCCACTGGGTCGCCGCCGCACCCTCCGCATCGAGCACCGCCTCGTCGATCGTCTCGCCATTGGCGCGCGCGACGTAGATGTCGATCAGCGAGCGCGGACGCGGCAAGCTGCCGGCATGGGTTGTGAGTATGCGTCCGGGTTTGCCTGCCATGGCGCTGTCTCTCCCTTTGAATTCCAGGGAGGATCAAAGACCGTGAGCGCCGGTCCCGCAACGGTCAATTGCCGCAACCGCGCCGTCCATCACGCGGCTGATCGCTCAGAGCAGGCGTTTCCTGCCGGTGAACATGGATCGGGTGAGGTTCCGCCCCTCGTGAATGCTGGTGAAAATGACACCCGCGACATGCAGGACGATCAGCGCCAACAGCCCGTTCGCCAGCACCTCGTGCGCTTCCTCCAGCCACTCAGCCCCTCGGAACGCGGCCGTGGTCGCGAGCCATCCCGTCAGGCCGAGAGCGACAATCGTGGCCAGAAGGGCAAGAATCATCAGTCCCCCCGCCGGATTGTGTCCGAGATACGCCTTGGCGTTTCCGGCAACCACATCCCGCAGATAACCGAACGCGGCCGACGGCCGGCACACAAAGTCCGAGAACCGGGCGAAACGGGGCCCCGTGAAACCCCACACGATCCGCGCGGCCACCAATCCCAACGCGATATAGCCGGCGGCTTCATGCGCCCGTTGCCAAAAGTCGCCCGTGGACCAGGCCGCCGCGATCATGAGGACGAGAGACCAGTGAAAAACCCGAATGAAAGGATCCCACACCCGCGTTTCGCCGGCCGGGCGTACCGCATCGGCAACTAAGTGCTTCATGATACAACTCCATCGCTGTCATTGAACCGGGAGTTGATCTAATGGGTGAACCTGACGGCGAACTGACACGATCGGGCGCCTCTGCCGGCGGCGTCAGCTTCGTGTCAGCTTTTTGGGGTTCATTGGGTTTTGGACTTTTGCACGCGGTGGACGAATGCGGATTCTATTGGTGGAAGACGAACCCAGTCTCGGCGCGGCGGTGAGGGAGCATCTCGCGGACCCCGGCCATGGCGTTGACTGGGCGCAGCGGCTGGAGGAGGCGGATGATTGCCTCGCCACCGTCGAGTACGGCCTCGTGCTTCTCGATCTGCGGCTGCCGGACGGCGACGGCCTCGACCTGCTGAAGGCCCTTCGGCGGCGCGGCAACACCTGTCCGGTAATCATTCTTACGGCGCGGGATCAGATCCGGGACCGGATCGCCGGGCTCAACGCGGGCGCGGACGACTACATGGTCAAGCCCTTCGATCTCGATGAGCTTAGCGCCCGTACCCAGGCCGTCTCGCGCCGCTATGCGGGACAGCCGAACCCTATCGCGAAAGTCGGCGCGCTTGACGTGGACCGCGCCAACCGCCGGATCGAACGCGACGGCGCCGAGATCGAACTGACCCGCCGCGAATGGGGGATCATCGACCTGCTTCTGCAGCGACCGGGCGCGGTGGTTTCGAAGGACCGCATCGAAGAGGCGTTCTATGAGTTCGGCGCCGAGGTCGAGAGCAATACCGTGGAGGTCCATATCAGCCGGTTGCGCAAGAAGCTGGGCCGCGACGCGATAAAGACGCTTCGCGGCGTCGGTTACCGGATCGGCTCGTCATGAATCCGTCCCGGAGCCTGTCGCGGCGTCTGACCACCGGCCTCACCATTGGTCTGACGCTCCTGTGGATCATGGCGTCAGGCACCGTCGCCTACCTCGTGCTCCATGAAATGGAGGAACTCTCTGATAGCGGGCTGCGAGAGATCGCGCATCGTCTGCTGCCACTCGCGGTGGATGACCTTTCGGCGAAGCCGGGCGACGGAGAACGGCGCATCACTTGGAATCCGCCCAAAACCGGCATCGCTCCCGAGGAAAAGGACGACGATGACGACGACGAGGGGGATTATCTCTTCTATCAGGTGATCGATGCCGCAGGGCAGGTTCTGATCCGCTCCGACGAGGCTTTTCAGCCCAAGCTACCAACGAAACTGGAGACCGGATTCGAGACTTCCGGCCCGTGGCGGATCTATACCGCAATGTCGGCGGATGGGCGCTACTTCATCCAGGTCGCCGAGCAGGACGAACATCGTCTGGAGACCACCGGCGAGCTGATCGTCTGGCTTCTGTCTCCGATTGCCGTCCTGGTGCCGCTGTCGGTCATCATCGTCATCGTCGTGGTCCGCCGGTCGCTTGCGCCGATCCGAACCCTGCGGAACGAGATCGGCGCCCGGGGCGGCGGCGACCTCAGCGCGATTGAGGCCGCCGACATGCCGAGCGAACTGGCGCTGATCGTCAGGGCCGTCAACCGTCTGCTGCTGCGTCTCGCCAATGCCCTGGAGGCGGAGCGGGCCTTTGCCGCGAACAGCGCGCACGAGTTGCGCACCCCCGTCGCGGCGGCGTTGGCGCAGCTCGACCGCCTGAACGCGGAGCTCGCCGGATCACCCGGCGCGTCCCGCGTGGCACTGATCGCGGATAATCTCCGCCGGCTCGGCGGGCGGGTGGAAAAGCTGCTGCAATTGGCCCGCGCCGATGCGGGGATTGCCCTGCGCGAGGAAGCGGTCGATCTCTCGGCGGTGGCCGAACTTCTGGCCGAAGAGTTTCAAGGCACGGGGCGGTGGAAGGACCGTCTGCGGCTGACGGTCGAAAGCGAGGCGCCCGTCATCGTCCAGGCGGATATGGATGCCGTCGCGATCGCGGTGCGCAATCTGATCGAGAACGCACTGACCCACGGCGCCGATGACGGGACGGTCGATTTGCGGGTCGGCGCGGGCCGGTCCATTCATGTCGTCAATGACGGGCCGGTGGTGAGCGAAGCGGATCTGACGAAACTGTCGGAGCGCTTCTCGCGCGGTCCGACCGGGGCCAGCGGCACCGGGCTCGGCCTCGCCATCGTCGCCACCATCGTCCGGCAGACCGGCGGCGATCTGGAGCTGCTGTCTCCGGCGGCCGGACGACCGGACGGTTTTGAAGCCGTCATCCGCTTCCCCGAGCCGGCGGCAAAATAAATTTCCGCGCGTCAGGTCACCGTAAGGTTTCTCGGACATGTTTCCCCCCGGCGGGAGTTCTGTTCCCTAGGGATTGGAGAAAAACATGTCGATCAACGAGCTCGATAACGGCCTGGATCTGAATGATGACCTCGACGTTGAAAACGAACTCGAAACCGAGGATACGCATGAGAATGAAGTTGACGATCAGGATGACGACGACCATTCGGCCGGCGCGGATAGCGATGACACAGGCGTGATCGTCGACAACTCGCCGCTCACCACACTCGGCACCCAGGCCCTCTTCGGCAATGCCGGCGACAATCTGGTCGAGGGCCTTGCGCAGAACGACGATATCTATGGCGGCGCCGGCAATGACATCCTCTGGGGAAACGCGGGCAGTGACCGGCTATATGGCGGCACCGGCGATGACATCATATATGGGAACACCGGGAACGACGCCCTGTTCGGCGAAGACGGACGCGACGTTCTTTTCGGCGGGCGGGACAACGACCACGTCGACGGCGGCAATGGCGATGACGTCCTCTACGGCAATTTCGGCAACGACACGCTCTTTGGTCAGGCGGGGGCGGACTGGCTGCATGGCGGCCAGGGCGACGACCGGCTCGATGGCGGAGCGGGCGCCGACATTCTGAACGGCGGTGTCGGCTCGGATACGCTGACCGGCGGCGCCGACGCGGATCGGTTCGTTTTCGCCGGGCAATCCGGCCTGGACACGATCACGGATTTCGAGGCCGGCGGCGGCGATGTGATCGCTCTTCACCCCAGCGGCGCGATCGATACCGTGGCCGAGCTGCTGGCCGGCATTACCCGGGATATCTCCGGCGGTGCCCTGGTTGATCTCGGGGGCGGCAATTCCGTGACGCTGGTCGGAGTCGACCCAAGCACCCTCACGGCGGATCACTTTCAGATCTTCTGAGCCTCGAAAAGACCCCGCGTGCATTGTTGCCACCTCGTGCCTGGGTTAGGATGAAGCTCCCCCGAGTCCACGAGGTGGAGCAATGAAACGATCAAGATCCCTCACTCTGGCGTTGATGAGCGCGACGGCCATGACTCTTGCCGCCTGCGACAATCCCGAAGAGGTGGCGGTCTTCGAGAACGCCCAGCAATGCGCGACCCAGGAAGGGTTCGACATCAAGGCGTGCGAAGCGAACATGAAACAGGCGCGGGAAGAACATGTCCGGGTTGCCCCGAAATACACCTCGATCGCCGATTGCGAGGCCGATTTCGGCGCCGGTCAATGCGAGGATGCCCCGCAGAGGACCACAAGCGGCGGCTCGGTCTTCATGCCGCTGATGATGGGCTACATGATGGGGAACATGATGGCGGGACGCACGTCAAACGTCGCCACCCAGCCGCTGTACCGCTCTAAGGACGACCCGAGCAACTTCCGCACCGGCGACAACCAGAAGGTTTCCGGCAAGACCGGCATCTCCACGGTATCCGGCCAGGTCGCGAGAGCGCCGAGCACCAAGACGTCGACCATCCGGCGCGGCGGCTTCGGCTCGGCGGCCCGCTCGTTCGGCGGCGGATTCAGAAGCTTCGGCGGCTGAACCGGCCGATCATGCAGCGCATTCCGATTTCCGAGCGGGACGACTGGAAATCCCAGGCGGAGGCGCTTGGTTTCAATTTCCACACTCTCTACGGCGCCGCCTATTGGGACGAGACCGCCTGTTACCGCTTCAGTTTGAAGCAGATCGAGGACGATATCGAGGACCCGAGCGGGGAAATCGAGAACATGTGCTTCGACGTGGTCGCCCGCGCCGTCAACGACTCCGAGATCCTGGAGAAACTGGCGATCCCCGAAAGCTACTGGGACTACATCCGGGCCAGTTGGACGGACCAGGACCGCAACCTCTACGGCCGGCTCGACCTGTCCTATGACGGCGAAAGCCCGGCCAAACTGCTGGAATACAATGCCGACACGCCGACGTCGCTCTATGAAAGCGCGGCCTTTCAGTGGGTCTGGCTGGAACAGGCGATGGAGCGCGACATCATTCCCGCGGGCTGTGACCAGTTCAACTCGATCCACGAGACCATGGTCGAGGCGTTCCGCAACTTCGGGATTCCCGGAACCCTGCATCTCGCGTCCTGCAAGGGCTCCAAGGAGGACGAGGGCACCGTGCGCTATATCGAGGAATGCGCCGTGCAGGCGGGCCTCGAAACCGCGTTTCTCTACATGGAAGACATCGGCGTCGATGACCAGGGCCGGTTAACCGATCTCGACGACATGACGATCACCACCCTGTTCAAGCTCTATCCCTGGGAATGGGTGATGCGGGATGAATTCGGCCTGGTCCTGCCGGCCAGCGGCGCCAAGGTGATCGAGCCGCCGTGGCGGGCGATCCTGTCCAACAAGGGGCTGTTGCCGCTCCTCTGGGAGATGTTCGAAGGTCATCCCAATCTGCTGCCGGCCTATTTCGCGGACGATCCGCGCGCCACGAGCCTGGAAGGCGGCTATGTCCGCAAGCCCCTGCTGTCGCGCGAAGGCGGCAATGTGGAGATGGTGCGCCCCGATGGCGAGACGCTGACGGTCGATGGTCCCTACGGCGAGGAAGGCGCGATCGTCCAGGCTCTGCACCCGCTCCCGGTCTTCGAGGGCAATCACACGGTGATCGGCTCTTGGCTGGTGGCGAGCCGTCCCTGCGGCATGGGCATCCGCGAGGACAACTCGCCGGTCACCAAGGACAGCTCACGCTTTCTGCCGCATGTGATTCTGGACTGAGCGGCGGCGCGCGAACCAATCCAATATTGTCTTGGTCCTGTGATACTCCAACCGGCCGAATGGCACCGATCACGACACATTCCGGGCAACGAGATCCCGGTATAGCTCCCGAATGCGCCAGAAAACCGGTCCGGGTTTTCCCGCCCCGATCACGCGCCCGTGGACTTCCGTGACCGGTGTCTGGGCGCCGAATGTTCCGGTCACGAAGGCCTCGTCGGCACCATAGGTCTCGAGCAGCGAGAAGTTCTTCTCGAACACCGGAATGCCGGCCTCGCGGCAGACCTGGATCACCTTGGCTCGGGTGATACCCGGCATGCAGTAGTCGCCGGTCGAGGTCCAGACCTCGCCCTTACGCACGATAAAGAAATTGACCGAATTGCAGGTCGAGACGAACCCGTGCGGGTCCAGCATCAGGCCCTCGTCGGCGCCGGCCTTGATCGCCTGGATCATCGCAACGATACAGTTCAGCTTGCTGTGGCTGTTCAGCTTGGGGTCCTGGACGTCCGGCGCGCCGCGATGCACATGCACGGTGAACAGCCGGATGCCGCGCCGGGTCGTCGCCTCGCTCGCCACCTTGAATTCCGGGATGATGACGATGGTCGGGCCGTAGATGCTGAAACGCGGGTCCTGAAACGGCGTCTTCTTCCTGCCCCGGGTGATCATCAGACGAATATGCACGCCTTCGGTCATGCCGTTGGCGGCGAGGGTCCGATAGAGCGCTGCCTCAAGCTCGGCCTTGGTCATGCCGATATCAAGATCGATCGCCTTGGCGGCCTCGTAAAGCCTGGCCATGTGATCGGCGAGGAACGCGATGCGGCCGTTATAGACCCGAAGCCCCTCCCAAACCCCGTCACCCAGCATGAAGCCGCTGTCGAAGACCGACACCTTGGCCTCGTCGCGGTGGAACAGCTCTCCGTTGACGGAGATCTTGATCGAATCGTTGCGCGGGTCGTGCTCGCTGTCATGGGTGGTGGCAAGGGCGGCGGGGTCGATCATCGTGTCACCTTAGCGGTGTCGGGAGGTTTTCTTATCCGGCGACAAGACCCTTCGAGACGCGGCCTTTGGCCACTCCTCAGGGTGAGTTGAGTGAGGGCACGAAAACAATTAGGCAACTCACCCTGAGGAGCCGCGAAGCGGCGTCTCGAAGGGTCCCGTCCGCCAACCCTCACCCGCCTCCGGCGGACGGTGGGCGGCGGACCAGGCTCCAGACGTTGGGCATTTCGCCGACCGGAACGGTGATCAGGCTCGGCTTGTCCATGGCGAGGTGCCGGGAGAGCACCTCCTCGAGCTGCGCCTCGCTCTCGGCTCGCTCGCCCTTCATGCCGAAGGACTCGGCCATCTTCACCCAATCGGGGTTGGCGAGGTCGACGGCGATGTGGCGGCCGCCGAACTGGTTGGCCTGGATGGTCTTCACATTGCCGTAGGCGTTGTTGTCGAACACCACCACCGTGACCGGAATGTTGTGCAAAACCGCCGTCGCCAGTTCCTGCATGGTGAAGCCGAAACCACCATCGCCGACCGTGGCGATCACCTTGCGGTCCGGCGCCCCGACCTTGGCGCCGAGGGCGGCGGGATAGCTCCAGCCCAGGGTCGCCTGGAAGCCGGGCATGAAGAAGCTGCGCGGCTGATAGAATGGCATGCCGAAGCGGCTGAAAACCGTGAAGCGGGTCACGTCGGCGAACAGCATCC
>JAYOEU010000045.1:0-27136 GCA_038116915.1 Alphaproteobacteria bacterium
GCGACCACGTCACCGTCGATACCGGCGAGGAGGACGGCGCCTTCGTCGGCAAGGATATCAAGGAAATCATCGCCGAGCTCGAAGCCCGCATGCGCGCCGCCGCCGCCGACCTCGAATTCGAGGAAGCCGCCCGCCTGCGCGACGAGATCAAGCGCCTTGAGGCGGCCGATCTCGGCATGACGCCGGAAGGCAAGCCGCTGCCGAAGGGCGCCGTGGTCCGGATCAAGGCCCCAGTCCAGCCGCCAAGCGGCCGCCCGCCGTCAAAGCAGGGACGGAGCGGGAAGCGGCGGCGGGGGCGGTAAAGGGGAGCTCCCAAACCCACCTTTCAAGGGCCCGGCGGCCTTCATCTCCGTATACGTATCTCCCGCAATAGCCCGCCCGGTATTCTCTGCCTATAATATGAGCAGAACCTTGTGTGGATTTTCCGTGGCACAGCGTTGCCCGTGATTGTCCGATGGCAGAACAGCCCGAGATCGAAGCGAGAGATTGCCCTTGCCGGCACGATGAAAGGTGCGGCGATGCAGAGTTCGTCTCAGAGCTTGAATCTGATTTATCGGAGGCTGGCCGCTCCGTTCTTCTTTCTGTTGATGTTCAGTCTGGCGACGGTCTTGGGACTCATCCTGTTCGTGACCCACAATCAGAATCAGGCGGAGATCAGCCGCTCCACCCTTCTTGCGAAAGCGATCGTTGAGCGGCAAAAGCGGACGCTTGGCGATTCGGTCAAGGAATCCGGCTACTGGGATCAGGCGGTCGACAATCTCGTCAACCGGCTCGACCCCGACTGGGCCGACAGCAATGTCGGCTCCTATGTCTATGACGCCCTTGGAATTTCCTCATCCTATGTCCTCGATCCCAGCAACCGGCTTGTCTACAGCTCGCTCTATGGCGAACGGGTCGAGGATGATCCGGTCTCCAGGTTCTCCGGCGGTTTGCCGGTACTGTTGGACAAGGCCCGCTCCGGGGCCGAGAACGACGAGCCCGAACCGGCGACCGGGATCCTGCGTGACGGTGACTCGGTGCATTTCGTCGCCGCCATTGAGCTGACCACCTACTTTGAAAAAGACGGCGTATCCGTCAATCGCGGAACCGACCACATCCTCATCTTCACCATGCGGATCGATAAGATGTTTTCCAGCGACATCGCGGAGAACTACCTGCTGCCGGAGTTTCGTCATGTCTTCGCGCCGGACGGTTCCGATGGCCCCATGCTGATCCTGACCGGGCCGGATTCCTCGGCGCTCGGGGCGCTTACCTGGAAGCCGGATCTGCCGGGAAACAAGGCGTTACCGATCCTGCTGGCCGCGGTTGTCGGGGTTTTCGCCCTGATGGCCGTCATCACCTACGTTTTCATGGGACGGGCGGCGAGCATTGCTCGGGAAAGTCAGGACCTGATTGTCGCCAAGGAGCTGGCGGACCAGGAAAGCGCGTTCAAGTCGAAATTCATGGCATCCATAAGCCACGAGTTGCGCACCCCCTTGAACGCGATCCTCGGCTTCGGCCAGTTGCTCAGGATGGAGCCGGCCGAGAACAGCCGCGAGGATGATAGCATCGCGCTGGAGCAGATCGAGGCGAATGGCGCGCATCTGCTGGCGCTTGTCGATCAGATCCTTTCCCTGTCCAAAATCGAACAGGGCCTGGTCGAGTTGGACTGGAACGCGGTGGCGCCGCTTGAACTGATCCAGGAATGCCTCGACGCCACGAGCGGTCTCGCCGCCGCCAAGGGTGTCTCCATGACTTGGGCAACAGGCGAAACGCCGGCCGACCCGGTGATTACCGATCGGATGAAACTCAAGCAGATCCTCGTCAATTTCCTCTCCAACGGGATCAAGTACAATTCCGAGGGCGGGACGGTGAAAGTTCGCCTTGAAACCGAAGGCGACGCCGCGATCACGATTTATGTCGATGACACCGGACAGGGAATTGCCGACGAGCAGCAGGAGCAGGTCTTCCAGCCCTTCAACCGGTTGGGCCGCGAGGCCTCCAATATCGGCGGCGGCGGGATCGGACTGTCGCTTTGCCGCGAGCTTGCCGTGCTGATCGGCGCTGAAATCGGCTTCGTCTCAACCCTCGGCGAGGGCAGTTCCTTCTGGATCAGACTTCCGAGGGACGGGACCGCATAGGCTCTTCGCAACCCGTAACAATGTCTCCATTGAGCCTTGGCAGACGTCGCGCGAACGTGGCAAGAGAAGAGCGCGTTATCAGGAGGATCCCACGAAACGAGTATTTGTGGTTGTCGCCTTCGTTCTCGCGTTGCCCTTACTTTTAGGGTCAGCATCCAAGGTCGACGCTCAACAAATCAGCAATGAAAAACAATGCCTGCAGGCGGTGAAGGACACCGAGGAGGCGATAACCAGCAATCCGAAGATCGGTGACAAGGCCGAAAAGATCCTTCTTGAGGTCATGGCGCTCGCGAAACAGCGTTGCGAGGAGAAGCAGTTCGCCAATGCCAAGGATCTGCTTGAGCTCGCCCGCGGAATGGTCGCTTCGGAATAAGCGCCAGCGCACGTCCAAGGCCGGCGAAGATCTTCCCCATCGCGGTCCTTGCATGCTTGAGAGCGTTATCATGCCCCGGCAAAACATGTAGATTGCCGGGATAGAGCATTTTTCGTCTTCCGCATGCCAAGGACTCCAGCTCATGAAATTCGGTCTCGGACAATCCGCTCCCCGCGTCGAGGACCTGCGGCTACTGCGCGGCGGCGGGCGGTACACGGACGATATCAACCGGGAAGGTCAGGCCTTCGGGCACCTGCTGCGCTCGCCGCATGCCCATGCCCGGATCAAGGCGATCGACACGACGGCGGCATTGGCGGCACCCGGGGTGCTTGCGGTTTATACCGGAGCCGATGTGGCGGCGGCGGGCCTTGGCGATCTGCCGTGTTTCGTTGCCCGGATGATCCCCTTGAAACGGCCCGATGGCCGACCGATGTTCCTGCCGCCGCGGCCCGCGCTGGCGCGGGACAAGGTCGCGTTCGTCGGTGATCCCGTGGCTTTTGTCGTGGCCGAAACCAAGGCCCAGGCTCGTGATGCCGCTGAACTGATCGACGTCGACTACGACAGCCTGCCGGTCAATGTCGTTGCCAAAAGGGCTGTCGAGGCGGGCACGCCGGCGGTCTGGGAGGGATGCCCCGACAATATCTGCTATCGCCACGAGGTCGGGGACCGGAGCAGCACCGACACGGCCTTCACCGCCGCCGCCCATGTGACCCGGCTCGAACTGCCGATGCCGCGCGTTGCGATCAATGCCATGGAACCACGCGCGGCGCTCGGCGAGTATGACCGCTTCGAGGAACGCTACACCCTCACATCGGGCAATCAGTTCCCACACGATATCCGCAACTGGCTCGCCGACGACGTGCTCAAGGTGCCGGAGAGCCGGGTGCGGATCGTCAGTCCCGATATGGGCGGCTCGTTCGGGCTGCGCGCGACGATCTTCCCGGAATTTCCGCTCGTGCTCTGGGCCGCCAAACAGCTTGGCAGGCCGGTCAAATGGACCAATGAACGCTCCGAGGGCATGCTGGAAGAGCAGGCCCGCGACATGACCATGGCGGTGGAACTGGCGCTGGACGCCGAGGGGATCTTCACCGGCCTTCGGGTGCGCTGCATCGCCAGCATGGGAGCCTATCTCTCCAATTTCGGCCCGGTCCCGGCAATCGGAAATATCGGGGGCATCGCCGGCGTCTATCGCACCCCGGCGATCCATGCCGAGATTTTCGGCGTCTTCACCAACACCAGTCCGACCGGACCCTATCGCGGCGCCGGACGGCCCGAAGCGACCTCGGCGATCGAGCAGGCCATCGACCTGGCGGCGCGCGAGCTTGGCCTCGACCGGGTGGAGCTGCGCCGGCGCAACATCATCCCCGCCTCGGCGATGCCTTATAAGACTCCGCTGACCTATCACTACGACTGCGGGGAGTTCGAGGCCAACATGGACCGGGCGCTGGAGATGGCGGATGCCGCCGGCTTCGAGGCCCGGCGGACGGCGGCCCGGGAAAGCGGCCGGCTGCTCGGCCTTGGGATCGCCAACGCGGTGGAGCAGGCCGCCGGGATGTTCGACGAGGGCGGCGAAATCCGCTTCGACCGCCAGGGCAATGCTACCATCCTGATGGGCACCCACTCCCACGGGCAGGGTCACGAGACGGTCTTCCGCCAGCTCCTGGCGGACAAGCTGGGTCTGGATTTTGAATCCATGCGCTATGTCCAGGGCGATACCGATCTGGTGAGCTATGGCCACGGCACCGGCGGCTCGCGGGTATCGGGCCTGGGCGGCGGCGCTCTCCTGGGTGCGTCGGTGAAGATTATCGACAAGGGCCGCGCCATCGCGGCGCATGCCCTGGAGGCCCCGGAGCAGGATATCGAGTTCGCCGAGGGACGCTTCACCGTGGCCGGGACCGACCGTTCGCTGTCGCTGAAGGAGATAGCGGCGATGGCGTTTCAACCGGCGCTGTTACCACCAGGCATGGAAAGCGGGCTTACCGGATTTGCCACCTTCAAGACCGAGGGACCGACATTTCCCAACGCCACCCATGTGGCGGAGGTGGAGATTGATCCGGAAACCGGGACCGTCCGGATTGTACGCTATGTCGCGGTCGACGACGTGGGGACGGTGATGAATCCGCTGCTGCTCAAGGGGCAATTGCATGGCGGCATCGTTCAGGGAGCCGGTCAGATCCTGGGCGAGCAGATCCAGTGGGACGAAAGCGGGCAGGTGCTGTCCGGCTCGTTCATGGACTATACCATGCCCCGCGCCGACGACATGCCGTTCTTCGAGATCGAGACGAACCCTGTGCCGAGCCCGCGTAACCCGCTGGGCATCAAGGGCGCGGGCGAAGCCGGCACGGTCGGCGCGGTTGCGTGCCTCACCAGCGCCATCCTCGACGCATTGGCGCCTCTCGGCGTGCGGGCACTGGACATGCCGGCAACGCCGGAACGGGTCTGGCGGGCGATCCGGGAAGCCTGACGGGAGGTTTTCGAGCTATTCTGGAGACGGCGCTTCGGACCGGTTTCCGTCGATGATGCCCAGCCAGTCCAGTTTGCTCCTGACGATCCCTACGAGGCCCGCGTGCCACGAACGGATATGGAAAGGCCGGTGAGACTTCAAAAATCCGGCAGGTCAGCCAGTCGCCACACTCCCAGCGATTTCCGGGTGCCCGCCAAGCTTTCCTCGATGATCTTCACCGGGTCAGGCAACCGGAAGGGCGCAGCCATAAGATCCATCGGGTGCCATCCGACTTGTTTCGGTGCCTTATTCCTGCCATTCAAGTGGGTTGTCCCGATCAGGAAGGTCGAGCCGCTGCGCTTCATGCTTGATAGCGCCGCGCACGCCTCTTCATGAGTCATATGGGTCAGGCAGTCGCGGCACAGAATGGCATCACATTTCGGCAGCACATCATCGACTATGTCGGCCTGGGAAAAGAACAGGTTCTTCCGGCTTCCATGACGGTCGCGCACTTCCTTCAGTAAATCCGATACGATGTCGAATCCCAGATATAGTCTGAGATCTTCCACAATGTGGGACATCCAGTTGAATTCGCCGCATCCCGCATCGCCCAGGACTTCGATCTCAAACTCCCGGAAAACGCCGGGGAGAGCATCCCGGATAGCCCGGGTCTCCGCAAGGGTCGCTCCGCCACCGCTGACGGTTTCCGTGTTCGCCCAATCCCGCCTCTGCCAGATACCGGTAAAAGTCTGGGCCCTGATCTCACTCTGAGCGCTTATTTTGGGTTCGGTACTTTCGAGCCGGTGATCGGCAACAACTTCACAATCAGCGAACCGGACCCCGGCGAAAGCTTCGTAGTCGGCCAGAGTGCGGGAATCGCCGAGGCCATATTCATCCAAATCGACCAGCGCACCGTCAAATTCCTTTTCCGCGGCCACGCTTGCACCCGACAAAAGGTGGCGCACGCGCCACTCGGACAGTCTGTTCAACGCCGACCAGTTGGTTTGATCATCCCAATGCCGTTTCTCGCGGCGCCTTTGGGTATAATCGTGGTAGATCACATGTCGGTTGGGCGTGAAAAGATCCCAGCCATGGGTCCAAAGCCGCACGGCGAGAGTGATTTCCTCGCCCTGAAAGTAAATATGCGGGTCGTAGGGCACGTCCTCGATGATATCGGATGGCGCAAATAGGAACCCCGCGGCGACGAAGGCGGTTGGCGTCGGCCGTTCCGGCCCCTTGTCGGGGGAAATGCCAACCGAAATTGCCAAGAAATTCAAGCTATTTTTTGTGCTCGCGGAATATCACATTCCCACCCCGCCCCAGACTAAACGGTTCGGAAGATCATCAGGGCCCCGCCTGCGATCATCAATATTCCACCAGCCCGGGCCAGGACCTGGCCGCCCGGCATGGCCTTCTCAAGCAGGACAAGAGTGGTCAGCGCCGCGATCCAAAGCAGGTTCATCACCCCGAACACGAACAACAGCGTCATCATCACCCAGCAGCAGCCGAGGCAATAGAGGCCGTGCTCGAGCCCCATGCGCATGGCGCCGGCCGATCCTTCGCGCCACCGATTGAGGATAAAGTCGAAGGGCGATCGGCAATGGTGAAGACAGGCATGCTTGAGGGAGGAGAACTGATAGAGGCCTGAAGCGATCAGCAGCCCGCCGCCAACAATCGGTGAGTAAACAGCCGTCATGGGAGACATCAGGGCCAGACGCTCCAGGCCCCATTGCGAGCCTGCCGCCGCGAGGCTGAAGCCGCCCCAGGCGATCAGGTATCCCGACGCGAAAACCACGGTCCCGACGTATGGCTGATCCCGGTCCCGGCGGCGCCGGCTCACCGTCGAGAAGGTCATGACCATCATCGCGGCGCTGGGCAGCATCATCGCCGCCATCATCACCCACCACATGACCAGCAGACCGGCCATCTCCAGCGCGGCGGATTTCTCCGCCGGCTTGCTCATCGGCGCCATCGCGGTCATCGCCGGCATCTCGTTCGCAAGCAAGGCGAGATACGCCCAGGCAATTCCCGAGACCAGTATGATCCCAACGAGCGGGATCAGCCGGTCACGCAGCAGAAGCATCAATTGGACCAGGTGAAGGGCGCGAAGTGGCCGTTGTTGCCGACGCCCGACATATCAAGATCGAGGCCGAAGGCATGCAGATGGGTCTCGCTCGACCTGGCCAGCGCCAGCCGGCTGTTCGCCGGATGGGCGGTGTTGTCGATCGAGATCGGCTGACCGCTCCCGGTGCGCGAGGGTACGCCGCTGATCGCGAAGGAAAACACATCGGTTACCTTGCCGATCCGGTTCAGGCCGTCCATTTCGAACGAGATCGGCGCGAAGGCAACGCCGCGAAAATCGCCGACGAGATTGTCATGGATCATGGCCGGCCGGCCGCCGCATTCGCCCTTGAGGATCGCCTCCAGGGCCGCGCGCTGTTCGGAATCGGCCCGCTTATCGACGACGCAGGCGAAGATCCAGTTGCCATCAGCCATGACCTTGCCCGACCGGATGATCAATCCGAAGCAGAGTCCATCCAGCGTCGTGCCGCCACATTGCCCGGAATCGATCCGATAGACCATCAATGCGGTGCACTGGTCATGGGTCACCTCGCCCTGGGGATTGGTGTAGATGCAGGGGCACAGATAGTCGCAGTTGCAACTTTCCATATACTCGCCGCTCAACCGCCAACTCACCGCGTTCATAGTTGACCTCCGATCCGTTCGCCCGCCGGGTGTTCGTCAAAAAAACGCCCACGGGTTTCAGTCAAACGAGACGAACACGCCCTTGCCGGTTTTCTGCTGGTCGAACAACGTGTAGGCCTCCTCCGCCTGGCCGATATTCCAGTGATTGGTGAACAGGCTGTCGACATCGATCTTGCGGTCGGCGACGAAACGGGCGCAATCGGCAAGTCCGCTCTTCGAGAAGGTCCAATGGCCAACCACCGTCACCTGGCGGAAGATGAGATCGGGCATGACCTCGATTTGAAGTTGTCCGCCGACGCCGACCATGCAGGAGGTTCCCCAGATGCGGGTCGAGCGCACCGCGGCCCGGCGCGCGTCCGCGGACGAGGTGGCGTCCAGGGTCTTGTCGGCGCCCTCGCCATGCGTCAGTTCCTTGATCACCTCGACCGGGTCGCAGGCGGTCGGGTCGAGCGCGGCATCGGCGCCCTTGTCGAGCGCCATCTGCCGGCGGTCGGCGGAAAGGTCGACCGCGATCACCCGCGCGCCCATCTCGACCGCCATGACCGTGGCGGACAAACCGACCGGACCCTGACCGAAAACCGCGATGGTCTGGTCCCCCTCCAGCCCGAGCCTTTTCAAGGCGCCATAGGCGGTCCCGGTTCCGCAGGCGATGGCAGCGCCCGCTGGGAAGGAGATCTCGTCCGGGAGCGAAACCAGGGAGTGCGCCGCCACACGCATGTATTTGGCGTGCGCGCCGTGGCCGCCGTAACCATAGGCGACCGCCCCGTCCAGGCACATCTGGGTCCAGCCCGACGAGCAATGCCGGCAGACACCGCAGCCGTCGTAGTGATGGTCCATGACCCGATCGCCGACACGGGCTTCGCGCTCGGTGACGGCCGACCCGACGGCGACAACCACGCCGCAGGGTTCGTGGCCGGCGATGACCGGGCCTTCAATCTCGTTCGAGCCGACGGCGACGCGCCCGGTGGGGCTGCGATAGGCGCCGAGATCGGTGCCACACATGCCCGAGGCCTTGATCTCGATGATCACGTCCCGCGGCCGGGGAGTGGGATCGGGAAAGTTCATGACCTCAAGCTTGCGGTCGCCCGTGAAAGTGATCCCTTTCATCCCAATCTCCCCCGTCTGAGCCATTTCCGGCATTCCACGGCCGGAAATCATTTTTGCTTCCGGGAATCATGGCCTCGGACAACGTATCTGGCAACGCTCCGCCGGCGTTGATCCCATAGCCGCTAAAGCGCTTATAGAATTCCAGCCTTTTCCGCCTTGGCACGCAACCGTTCAGCGGATTTGGACGCATCGGTGATGAACCGCTCATGGGTCCCGACGCCGACTTGATCCAGGTCATCCTTGACGGAGATTTCGAAGATCACCCGCCGCCGGTCGATGGTCTTAACGGTGGCGATGATCTCAACGGACATGCCCATCAGGGTCGCGCCGACATGCGCGATATCGACCCGCGTGCCGACCGAGTCCTCGCCCGCATCGCCGAATTCCAGGATGTAGCGTTTGCAGGTCTGCTCGATGTCCCGGATCATCTCCGGCGTGGCATAGACGTTGAATTCGCCGCCCGCGACGGAGATGGTGCGGGGCTGATCGACGGTGACCCGCCGGGTGGTGCTGTTGCCTTCCTTGAAGCCGTCACGCATGAGTGTTTTCTCCCCGATTGACGCTCACTTCGGAAATTTCACGCTACTTGATCTCGGTGCCGGACCATTCCTCGACCAGCTTGACGAGTTCGCTCAGATCGCGGCCGCCCCATCCCCGTTGCACCGCCAGTTGGATCAACTGCCGGGTCTGCTGCGAGACGAGCTGCGGCACCCCCTGGGCCTCGCCCTCCTCCAGCGCCAGATGAACATCCTTCATGATGATGTCGATGGTGGCCCCGAAATCAAACGTGCGCGGAAGCACGGCGCGCGGGATCACCATATCGAGCGAGGCGTTGCGCCCGGAGCCGGCGCTCATCGCGGTGATCATGGTCTCGGGCTTGAGGCCCGCCTTCACCCCCATGGCCATGACTTCGGACGTCACCATGATACCGGCGGCGAACAGCATGTTGTTGGCCAGTTTCAGGACCTGCGCCAGACCGGGCTTCTCGCCGCAATAGACCAGCGTCGTCCCGTATGCCCGCAGATACGGCGCGATCTCCTCGTAGATCTCTTTCGGACCCGATGTCATCACCGACAAGGTGCCCGCGCTCGCTCCGGCCGGCCCGCCGCTGATCGGTGCATCGAGATAGCCGATACCCTTGGCCGCCAGCGCATTGCTGATCTCGGTAGCGAAGGGCGAACCGGTTGTGCAGGCATTGACGAAGACCCGCATCTTCGAGCCTTCGATCAGGCCGCCCTCGCCGAGCACCGCATTGCGGATGATGGCGTTCGACGGCAGGGAGCAGATGACGATCTCGGAATTGTCCGCGAGATCCTTGCCCGAGGCCGCAACCTTGACCTGACGTTCCATGAAGGGCTTCACCGCCGCCGCGCTGATATCGCGCACGACAACCGTATGTCCGGCATCCAGAAGCCGCGTCGCCATCGGGTTGCCCATATTGCCGAGACCGAGATATCCGAGGACGGTACTCATGACGCTTTCTCCCTAAAGCTTGCCGAGATCCCGCATCAGGGTCGCGGTATCCAATGTGCGTTGCGCCTTCTCGACGATCGGATAGTCGACGAAATAACCGTCCACCTGGATCGAGGCGATGCCGGCCTTCTCGGCCTCCTCGAAGGCGGCAACGATTTTTTCGGACCAGGCAATCGCCTCGGGGGCCGGAGTGAAGACTTCGTTGGTAACCGGTACCTGGTCGGGGTGGATGCACATCTTGCCCTGGAAACCGAGGCCGCGAACCAACTCGCAGGACGCGCGGAAGGCCTCGTGCTCCTTGATGTGGATGAACACGGTGTCAACCGGCGGCTCCAGCCCGCCATGCCGCGAGGCGAGGACCATCTCGGAACGTACCGGGAGCAATTCGCTTTCGCCGAGCGACCAGTCCATGCCGAGATCGCGCGTATAGTCGCCGCCGCCGAAAGCCAGCCGGCGCACCCGGGTCCCGGCGGTGGCGATTTCCCGAACATTCACCACGCCGGTCGCGGTTTCGATGATCGGCATAATCTCGATCCCGCCGACCGGCAGCCCGCGTTGGCGTTCCAGATTGGACAGCAGCCAATCGACGGACTTGATGTCGGCGGCGCTTTCCAGCTTCGGCAGCACGATGCCGTCGAGACCAGCGGTCACGATCGCATCGATGTCGCCGTGACAGAAGTCGGTGTCATAGGCATTGACCCGCACGAATCCGGCGCAGTGTCGCGGCCGCGTAAGCACCTCGCGCACGACGGCGCGGGTCGCCGGCTTCTCGGCGACGGCGACGGCGTCCTCGAGATCCAGGATCACGGCATCGGCGCCGAGCCCCAGGGCCTTCTCGACCCGGCGCGCATGGTTGCCGGGTGCGAAAAGGTAGGTGCGGTTCGCATGCCGCGTCATATCGCGCCATCCCGTTTCAGCTGTTCGATTTCCGTGTCGCTCAGCCCGAGTTCCCCGCGGTAGACCGCGTCGTTCGCGTCGCCAAGGGCCGGGCCCAGAGTGTCGATCGCGCCCGGAGTCTCGGAAAGCTTGGGGAATACGTTCGGCACCGTCACCGGGCCGATGCCCGGAACCTCCACCGTGGCCAGCGTGCCGCGCGCCTGCACGTGCGGATCGGCGAAGATATCGGCGATGGTGTTGACCGCGCCGGCCGGCACGCCGTTCTCGGTGCAGATCCTGATCACCTCGTCCCGCGCCATGGAGGAGGTCCAGGCCTCCACCTCGGCGAGCACGATCTTGCGGCTGGCGAGCCGTTGTTTCTGATCCCCGAAACGTTCAAGCAGGTCGGGCCTCCCCATGGCGATGGTCAGCCGCTCGAACATCTTGTCGGTGGTGCAGGCGATCGCCAGGAATTTGCCGTCGCCGCTCGGAAAGTGGCCGTGCGGGCAAGCGTTGACCGTGCCGGTGCCCTCGGGCTCGCGCACGAACCCGTCGAGGGCATAGCGCGGGGCGATCTCATCCAGCGCCCGGAACACGCTTTCATAGAGCGAGCAGTCGATGACCTGGCCACGCCCGGTGGCATCGCGGTGGCGCAGGGCCATCATGATCCCGATGCAGCCGTTCATCCCGGTCATATAGTCGCCGAGAGACGTTGAGCCGGGGGTGACCGGTATCTCCCCCGGCATGCCGGAGAGGTAGGTCAGCCCCCCATAGGCATGGGCGATCCGCGCGAATCCGGGGCGGTCCCTGTACGGCCCGGTCTGTCCATAGCCGGACACCCGCAGCAGCACGAGACCGGGATTGATCCGACACAGCGCGTCCCAGCCGAGGCCCCATTTCTCCAGGGTGCCGGGCCGGAAGTTCTCTGTCACCACGTCGGCGCTCGCGACCAGGCGCTTGAAAATCCCGGCGCCGCCCGGTGAATTCAGATTGAGGGTGATCGAGCGCTTGTTGCGCGCCTCGGTCAGCCAGGCGAGCGAGCGGTCCGGCGCGCCGGAACCGGTGCCGTAGCGCCGCCAGGGATCGCCGCCCTTGGGATGCTCGATCTTCAGGACATCGGCGCCGAATTCTCCCATGATCGAGGCGGCGTGCGGCGCGGCGATGAAGCTGGCGATATCGAGTACCCGGACACCGCTCAGCGGTCTGTTGGGATTCGTCATCGCCGTGCAAAAGCGTGTGATTTAGCGATTGCGGCATGCGCGGTCATGCGCCCCCTCCCCACCGTTGAGCACGCGAAAGCTCGATCCGGAAAACTATAAGCTCGCCGGGGACGTGTAAATCGGCGCCGGAGCCGGATCATGCTGGCGATAACCCGCCGCCGGATACCATCGGGGTTTGTCTGTCCGCCTCGACTCGCGCGATGCTGGCGTAGGTGACGTGGAGGAAAGAACGGGATCATGGGGTTTGAAAAGATCGCGGTTACCGGCGGGGCCGGGTTGTTGGGCTCGCATGTCATGCGGCGATTGTCCGGCAAGGCGGAGCTGACCAGCATCGACATGAAACCGCCGATCGAGGTGAATGCCGTTCTCGGCGCGCATATCGATGCCTCGATTACCGATTTCCAGGCCATGAAAGCCGCGTTGAAGGGCCAGGATGCGGTGATCCATCTCGCCGCCATCCCCAATCCGCGCGAGGCGACGGCGGAACTGACCTTCAGCAACAACGTCCAGGGCACCTGGACCGTCCTCGAAGCCGCCGCCGAGGCTGGTGTCAAGCGCGTGGTCGTTGCGTCCAGCGACTCGGTCTTCGGCCTGTCCTACAACCCGCCGGACTGGCCCCCGCAATACCTGCCCGTTGACGAAGCGCACCCGACCCGTCCGACGGAGGTCTATTCGCTATCCAAGAAAGTGACCGAAACCATCGCCGAAAGCTATGCCGCGCGGCGCGCGCTCGAGGTCATGGCGATCCGGCCGAGCCACATCGTCTTTCCCCGCGGCTATACCGAGTTCGAGGCGCGCGGCGCCGATCCGCAGAACTATCATTTCTGGGCCTGGGTCGACCCTGAAGATGTGGCTCAGGGCTTCGATCTGGCGGTGAATACCGGCACCTATCGGGGCTTCGATGTCTTCACCATCACCGCCGCCGAGGGCCTCAACCTGCGTCCGACCCTCGAGATGGCGGCGGAACGCTGGGAACGGATGCCCGAGGTCCGGCGCCCCGGCGTCTACGACCGGCTCGCCACCGCGTCGGTCCTTGACATCACCAAGGCCCGCGAACGGCTGGGGTACGAGCCCGCCGTCACCCGCGCGGGGCTCGCGGCGAAGGCCAAGGCGGCTTTGGGGTGATTTTCCGGAACGCTATGTTAAAACGCCCGCGACGAACCCATCACCCAGAGGCCCGATCTCATGAGTTCCTCCCCCCTTCTTCTGTCACCCTTGACGATCCGCGGCGTGACCCTGCCGAACCGGGTCGTGCTCTCGCCGCTCTGCATGTATTCGGCGAATAGCGGCGTCGCGTCCGACTGGCAGTTCGCGCATCTCTCGACCTTCGCGCGCGGCGGTGTCGGGCTGGTCTTCGCCGAGGCGACGGCGGTGGAGCCGCGGGGCCGGATCACGCCGCGCTGCCTCGGGATCTGGACCGATGCCCAGGCGGAAGCCCTTCGACCAACGACCCGGTTCATCGAATCCATGGGCTCGGTTCCGGGGTTGCAGATCGCCCATGCCGGGCGCAAGGCCTCGGCGAGCCCGCCCTGGGACGGCGGCAAGCCGCTGGCGATGGGGGACACCAGCTGGGGCGACCCGTCCTGGCGGGTGGTCGGCCCGTCCGAAGTGCCGCTTGCGGACGGTTGGCAGACCCCGCACGCCCTATCCGAGGCGGAGATCGCCGAGATGGTCACTGCCTTCGCCGACGCCGCGCGCCGGGCCGTGATGGCCGGTTTCAAGGTTCTCGAGATCCACGGCGCGCACGGATACCTGATCCACAGCTTCCTCTCCCCGCTCAGCAATCAACGCAACGATGGCTATGGCGGCGACCGGGCCGGCCGGATGCGCTTCGCCCTTGAGGTTGCAGAGGCGGTCCGCGCCGCTTGGCCCGAGGATCTGCCGTTGTTCTTCCGGATCTCCGCCGTCGACGGCAAGGGTTGGGAGATCGCGGACTCGGTGGCCCTGTCCAGGGAACTGAAGGCCCGCGGCGTCGACGTTGTCGATTGCTCCGCCGGCGGCATCAGCGGCGCCCCGGCGTTCCGCGCCAAGGACGACGGCAGTCCGGCAAAGGGCGGCGACCGGCCGCTCGGGTTTCAGGTTCCCTACGCCGAACAGGTGCGCCGCGAGGCCGGCATCAAAACCATGGCCGTCGGCCGCATCGTCGAGGCGCGTCAGGCCGAAGCGATCCTTGCCGAGGGCCGGGCGGACCTGATCGGGATCGGCCGCGAACTCATGTACGATCCGTTCTGGACCCTGCACGCCGCCGAGATCCTGGACGAGGGCAAGGCCCAGACCGGATGGCCGGACCAGTACCGCTGGGCGATCGTGCGCCGCGCCGACCTCGGCGGAACACGCCCTCTCGCGTGAATTGACCAGGGGATCGCCGCGGCACTCATCCGTATCGCCGTGGGCCGTCGTTGGCACGACGGTTCGATGATTGCCTTTTGCCGCGCCGGAACGCGGACAACGGACCTCGATTATTTTTTTGGAGCTTGATCCCGATCAAATCGCACCGCGTGCCGGAGGGATAGCTTTCACGCAAGCCTTCACTCCAACCCACGAGGTATGAGATGTCCATCAACACGATCGTTGCCCCGATGACCGGCAGCCCCACGGACGGTTCGGCGCTTGACGCGGCCCTGGCAATGGCCGGGACCACCAATGCGCATATTCAGGCGGTTTTCCTGCACCGCGATCCGAGGAACATCGCCCTTCCGCAGGTCGGCGAGGGCATGACCGCCGCCATGATTGAAACCCTTATGGATGCCGCCGAACAGCGGGTCAAAGCCGACCGGGCGGCCGCCGAGTCGAGCTACGCGACCTGGCTCAAGGCCAACGGGATCACCGATGCCAAGGATCCCGGCCCGAGAAATGGCGTCACCGCGCATCTCTCCGAGATTCAAGGGGAACCCACAGCCAGCCTCGCCAAGGCCGGCAGGATGGCCGATATGATCTGCATGTCTCAGCCGAGCAACAGTGACGGGGAAGAGCTATCCGATCTCGTGTCCACCGCGCTGCTGGAAACCGGAAAATTGCTGTTCCTGGCGCCCAACGGAGGGAAATGCGCCCCGGTCAAATCCGTGGCCGTGGCCTGGAACGGCTCCCGCGAGGCCGCCCGCGCGGTAGCGCTGGCGATGCCGATGCTGGAGCGCGCCGAGACCGTGACGGTCCTGTCGGGCACCAGCGACATGCTCACGCCTACCGAGGTCGAGGCCTTCGTCGCCTCGCTCAAATGGCATGGCGTCAACGCCAAGTCCCGGACCTTCACACTGAACGGCGACCAGGCGGGCCGGTTGCAGGCCGAGGCGCGGGATGTCGGCGCGCAGGTTCTGCTGCTCGGAGCCTACAGCCACAGCCGGATGCGCGAATTCGTATTCGGCGGCGTCACCGACGACATCATGAACGCGGCCCAGATGCCGGTTCTGATGGCGCATTGACGCCGGCCGAGGCGGTCCGCCGGATGGACCCACCACGCCGTCCGGCGGACCAGCAGCCCGTTTTGCTTCACTCACCGCGAGCTGACCGGAGACGCGACGATGATGCGGAATATCAGACTTGAACTCGCCCGCAATCCGGATTTTCCAGAGGGTAGCCCGGCGCACGGCTATGAGTTCATGGCGCCGCTCGACGCGGACGGAACCCTGGACGAAGCGGCCTGGAAGACCGAGCGGCGGGCCTGCGAGGTCAGGCGCTTCTGGGCCGGCGATGGGGATGAGCACGGCCGTTTGGTGCATCACGGAAATGCCTGGGCCTTTCACTATGACGGCACAGACAGCGACCATGACGAGCCGATCTTCAAGTTCGACCGGCACCGGTTCATCGAAGGCGAGTATGTCACGATCACCGAGCATGACGGGGTTCAACGGACCTTTCGCGTGGCCCGGGTGAGATAGGAAGGCGCGCGAAAGCATCGCAACAGGAGACATGAACATGCTTCAGAAATCCGAAATCGCGCCCACTTTCCCGAGCCTTTGGTCACAACTTCAGGTGCCGCTCCACCAGTTGGGAGAGCGGGTGGCCGAATTCTTCTCGCCGAGTTCGCAGGCGGCCACCACCAAGGACGCCTATGAGATCACGGTCGAGCTGCCCGGCGTCGAGGAAAAGGATATTGCCGTCGAGGTGCATGGCGACCAGGTGACCATCACCGGCGAGAAGCGGGCCGAGCGCGAGGAGACCGGCAAGGATTACTATTTCTCGGAACGCTCCTTCGGCAGGTTCCGCCGCGCCTTCCGGCTTCCGGCCGACGCCGATGCCGCTAAAATCTCTGCCACCAACAAGGACGGCGTGCTGACCGTCGCCATTCCAAAATTGAAGGAACCCGCGAGCCAGGCCAAACGCATTGATGTCAAGCGCGCCTGACCGCAAACCCCCTTTCCTGCTCGCGTGCGAGCGCATCCTCCAGCCGGCAATGCCCTCGCATTCCGGCTGGATTTTTATCCGCGGGCGACGACCGGCCGCCCTTGAACCGCGCCTGAATGTCTGCCTCAATTCGCCCAGAAATAAATTGGGCGGGAGCATCAGGCGATGGCGGATCTCAGCGAGCATCAGAAGCAGCTCAAGGCGGACTTCATCGAAAATCGCGGCTATTGGTACCCGTTCTGGCAGCAGGTGCTGGAACTCAGCCCCGAGTTCTTCGAGGCCTATTGCAATTTCTCCTCGGTGCCCTGGAAGACCGGGCCTCTGGAGCCGAAGATCAAGGAGATGATCTATATCGCGATGGATATCGCGACCACGCATCTCTACCTGCCCGGCACCCGCATTCACATGGCCAACGCGCTGCGGCACGGGGCGAGCAAGGAAGAACTGATGGAGGTTCTTCAGATCGTCAGCGTGCTCGGCATTCATTCGATGACCGAGGGCCTGCCGATCCTGGTGGATGAATTGAAGAGGGCCGACAAGGGCGATGAGCTCGACGCCATCGAGTTGGACGAACGATCGCTTGCCCTCAAACAGGCATTCATCGACAACCGCGGCTACTGGATGCCGATCTGGGAGACGTTGCTTAAGCTGTCTCCGGATTTCTTCAAGGCGTATCTCGATCTTTCCTCGGTGCCCTGGACCAAGGGCGTACTGGCGCCGAAGATCAAGGAACTGCTCTATATCGCCATCGACATCTCGACCACGCACCTGTTCCTGAGCGGCACCCGCGTCCATATGCGCAACGCGCTGAAGCATGGGGCCACGAAGGAGGAAATCATGGAGGTCATCTCCCTGGTCTCGGCCTGTGGCATCCATTCCACCACCGAGGGCGTGCCGATCCTGATCGAGGAATTGGAGCGCTTCGCCAAGGCCGCCGAGTGACGAGACAGCGGTTCAAGCGCCGGGGATGCGGGAAATTTCTCCCTAATCCATCACCAGGGACGGCAGCCAGGTCGCGAGGCCGGGGTAGATCAGGACCAGGGCGATCACCAGAAGCTGGACCAGCACCAAGGGCGCGACGCCGCGATAGGTGTCCGCCAGGGTGACCTCCGGCGGCGCCGCGCCCTTGGCGAAGAACAGCGAGAACCCGAAGGGCGGCGTCATGAACGAACTTTGCAGCACCAGGGCGATCTGAACCGCCAGCCATATCGGCACCAAGGCCTGCGATCCTCCCACATGCTCGGTGAAATCGAGGCCGTTCAGGATCGGCAGCAACAGCGGCAGGACGATCACGGTGATCTCGATCCAGTCGACGAAGAAGCCGAGAATGAAGATGATCCCCAGGATGGTCAGCAGCATCTGCCAGTCGTTCAACGGCAGACCGAGCAGAAAGTCCCGGATCTGATCGCCACCCTCGAAAAAATTGAAGGGATATGAAAAGACCGACGCGGCCAGAATGATGAAGAATACCATCGAACAGGTGGTTGCCGTGGTGATGATCACCTCGTGCAGGTACCCGCGGGTCAATCTCCCGCGCAATTGCATGATCAGTAACCCGCCGGCGGCACCGACCGCCGCCGACTGAACCGGCGTGGCGATCCCGGCGATAATCGAGCCGAGGACCGAGACGATCAGCAACACCGGCAATGTCAGCCCCTGAACCGCGGACCGCAAGATATCGCGGAACCGTAGCGTCGGATCCTCGGGCAGCCTCGGCGCGGTCTTCGGATCGAGCAGCGCCCGGAGCACGTAATAGACCATGAACAGCAGCGCCAACAGCAACCCCGGCGCGACGGTCGACACGAAGATCGGACCCATCGAGATCCGCATCAGGTCCGACAGGAAAAACAGCATGATTCCGGGCGGCAGTATGATGCCGAGGGTTCCCGCCGCCGCGACCGAACCGATCGAATACGAGCGGCGATATCCCTGGGAAAGCATGGTTGGCAAACCGATCAGCGCCAAGGTCGCTACCGACGCGCCGACCAGACCCGCGGACGGCGCAAGCAGAATGCCGAGCACGGTCATCGCCACCGCCATGCTACCCGGCAAACGGCGCACCAGGCCCTGCAGGGCTAGCAGCATCTCCTGCGCGACGCCGCTTTTCTCCAGCGCCACACCCATGAAGATCAGCATCGGCACCGTCGGGAATATAAGGCTGCCGTTGATGCTGCCCCACAGGCGGGCCGGAATGTTGAAGAAGGCAATCATCGGAAACTCGCCGATAGCAACGCCGAGCCCGGCGAAGAGCACCCCGACCCCGGCCAGAACGAAGGCGACGGGATAGCCCGTGAACAGCATCACCGCGAGAGTGATCACCATGAGCGCGGGGATATGATCGACAAGCTCCATTACGCCGGATCACTCCTTCGCGCCGCCTTCAACCGGCGCCCGTCACGCTCCGGCGCGACCGCGCGGTGCCGGCCCGTCAGGTGCCGGATGTTTCGGATCGTGACGCTGACGCCGGCAAGCAGCAGCAGCAGATAACCGAACGGCAGCATCGCCTTGAAGATGAAGCCGGTGGGCGATCCAAGCAGTGCCCCCGACGGTTCCTCGTCGATATAGGAGCGCGCGACATAGTCTAGGCCGAAATACATGACGATCAGGCAGACCGGCGCCAGCAGCACGAAAAACCCGAAGATCTCGATCGCCGCCTGAAGACGGGCCGACAACCGCTCGCGGATGATGTCGACGCGGACATGGGCATCACGGAAATAGCCGAAGGCGACGGTCAGGATGATGAAGGTCCAGAAGGCCGACCATTCTATCGCCTGGAACCAAACCGAGGGCGGGTCGGAGAACTGCTTGGTGACGATATCGAAGATCCGCACCAGGATCATCTCCAGCACCAGCACCCAGGCAATACAGACGGCGAGAACCGTGACGATGGTCTCGACGGGGCCGCGCGCGTCCAGCCTGCGGAAGGCCTGGCGCATCCAGATCCGCCGGGCCTCGCGATTGGCGTCGAACCTCGCTCTCAACATCAGAGCCGCCGGCGTGACGGCAAGCGTCAGCACCGTGGCGAAGGCGAGGCCGAAGGTGATCGAGGTCGCGAGCTGCACCCAGAGCTGGGAGGCGGGGCCGCCATGCTGGATCGACCGGTCGAGAAAATCGATGCTGGTTTGCGAGACCATCGGGACAAGACCGCCGATCGTCGTCGCCGTGGTCAGCAGCACCGGCCGAAGCCGCTGAACCCCGGTCAGCAACAATGCGGTTTGCGCCTCGACACCGCGCGCCTTCAGCCGGTCATAGGTGTCGATCAGCACGATATTGTTGTTCACCACGATCCCGGCCAGCGCGATCACGCCGATTCCGCTCATGATCGTGCCATAGGGAAGATCCATGATCAGCAGGCCGAGCACCACGCCGATGATCGACAGCATCACGGCCGAAAGGATCAGCCCGGCGCTGTAGAAACTGTTGAACTGAGTGACCAGGATGATCGCCATCAGGAACAGAGCGGCAAAGAAGCACCGCCTGAGGAAATCCCGGTCCTTCTCGCGTTCGTCCAGATCCTCCTCTTCACCCTTCATCCGGGCTCTCGTGCCATCGGCGAAGCGCGCCGTGATCGCATAGCCCTTCACCTCGCCCCGGAACTCTTCAGGTTGCGTGCCCGGCACCACATCCGCCTTGATCAGCGCCGAACGAAATCCGTCGACCCGCCGGATCGTTCCCCGCTGCGGTTTGGGCTCAAGCCGTGCGAAACTTCCGAGCGGCACCGCTCCCTTCGCGGTTTCGATCATCAGACCGTCGAGCTGCTGCAGATTGCGATAGCGCTCGGGAAAGCGGAGCAGAACATCGATCTCTTCATCCGCGTCGCTCGCCCTGAACTCGGTCAGCTTCAGGCCCTTGGTGGCCAGCCGCACGAACTGGCCGACCCGTTCGACATCCACGCCGAACTTGAGCGCCTGGGTGCGGTCGATTTCGACCCGCCATTCGACGCCAGGCACCGGCAGCGAGTCCTCGATATCCCGGATGTAGGGCTGCTTGGCGAGAAAATCGGTGATCTCGCGGACAGCTTGGGGAATGCCGTCATGGCCGCTTGAGAGCACTTCGATCTGATAGGGCTTGTCCTGGACCGGCCCGGTTCGCTCCTCCTGGACGGCGACGCGGATGCCGGCGAGATGGGCGGTACGCTTCTGAATATCCTCCAGAATCTCCGCCGCCGGACGGCGCTGATCCCAGGGTTTCAACTCCAGGCGAAGCCGCGCGATGATATCCTGGGGTCCCGAACCACCGGCCCGGTCACTCCGGCCGATCGAGGTATAGAGCGACTCCAGCCCATCGATCGCCAGCACGACGTCCTCGACCTCGCGGGTCAGGGCGTCCTGTTCGGCGAGCGACAGGTTGCCCCGCGCATGGATCAGCACCACCGCCCCGGTGCCTTCAACCTTGGGAAAGAACTCGATTTCCCTACCATGCTGGGAATACATCCACGGGGCCCACAACATGGCGCAGAAGGCGAGGAACAGCACTACGACCGGATACTTCAACACCACGCGCAGCAGGCCGAGATAGAGCCGTGTCAAGCCGGTGACCTTGTCCAGTTGCGCCGGCGAATCCGGGTCCTCGGCGTCTTCCCGTCCCGGGCGCCGCCGGTCCAGCACCGCGCCGAGCACCGGAACGAAGATCAACGCCATCAAAAGCGAGGCCGCGAGCACCGCGAGCACGGTGGCGGGAAGGTACTTCATGAACTCACCGACCGTGCCCGGCCAGAAGACCAGCGGAAGAAAAGCCGCCAGCGTCGTCGCGGTGGAGGCGATGATCGGCCAGGCCATGTGTTTGGACGCGCGCGCATAGGCCTCTCTCGGACTCTCGCCCGCAGAGAGTCTGCGTTGGGCGTATTCGACCATCACGATGGAGCCGTCGACCAGCAGTCCGACCGCCAGGATAAGGGCGAACAGAACAACGGTATTGGCGGTGAATCCGGCAAGGGAAATGGCCAGGATGCCGAGCAGGAACGATCCCGGTATCGCCACCCCGACCAGCGCCGCCGATCTTGGCCCGAGCGCCGCGATCAGCACGATCATCACCAGCAAGACCGCGTTAAGGACATTGTTTTGCAGGGCGGTCACCCGGTCGCGGATCTTTGTCGACTTGTCCTGGGAATAGGCGATCTCGATACCCTCGGGCCAAGTCCTGGCACGCTTGGCGACTGTCTCGCGGACCTCGTCCGTGACGTCGATGATCGAGGTGCCGAGCCGTTTGGAGATCTCTATCGCGAGCGCCCGCTTTCCATTCAGCCGCGCGTCCGTCGCCCGATCCGCGAATGTACGCCGGACCGTCGCGATATCCCGCACCCGGACCATCGCATCCCCGTCGATCGCCACCGGCAGATCGCTGATATCCTCGGTCGAGGTGAAAACGCCCGGAACCTTGACCGCGAAACGTCCCGCTCCGGTATCAAGATTGCCGGCGGCGACCAGCCGGTTGCTGCGCGCCATCCACCCGATCAGTTGACCCGGGTCGATCCGGTAGCTCGACAGCTTTACCGGGTCGACGATGATCTCCACCACCTCGTCCCGGTCGCCCACCAGCCGCGCCTCCAGAACGTCCGGCAGCGCCTCCAGGGTTTCCCTGAGGTCGCGCGCGGTCCGGATCAGTTCCCGTTCCGGCGCATCACCGCCGATGGTGACCACGAGCACCGGGAAAAGACTGAGATTGACCTCATGGACCGTAGGCTCGCCGGCATCGGCGGGCAACTCGCCCTCGACAACCTTCACCTTCTCGCGCACATCCTCAAGCGCCTTGTCCGGATTGAAGCCATCGTCGAACTCGACGGTGACGGTGGCGCCGCCCAGATAGGCCTCGGACCGGATCTGCTTGACCCCGTCGATCCCGCGCATCGCCTGCTCCACCGGGCGCGCGATCAGCCGCTCGGCATCCTCGGGGGAAATGCCGGATTGCGCGACGCGGGTGAAAATGACCGGAACATCGATATCCGGCGCGTCCTCCTTCGGAATGCCGATATAGGCGGCGGTTCCGGCGATCAGAATCAGAGCCAGGCTGGCGAGGGTTGTCCGGGTGCGGCCGAGCGCGGCGTCGATGAGGCTCATGGTTGGGGCCTTTCGCCTAGCGCGGAGCGGATCCCTCGACCGCGTCGAGTTGGCGGATGGAAAAAATAGGAGTTCGAAGGTCTATCCTTCCTACCCGCTGTTTGCCGTCGCCCTGGCGAAAGGCAGGGCCTAGAACCGAGCCGTTCTGTTTGATCCCGCTTGTCGAACGCGCCGATGTTGGCCATGGGTCCAGATTGCCATGCGGCAACGCCGAGGCTTGGCCCTGCCGTTCGCCAGGGCGACGGAGACATTTTTTCGAAAAACCTTCGAGGTCGCACCCGCTCTCCGGTCACCCCACGGGAAAGCGGACCGGGACCTTGCGCGGGCCGCGCACCTGGCCGCCGGCCCAGGTCACGGCGTCCGGGTCCGACAGCTCGAACTCGGGAATCCGCTCGAACCAGACCCGCAAAGCCACGTCCATCTCCATCCGCGCGAGATTGGAGCCGGCACAGCGATGAATTCCGAGACCGAAGGCCACATGCCGGTTGCGTTCGCGGTCCAGCACCACCTCGTCGGGGCGGTCGAACACCTCGGGATCGCGGTTGCCGGCGGGGAAATTCAGGATCATCTTGTCGCCCGGACACAGCACCTTGTCCCCCATCTCGACATGCTGGGTTACCTTGCGGGCCATCATCACCGGCGCGTAGAAACGCAGCATCTCCTCGATCGCCGTCGGAAACAGGTCCGGATCACCCGCAAGGCGGCGGCGGTCCTCGGCATGGCCGGCGAAATGCCAGAGCGACGAGCCGATCGAACTCCAGGTAGTGTCAATTCCAGCCACCAGCAGCAGGAAGCAGATGCCCGAGATCGTGTGATCGGACAGCTTCTCGCCCTCTATCTCGGCCTCGACAAGCTTTGAAATCATGTCGTCGCCTGGCTTGGCGCGGCGGGCCGGGATCAACTCAGCGAAGAACTCGCGGATGATCTTGCGGTACTTCCAGCGGGCAGCCGGGTCGGTCTGGCCGATTTCCAAAACCCCGCGGGTCCACATGGTGAACTCGTCCGCGCGGTTGGAATCTATCCCCAGCATCTCGGCGATCACCCGAGGCGGAATCTGCTGCGCATAATCCTCGGCCGCGTCACAGACTCCCTTCGCGATGACTTGGTCAATCAGACGGTGCGCCAGGTCTTCGGTGAAGCCGCGATAGGCCTCGACCGCGCCCGGCGTGAAAAACGGCAGGATCAGTTGTTTGTAGGGCTTGTGCTCCGGCGGGTCGGCGGTGATCGGCGGGTTCTCGGTGCCGTACAGCTTGACCTCGGCAATCGCCTCCTCGCGCATTTCCGGCGGCAACGGCACGACGGCGGGCGAGCGCGACGAAAGTTCCGGGACCATGCGCACCAGTTCACGCAGGTCGTCGTACCGCGTCGCCATCCAAGCGCCGCCCCATCGTTCGGTATGCGCGATCGGGCATTTCGCGCGCAACTCGTTCCAGACCGGGGACGGATCCCGCACATAATCGGGATCGAAAATGTCGAAGTCCGTGGCCCAATCCTCTACCGGCCGCTGCTGCTCGCTCATGACCTTCTCCTGGCCTATTCCTCGACGATTTCGATGGCGAATTCCGGACAATTCTCGACCGCAAGGCGCGCCATGTCTTCCTGACCGGGCGGAACGGCACCGCCATTGGCGGCACTGGCATTGCCGAACTCGTCCAGATCGAACAGGTCCGGCGCGATTGCCTTGCAGCGATTGTGCCCCTGGCAATTTCCCTCGATGACCCGAATTCGCATGCCGTCTCCGCCGCGATTGCCCCTAGGTTCGGCAATTCTAGCAAGCTTGATACAGCCGCGACAATCGCTCAGCATATAGGTGCACCAAAGAAGCTCGCATGTGCTTCGAGGATGCGGGGAGAAGAAAATGTCGAACGGTCGGCGGGAAAGCCGGGTGAAACTTCTGCCTGTCGAGGAGGCGAAAGCAAGAGGCCGCGAGGCCGGTGTATCGTCTTCCATGAGCCATCTGAACATCTATCGCGCGCTCCTGAATCACCCCGAACTCGCCGGCGCGACGGCGGCGCAATTGTCGATGCTGCTCTGGAAGGCCAACCGACTGGACAATCGGCTCCGCGAGTTGATCATCATGCGTATCGCCTGGCGCACCGGATCGGTTTACGAGTGGACCCAACATTGGCATGTCGCCCGGCGGATCGGCATGGACGACGCCGACATCCTGGTGGCGCGCGACTGGCGGAACGCGAAGAGCCTGGACGCCGCCGCGAGGGCCGTGCTGGCGGCAACCGATGAGACCCTGGATCAGGGCCGGATTTCGGACGAAACCTGGCATTCCTGTTCGCAGCATGTCGGCGGCGAGGCGGAACTGATGGAGATGGTGGTCGCGATCGGTAACTGGCGCACCTTCTCCGAGGTGCTGCGCAGCCTGAACATCCCTCTAGAGAGCGGCGTCGATGCCTGGCCCCCGGACGGGCTCGTCCCGCCGTCGGCCGTCACCTGACCGGTCACCGACCAGGATCGGGATCGCAAAGGCGCCCTCCGCCACATCCTCGAAACGAACCTCGACCGGCATGCCGAGATAGAGCGTCGCGTCGGGATCGCGCAGAACGCCGACCAGGCGCACGCCCTCCTCAAGGTCCACCGTCACGTAGGTTGTCGGCAGTTCAGCCTTGAAGGACGGATGAAAGGCATGGTGCGAGACCGACCAGCTATGCACCGTGCCCCGTCGCGAAGCCTCGATCCACTCGACATTCATCGAATAGCACGCGCCGCAAACCGGACGCGGATAGTGACGAATGGTGCCGCAGTCCGCGCATTGCTGCAGCATCAGCCGGCGCTCTTTCATGCCGTCCCAGTAGGGCTGAGAATCGGGATTGGGCAAGGGATAGAGAGGTTCGATTTCCATGTCCGCCGTCTCCCCTCCTAGGCCCGCATGATGGCGACGGTACCATCGCCCATGTCGCCATAGCCGGTGACCAGGCCGATCCCGGCATCCTTCACCTGGGCCGCGCCCGCCGTGCCGCGCAGCTGCTTCACCAGTTCGACCACGTGATTCATGCCGACGATATGCGCCTGGGACAGCAGCCCGCCATGGGTGTTGAGCGGCAGATCGCCGTCGAAACTGAAATTCGTGCTGGCGACGAAATCTCCGCCCTCGCCCTTGCCGCAGAAGCCGAGATCCTCCATCTGGCACAGCACGATATACGAAAAGCAGTCGTAAATTTCCGCGACGTCGATGTCCTTGTGGGTGATGCCGGCCATCTGGAACGCCCGGGGCGCGGCCTTGGCGGTGCCGAGGGTCGTGATGTCCGGACGCTGGGTGATGGCGCTGGGAGAGTCGGGGTGGCCCTCGCCGACCCCCATGATGTAGGCGGGCTTGCCGGCCAGATCCTTGGCACGCTCCGCCGCGCTGACGATCACCGCCGCGCCGCCATCGCTTTCCAGACAACAGTCGAACAGCCGGAGCGGATCGGCGATCATGCGCGAGTTCTGATGATCCTCCAGGCTCATCGGCTCCTGGCGCAGGGCATTGTCGTTCATCGCGGCGTGCTTACGCGCGGTCATGGCGATCTTGGCGAAATGCTCGCTCTTGGTGCCGTAAAGCTCCATGTGCCGGCGCGCCATGTGGGAATAGAGCTGAGCCGGCGCCAGACTTCCGAGCGGCATTTCGAACTCGCCGATCACCCGGAACTGCGGCATCTGCTGCACCCTGTTGCCGATCCGGCTTCCGGAGTAACCGTTGCGCCCGATCGGAATCAGCACATGGTTCGCGACACCGGCGGCCACCGCCGTCACCGCCGCCTGGATCGCCGCGACACAGCTGGCCCCGCCGAGCGGCGTGGTCGCGGAATACCGCAGATCGGGCAGATTGAGATTGGTGATGAAATCCTCGGCCACGGCCGCGCCGGCGGCATAGGGGATGACCCCGTCGATATCCGAGGGCCTCAGCCCGGCATCGGCGATCGCCTTCAGCGAGGCTTCCATCTGCAGCGCGATATCGCTTTTGCCGGAACCGCGGGTATAGGCAGTCTCGCCGATCCCGGTTATCGCCGCTTTCTCGAACAAGGGATGTGCCATCATCGTCTCTCCCCACGGTTCCCGCCGTCAGAACTGTTGCTTCAGCCAATTTACAGGTCCGGCGGGACAAGACCAGATGGAAGATCTCAGATACCAAGTGTGAGATCGGGTCCCGTCTCTCTTGTCGCGATCAAAAGATATCACCGCCACCCTGGCGCAAGGCGGGGCGACGGGAGAGATTGGAATTCGAACAACCCTTCCCCCTTCAACCCATATCTTCTCCCCGTATCCCTGACGAAGGTCGGGGCCGCCGCCTGAAAATTTTCAGCGTGACGGGTAACCGAACATGGCAACCAGGGTTTGGAAGTGATCCGCCAACACTCAGCCGCCGCCGCTTCAGGCGTGGGCCCCGACCTTCGCCGGGGATACGGAACGGGCGGGCGTCGACAAGAACG
>JAYOEU010000046.1:0-26920 GCA_038116915.1 Alphaproteobacteria bacterium
ATAACCGGGATGCAGTACATTCCGGCGGGATGGCTCGCAATTCGATCACCTTTTCCAAGATGAAGAAAGTTTCCAGGTCGGGGAAATCGAGGCGCTGGCGATCCCGACACCGGGGCATACGCCGGCCTGCATGAGCTATCTGATCGGCGACGCGATTTTCGTCGGCGACAGCATGTTCATGCCCGATTTCGGTACAGCTCGATGCGGCTTTCCGGGTGGGGCGGCGGAAGCGCTCTACCGTTCGGCGCAGCGTGTCCTAGCCTTGCCCGATGCGACCCGCATGTTCGTGTGCCACGATTACGGCTCCGAAGGGCGCGAAATAGCGTGGGAAACGACGGTCGGGGAGCAGAAGCGCTCCAACAAGCATGTCGGCTCGGGCATTTCGATCGAACAGTTCGTCAACATGCGTTCCACCCGGGACGCGCAACTCGGGCTGCCCGCCATGATCATTCCATCGATCCAGATAAACATGCGCGCGGGCAGGTTGCCCGAACCGGACAGCAACGGAATTTCCTACGTCAAGGTGCCGATCAACGGCTTCCCGGGCGTCGATTGAGCTGTTGACGCGGCGTTGCGGCCGAAGACCGTTCCGGAGGCTCGCTATTCCGCCGGAACCGGCTTTTCCCCGGCGGCCGATGCCGGAGGCTTTTCCTCTGCCGGCGGGTTCCTGCCCTCGATCGCAGCCAGGAACAGCGACAGCATCGGCGGTATGATCAACAAGGTCAGCACAGCGGAAAGGGCCAGGCCGCCGATCACCACCGACCCCAGGCCGCGATAGAGCTCGGAACCGGCGCCCGGCACCAGGACCAGCGGCAGCATCCCGAGAATGCTGGTCAAGGTCGACATGAAGATCGGCCGGATCCGGTTATGCGTGGCCTCCATGATCGCTTGGTCCGGCGTCATGCCGTCGTTGCGCAGATGGTGCAGGGTCTGATGCACCAACAGGATCGCGTTATTCACCACGATGCCGATCAGGATGACGAAACCAAGCAGGGTCAGCATGTCCAGGTTCTGCCGCTGGAACAGGCTGAGCAGGTCCAGCCCGACGATGCCGCCCGCCGTTGCCACCGGCACCGAAAGGATGATGATCAACGGGTAGAAGAAGCTTTCGAACAGGACGGCCATCACCAGATAGACGATCACCAGCGCCATGATCAGCTGCACCACCATCTCATCCCAGGTCTCGGTAAGCTTGTCGGCGGTGCCGGACATGGTCATCTTTATGCCGGGCGGAACACCCTCGTCCTGGAGTGCCTTGATCACTTTTTCCTGGATCAGTTCCATCGCGACTTCCAGCGGCATGTCCGCCGGTGGCTTGATCTGCAGGGTAATGGTTCTTAGCCGTTCGCTATGGCGGATCTCGGTCGGCCCGGCGGTGATCAGGACATCGGCAAGAGAACTGGCGGGAATGATCATCCCGTCCGTAGTGACCACCGGAAGATCATTGATCCCCTGAGTTGCCAGGATGTGTTTCTCCGGTCCGCGAAGCGTGAGATCGATACGCTCTCCCTCGACGGTGATCTCGGCGATGCGCAAACCATCATTGAATGCATCGACGGTCTGTCCGAGGTCACGGGCGGTCACGCCGTTATCCGCCAGCCGCAGCCGGTCCGGCATTACCCGCACCTCCGGCGCGCCGAGGCTCAATGCCGGACGCGGGCGGATCTGGGTCCCCGTTTCGCGTGGCAGGATCTGATTGATCTTTCCGAAGGCGCGTTGCGAGACCGCAACGATATCCTCCAGCGAGCCCGCGGAGACGTCGAGATCAATGGAGCGCGCGCCGCCGACACCTCGGCCGAAGATTGACCGCTTGTTGAAGAAACCGAAAGTCGCGGGCTCGGAATTGAGAGATTTCTGCAGCACCGGGATCAGATCTTCGATCCGGTTGGGATCAACCGCGACCGCGCCGGCGATGGTTGTGGCGCGGAACGCGACGAAGAAAAACCGCTCGATCGTCGGCGTGCCGTCCTCGGTCTCCGTGCGTGTCTTGTCCGGATCCCAAAGCGCCTCGGTGGCGCCCTCGACCTTGCCGGCTATGCCTTCCATGGTGTCGAGGTTGTAACCGGGCGGCGGGAGCACATAGCCGATGATGAGATTGCGGTTGCCGTCCGGCAGGTAGTCCAGTTTGGGCAGCAACAGGTAGGACACCACCCCGGAGACGAGGGTTACGCCGACGACGACGCCGACGGCGAGGCTGCGCCGTCTTGAAACGGCGCGGGTAAATGCAAGCACCGTGTTCACGAAGGCGGTCGCGAAAGGATCGATGATCGGCAGCCGTCGCCCGCCATCCTCGCCCTTGAATTCACCTTTCAGCAACCGGGTGGCGAGCGCGGGGACCACCGTGATCGACACGAGAAGCGACAACATCACCGAGACCGAGATCGCGACCGCGATGTCTCTGAACAGCTGGCCGACCTCCAGGTCCATGATCAGGATCGGGATGAAGACCATGACCGTCGTCAGCGCCGACACCAGGACCGCGCCCCAGACCTGATTGGCGCCGTGGAAAGCCGCTTCCTTGATCGGCATGCCGCCCTGGCGCAGTCGGAAGATGTTTTCCAGCACGACGATCGCCGCGTCGACCACCATGCCGACGGCGAAGGCGAGGCCGGCTAAGGAAATCACGTTGATCGACCGACCCATTGCCGCCATGGCGACGAAGGAGCCGACGACGGACACTGGAATGGCGAGCGAGACCACGACGGTGGCGCCGACGCTCCGCAGGAACAGGGTGAGCACGATCGCGGCCAACGCACCGCCGATATAGATGTTCTGCTGAACCAGTTCGATCGCCGAGTCGATATAGGTGGTCTCGTCATACACTTGGGTCAGGACGAGGCTTTCCGGCTTCAGGATGTCGGCGTTCATCTCGTCGACCGCGGCGCGGACCTGCTTCATCACCTCGATCACGTTGGCGCCAGTCTCGCGGTACACCGGAAGCGCCAGCGCCGGCACACCATTCATGCGGATGCGCGCCACCGGCTCCTTGTAGTCGAAGACCACATTGGCGACGTCGGATACCGAGACCCGGGCGACCCGGCCCGAGCTTTCGTCCTTCACCGAGCGCAGCACGACCTGGCTTACCGCGTCCCGGGACGTGAAATCCCCCTCGGTGCGGACCACATACCGCCGCTTGCCTTCATCCACCGCGCCGGCGGAGATCGAGGCATTGGCGCTACGCAGGGCGTCGACCACCTGCGGGATCGTCAGGCGATATTGCGCAAGGCTTTCCGGATTGACGACGACTTGCATTTCGCGCTCCGCGCCACCATAGACACGGACCTCGGAAACGCCATTGATGCGTTCAAGCCGATCCTTGATGAAGTCCTCGGCGAAGTCGAAATAGGTATGGATCATCCGGTTGTTGGCGCCGGTCCGGCGCAAAATCAGCCAGGCGATCGCTTCGTCCTCGGAGCCAGCGGTGTTCAATGTCGGCTCGTCGACCTCGTTCGGGTAGCCGCCGACCCGGTCCAGCCGGTTGGCGACCAGCAACAAGGCCTTATCCATATCTTGGCTGACCCCGAATTCCAGGGTCACTTGCCCGCGGCCGGTTTCCGACGTGCTGACAATCGATTTCAGCCCTTCAAGGCCGCGAAGCTCGTCTTCCTGTCGATTGACGATTTCACGCTCCACCTCGGCGGGGGCGGCGCCGGCCCAGTTGGTGGTGACCGTGATGACCGGACGGTTGACGTCGGGGGTCAACTGGATCGGGATGCTTTGCAGCGCCACGCCACCGAACATAACGACCATGAGAACCGCCGCGATGATCGCGATCGGCCTCAGAATGGAAAGCGATATCAATCGATCCATCGTCCGTTACCCCGCTTCCTGCGGCTTGACGGTCTGACCCGGCCGCAGCCGCTCGTTACCGCGAACCACCACAACATCGCCAGGCTTGAGGCCGCTCAGCACCTCGAAACGTGCGCCCAGAGCCGGGCCTGTCTGTACCGGCCTTACCGCCGCCTTGCCGTCCTGGACGACGTAGACCATCTGCTGACCCTTTAGGATCACGATCGCGTCCTTGTGAACCGTGACCACGTCGCTGGCGGTCCCGATCGGGATCTCCACCGTGACCGACTGGTTTCCGGCGAGATTGTCTGTCTTCGCATCGAGACGGGGCACAAGACGCACGGCACGGGTCCGCGTCCGCGCATTCTCTTCCTGCACAACCGCGCGAACCTCGGCGCTCAGCCTCACTCCGTCCTGCAACGTGACCTGGACCTTGATGCCGGGCGCGAGACCGCCGGTTCGGACCGCGGGAACATCGGCCTCGATTTCCAGATCCTTGTCGTTCAGCAGGGTGACGATCGGATCACCGATGCGGACATAGTTTCCGGACACCGTGTGACGGGCGACGACCACGCCGGGATAGGGCGCCGTGATCGTGGTGTCCTTGAGAGCGAGATCGGCGAGATCGAGATTGGCTCGGGCCCGCAGCACATCGGCCTCGGCCTGACCGAGCGCGCTGACGGCGATTTCCATATCGCGCTCGGTATCATCCTCGCGGTCCTTGCGGAACGCTGTCGAGCCGCGCAAATCCGTAATGCGTTTCAAGGTTTGCCGCATTTTGGCGAGGCCAGCGTTCTCACGCTTGATCTGCGCCTCGGCCTTCTTCAGTTCAGCCACCCGCAGCGCCCGTTCGCCCTTGGTGCGATCCGAGGCGAGCTTCGCCAGAACCGCGCCCCGTTCGACACGGTCACCGACACGAACCTTCAGTTCGTCGACCCGCTCGGCCAAGCGGGTTGCCACGATGCCGGACTCCGGCGCGACGACACGCCCCACAACCGGCATGGTCTGGGCTCTGAGCTCGACCACGACCTTGTCAACCCCTACCGGCGTTGCCGGGCTCGGTGCCTGGCTCTGCGCCTGACCGATGCCGGGGGAAAGGACGGCGAAACAGGCCGCCAGCGCGACGGCGGCGGCCGGGTGCCAGAAACCCCTTCGCGAACGGCGAATTTCTCTGTGTTTGGACGGAAGACTCATTTCAAATTCCAGAAGGCGTCGCGATGTCCGACGCTCGGAATGAAAACAGTCGCCATCGCTTCGCCGGGACTATAGCAAATTATAGCCCCGGGCATAGCAAACTCGTTAGGCTTGGCGGAACCGCGCCAAAAAATTTCCCGATGGCTTCGAAGTCCCGCGGAGGTGATGGGGTTGATCAATTCGATATCGGGTTTTACCTGTTTTGTGACGGGTTACGGCACCCAGTTGATCGCCCGCGACCCGGTGTCCGGGAACGTGAGTTGACGCAGGCCGGGCCGGGAGGGCAATACAGGCCCGGCGACACCATGCGTCCACCGATGCATGCGGTGAGGAAACGCAACTTCGAGAGCGCTGAGGACGGAAAGACCGCATGAGTTCCCGGGAGAAATTGTTCGCTCCGCCCAAGCGGCTGCGACGCTTGCAGATCGAGGTGACAACGCTCTGCAACCTGTTCTGCCAGGAATGCTCCCGTACCGTCGGTGTTCACGCCGGCACGTGGGAGGACAAACATCTTTCGCTCGCGAACTTCAAAACCCTGATCGAAAACTCTCCGCCGGCGGATATTCTGGTTCTGCAGGGCGTGGGCGAACCGACCCTCAACCCCGACCTGCTTGAGATGACGGCCCATGCGCGGGCGAGCGGGCGGTTCCAGTACATAACGCTCAACACCAACGCGGTGACCCGGACGCCGGATTATTTCAGCCGGTTGCGCGAGGCCGGACTGGACTATGTCTGCGTCTCGGTCGATTCCTTCAACGCGGAAGTCGCCGAGCGCTGCCGGTCCGGGACCAAGGTCGCGAAACTGAGACGGATGCTGCGAGCGATTTACCGGGAGTTCGGGCATATCGTGATTTCCGTGGTTGCCAGCAAGCTGAACATGTTCGACCTGCCGGCGACGCTGGCCGAGCTCAACGCGTTGGGGGAGGACTTGTTCCCGGACAAACGGTTCACGGTCGAGATCATGCCGGTGATCAACTACAAAAGCGGTGAATCGAACCAGCCGCGGACCACGCTGGACCTCCAGGAAATCCGCATGCTCGGAGAAATGGTGAGCGTCATCGGCCCCGCTTTACCGCGCCTCATCATGGTCGTGAACGCAACGACCATCAAAGCGCCAAAGCCGGGACAGCGCTGCGGAAGACCGTTCTATTCACCTTTCATCACTGTCGACGGCTACATGACTCCGTGCTGCACCAGCTTCGATCCCGCAACCTTCCAGCACACCAACATTCTGTTCACGCCCATGGTGGAAGCGTGGAAGGGGCCGGTTATCCAGGACTGGTTGCGCCGTTATCTGCGCCAGGGGGACGCCATCTGCGAGGGGTGCTGCTTTGACATGGGAAGCCTGCTTCGTTCCGAAGCGGCGGAGTAGACGGGCGTGTGCGGGATTGCCGGGCTGATCGGCGCGCGTGATCCGGATGCGGTGGACCGCATGATCCGCGCCATGCACCATCGCGGGCCCGACGGCCATGGCCGGCACGACATGGCGAAAAGTTCGATCGGCATGGCAAGGTTGGCGATCCAGGACGTTTCCTCGAACGGCGATCAGCCGATGGCCAATGAAACCGGCGATATCTGGATCGTCTACAACGGGGAGCTCTACAACACGCCCGGCGAGCGCGCGCATCTCGAAGCCAGGGGACACCGGTTCCGTTCCACCGGAGATACCGAGGTGGTGCTGCGTCTGTACCAGGAGCACGGCGAGGCGTTCCTGCCGAGGCTGCGTGGGATTTTCGCGCTGGCGATCATTGATCTGCGCGGTGGCCCGGGGCGGGAGAAAGCCATCCTCGCGCGCGATCCGATGGGCGTGAAACCGCTGCTCTACGCGCAAACCCGGCGGGGGATTCTGTTTGCCTCGGAAATGAAGGCCATGCTGGCCAGCGATTTAGTGGCACGCCGGGTGGATGGGCGGGCGGTCCGCTCGCTTTTGCTGCGGGGATCCGTCTATCAGCCCGTGACGATGATCAAGGGCGTGGAGATGCTGCCGCCTGCCCATGCGCTGATCCATGAACGCGGTCAGTTAAGGGTGGAGCGGTACTGGCATTTCGGGACCGGCCGGCGATCCGAGCTGAATAGCCTGGATTACCGGGAGCAGGTCGAAGCTATGCGCGGGCTGTTGCGCGAGACCGTGAAGGCTCAGCTAATCAGCGATGTTCCGGTCGGTGCGTTTCTGTCGGGCGGCGTCGATAGCGCTTCGCTTGTCGCCCTCATGGCCGGCGAGGCCGAGGGCCGGGTCAAGACCTTCTCGGTCGGGTTTGACGAAAGTCTGAAAGCCGTTGACGAGACCGGTGAAGCGGACCGCATTGCGAGGCATATCGGCACCGACCATCATCGCGTGGTGGTCGATGGAGCCGAGATCGCCGAGGCGTTTGACCAGGTGGTCACCGCTCTCGATCAGCCCTCCGTCGACGGATTGAACAGCTATCTCGTATCCCGCGCGGCGGCGGAGCATGTGAAGGTCGCGATCTCAGGCACCGGTGGTGACGACCTGTTCATGGGCTATCCCTGGCATGCGAGCATCCTGGCGCGGCCGCCGGCGCTGGATCGGTTCCTCGAGGCCTATGCCGCCTACAACGCGCAATTCCATCAGACTTTCGGTGACCGGGATGTCGGGCATCTGTTGGCGCCTAAGCTGCGCAATGTCATGCAGGAGCCGCCGGCGTCCGCGATCCAGGTCACCGACGAACTGGCCGAAGCCGATCCGGTTGACCGGATGACCGTTTTGACCTTGCGCGGCTATACCAACAATCAGCTTTTGCGGGACATCGATGTGATGTCCATGGCGCATTCCTTGGAGGTCAGGGTTCCATATCTCGATGTGGATATGATCGATTTCGCGCTCTCGCTGCCGGTCGGCGCCAGGATTGCTAAGCCGGTTCCGGACGATCCGATGCGAAACTCCTATCGCGCCAGCGGCATCAAGCGAATCCTGATCGACGCGGCTCGGCCGCTGTTGCCAGAGGGATTTGACACGGTCCCAAAGCGCGGCTTCGGCATGCCCTTCGGCCATTGGGTGAAGGGGCCGATGCGGGACCTGGCCGATGCGGCCTTTGACGAACGCGCGGCCGCGGCGCACGGCGTTCTCGACCGGCGGATCATGCCGCGCCTGCGGGACAGTTTCGAGGCGGGCGGGCTTAGCGGCTGGCGTGTCTGGCTGCTGATGGTGCTGCGGCGCTGGTTGGAGCTGAACAAGGTGACAGCCTGAGACCGGTTAGCCCTGGCGCGCCGTCATGAACAGCCAGGGGTTGGGCCCGTTCCGGAACTCCCAAAACGCCAACAACTGGTCCAGATGTTCCAGATCCCGCAACTCGGGATAGGCGTCGATGTTCCGCTCGGCGGGCTGGATTTCAAGGATCTCGTGAGTGTCGGCGAAGCGCGCGATCAATTCCTGGTTCCCTGGCGCGTCGATCCGGTTGTGCAGCTCCACCTGAATGTCGAAACCGGCGAGCACCGGGGCTTGTCGCGGGTCGAGAAGATCCAGTTCCCCGCCCTCGATGTCGCAGATGACGACGGTATCGCCGGCCGGAAAGCCCGCGAAATCCTCGGGCGTGAAGGTTCCGGAAATGGTAATCCGCTCGGCGGCGCCGTTTTCCGACGCCAGAAGCGCGCACCGTTCCCGCGCTTTCTCGTCGGTGTCATAGGCCCATACCCGGCTGTCCGGAAGCAGCCGCGCGAGGCCGACGGCATAGTAGCCTTCCGCGCAGCCGATATTCACGAGATTCGCGTACGCGCGGCCGACGATGCGGTCGATCACCGGATGCAGTTCGGATTCGTAACACCCGAGAAGCTTCGGCACGAAGCACCCTTCGGCCACCTGTCGGGGCATGGTCATGCCGGCGAACGGGCCGGTCCGGACCGCGAGTCCGCCGTAGTGGACCACCGTGTTGCCGACGAGATGCGCCCGGTGTCTGGCGCAGATCCTGAGAGCCGCCCGCATCTTGTCCATGCTCGAAAGCCCGTCGCGTTGCAACAGGTCCGCCAGGGATTTGAGGGTGCGTTCGTGATAGTCCAAATCCAGGTCCTCGCAGTGCGCCGCGACCGAGTCTATCCGCTCGGTCCGGATATTCACAAGCCGCGCCGCCGCCAGCTTGCCCAAGGGTGACAGGGGCCTCAGGCTGGCGCATTCTATTTTTCCCGGACGCCTCGCGAGACATCTCATGACCGTGTTGTATACCCATCAAGCCTGTCTCCGCCATGACATGGGGCCGATGCATCCGGAGCGTCCAGCCCGGCTCGAAGCGCTTAACAAGGCATTCGCCGATCCTGCCTTCGCGGCTCTGGACCGCCGCGAGTCGCCCCTGGCGACGATAGAGCAGATCTCGCGCGCGCATCCCAGGGCCCATGTGGAGCGCCTCCTGGCGGCGGTACCGGAAAGCGGGTTGGCTCGGATTGACGGGGATACCTCCATGTCGCCCGGTTCCGGCGAGGCGGCGCTGCGGGCGGCGGGCGCGGTCTGTGCCGCCGTCGACGCGGTGATCGCTGGCGAGGCGGCCAATGCCTTCTGCGCGGGCCGCCCGCCGGGGCACCACGCGGAGCCGGAGATCCCGATGGGGTTCTGCCTCTTCAACAATGTCGCCGTCGGCGCCGCGCACGCCCGGGCGGTTCATGGTCTGAAGCGGGTCGCGGTGATGGATTTCGACGTGCATCACGGTAACGGCACCCAGGCGATGTTCTGGAACGAGCCGGATCTGCTGTATACCTCGACTCATCAGATGCCGCTCTTTCCGGGTACCGGATCGCGCCAGGAGCGGGGCGCCCACGGCAATATTGTGAATGCTCCGTTGCCGAGCGGCGCGGGGGGCGAGGAATTTCGGGCCGAAATGACCGAAATCATCCTACCTGCCCTGGAGGCCTTCGCGCCCGAACTGTTGATCATCTCAGCCGGTTTCGATGCCCACGAGGCGGATCCACTGGCCGGCTTGCGGTTTGTGGAGGACGATTTTGTTTGGGCTACGCGGGAGTTGATGGCCGTCGCTGACCGCCACACGGGCGGACGTATCGTCTCCTCCCTGGAGGGCGGCTATGATCTCGATGCGCTGGCGGCCTCGGCCTCGGCGCATGTAAAAGTCCTGATGGAGCGGCGCGTCTCTTGAGCGAAAAGCCGTGAAAAAGCCCAGCTTTCGGCTTGTTTACGATGTTCCGCGCGCCTAAACTCCGGACCGTTTTTGGGGAGATGCCGTGTGACCGAGACACACACCGATGTCAAAGCCCTGAGCTTCGAGGAGGCATTGGCCGAACTGGAGAAGATTGTCGGGCGCCTGGAAAGTGGCCAGGGCTCGCTGGACGATGCCATCAAGGCCTACGAGCGCGGCTCGGAATTGAAGAAACACTGTCAGAAGAAGCTCGACGAGGCTCGCATGAAGGTTGAAAAGATTCGCCTGCCGGATGGCGGCGGCGTTGCCGAAACCTCGGATTTTGAAAGCTGATCATGGCGCGGGTCCCCGTGGCGGTGAATACCGATCGTTTGAGCCAAGCCATGCAAGCCTCCGCCGCCCAGGTCGAGCGGATGATGAACCTGCTGCTTCCCAAGGCGGATGACGTCGAAGCGCCTTTGCTGGAGGCGATGCGCTATGCCTCGCTTGGCGGAGGCAAACGGCTGCGGCCTTTCCTGGTGCAACAATCCGCAGCGCTGTTCGGGGTCGATACCCGTTGTGCCGTGCGGGTCGGCGCGGCGGTGGAATTCATGCATTGCTATTCGCTGATCCATGATGACCTGCCGGCCATGGACGACAGCGATCTCAGGCGCGGCAAGCCGAGCTGTCATGTGAAGTTCGACGAGGCGACAGCGATTCTCGCCGGGGATGCATTGCAGTCGCTTGCCTTTCAGGTGCTGGCCGCGCCGGAGACTCACTCGGAGGCTCTGGTCCGCTGCGAACTTGTCGCCGCGCTGGCCAAGGCGGCGGGGGCGCCCGGCATGGCCGGCGGCCAGATGATCGACCTGCTCGCCGAGACCGAGGAACTGGATATCGGCGCGATCACGCGCCTGCAACGCATGAAAACCGGTGAGATCTTTGCCTTCTGCGCGACCGCCGGCGCTATCATGGGACGCGGCACGACCAAGCAGTTCCACGCCCTGCACAGCTACGCCCAGGAGTTCGGGCTGGCTTTTCAGATCGCCGACGATTTGCTCGATATTGAAGGCAATTCGGAGCTCACCGGAAAGCCCACCGGAAAGGATTCGGCGGCCGGCAAGGCGACCTTCGTCTCGGTCCTGGGAGCCGAACGCGCCCGCGCGCAAGCCGGGCTGTTGAGCGAGCAGGCGGTAAGCGCCCTTGATTTATGGGGCGAGTCGGCTGACCTTCTAAGGGACGCGGCGCGATATATCGTCCAAAGGGACGGGTAAGGGGCTCGTATGAGCGACAAAAAGACGCCACTGCTGGACCTGGTCGATGTTCCGGCGGATCTGCGGCGTTTGCAGCCGGAGCAATTGCCGGCGCTGGCGGCGGAACTGCGCCAGGAGATGATTGATGCCGTGTCGGTGACCGGCGGCCATCTCGGCGCCGGACTGGGGGTCGTCGAGCTTACGGTCGCCCTGCACTATGTCTACGACACGCCCGGGGACCGGCTGATCTGGGATGTCGGCCATCAGGCTTACCCGCACAAGATCATCACCGGACGGCGGGACCGGATCCGCACCTTGCGCCAGGGCGGCGGTCTTTCGGGTTTCACCCGGCGTTCCGAGAGCGAGTACGACCCGTTCGGCGCCGCGCACAGCTCGACTTCGATCTCAGCCGGCCTCGGAATGGCGGTGGCTCGGGACCTCAAGGGCGCTGACAATCATGTCGTCGCGGTGATCGGCGATGGCGCGATGAGCGCGGGCATGGCCTACGAGGCGATGAACAATGCCGGTTCGACCGACACCCGCCTGCTGGTGATCCTGAACGACAACGACATGTCGATCGCGCCGGCGGTCGGGGCGATGAGTGCCTATCTCTCGCAACTGATCAGCTCGCGGCCGTACCGCAACCTGCGTGACCTTGCCAAGCAGATCGCCCAGCATTTCCCGAAGCCCTTCGAAACGACGGCGCGGCGGGCCGAGGAATATGCCCGCGGAATGGTTACCGGAGGTACGCTGTTCGAGGAACTGGGTTTTTACTATGTCGGCCCGGTGGACGGTCACAACCTGGATCATCTGCTGCCGGTTCTGCGGAATATCCGCAACGCCAAACAGGATCGCCCGGTGCTTTTGCATGTCGTCACGGAGAAGGGACGCGGGCATCCGTTCGGCGAGCAGTCGGCGGAAAAATATCATGCGGTACAGAAGTTCGATGTTATCACCGGGACCCAGGCCAAGCCCAAGGCGAATGCGCCGTCCTATACCAATGTCTTCGCCGATGCCCTGATCGCCGAAGCCGAGAAGGATGAGCGGATCATGGCGATCACCGCCGCGATGCCGTCCGGGACCGGCGTGAACAAGTTCGCCCAGCGCTTTCCCGACCGGGCATTCGACGTCGGCATCGCCGAACAGCATGCGGTGACCTTCGCGGCGGGAATGGCGACCGAGGGTATGAAGCCCTTCGCGACGATCTATTCGACCTTCCTGCAGAGGGCGTTTGATCAGGTCGTCCATGACGTGGCCATTCAGCGCCTGCCGGTGCGGTTTGCGATCGACCGTGCCGGTCTGGTCGGCGCCGACGGCGCGACGCATGCCGGCGCCTATGATCTTACCTATCTGTGCTGTCTGCCGGATTTCGTGGTCATGGCCGCCGCCGACGAGGCGGAACTGGTGCACATGGTCGCAACCTGCCGCGCCATCGACGACAGACCGTCGGCGGTCCGCTATCCCAGAGGCGAGGGGGTCGGCGTCGAAATGCCGGAGGTCGGCGTGCCCATGGAGATCGGCAAGGGCCGGATCCTGCGCGAGGGCAGCGCGGTCGCGATCCTGTCCTTGGGCGGCCGGCTCGCCGATAGCCTGAACGCCGCGGACGATCTCGCCGCGCGAGGCCTGCCGACGACGGTGGCGGACGCCCGGTTCGCCAAACCCCTGGATCTTGACCTGCTGAGGCGGCTGGCCACCTCGCACGAGGTTCTGATCACCGTCGAGGAAGGCTCGGTCGGCGGCTTTTCCAGTCACGTTCTCCACGCCCTGGCGACCCTCGGACTTCTGGACGGCGGCCTGAAGGTGCGGCCGATGACCTTGCCGGATCGTTTCATCGACCATGACTCGCCGGCCAAGCAATATGCGGATGCCGGCCTTGATGCCGCCGGGATCGTGGCGACGGCGCTTGCCGCCTTGGGGCAGGAGCATCTGAAGAACCCAGCACGGGCCTGAGATGAGCCGGACACCGGAGCCGAGCAACGCGGTGGAAGCCGTCTCCAGGCTCTATCAGGCCTATATAACCGGCCTCATACTGACGATTTCAATCGAGTGCGGCGCAGCCACCGCCGGCGATTGGATCTTCCGGCTGTTCCGTCGCCAGCACGAGGTCCGGTTCCTGCCGGGGTTGGAGAAACTTGGCCTCGCGAGCCTTCCGGATGCCGTCGCCTGCGCTGGCTATCACTATCTCGCGAACCGCATCGGCGGGGTCGAGGTGCAGTTCATGGCCGAATCCGACCGCAAGGCCTGGGTCCGGTTCCCGCCGCCGCGCTGGTTCTACGACGGCGCGGCGATATGCGGGGTGCCGAGCGAGGTATCGCGCGGCATGCTGCGCGGGTGGTATGCGCAAAACGGTGTCAGCCTCGGCAATCCGCGGCTGGGTTTTGTCTGCACCGGGCAGACCACGGACGGGCAGCCCGGGCTCGCCGGATATTTCCTGGAGCATGACCGGGATCTGGCGCCGGAAGAAAGATTGCGGTTCTCGCCCGGAGAGCAGCCGCCGAAATATGACCCGGACGCCGCGCCCGTCCTGGACCCAGGGCTTTGGACCGAAGAGCGCCGCCGGAAGGCGAAGCGGAACTACGCCTTGGAATATGTCCGCACCGGTTTGACCGTGCTTGCCGAGGCGATCGGCCCGTCCCGAGCGGCAGGGCTCGCCGCGCATGCCGGACGGCTGATCGGCATGCAGATCGGCCCAATGGCGGCTCGGCTGCTTGAAGTGGAAGGGGAGGATCCCGCCGCCGCCGCGCGTCTGCTGACCGCGCTTGCACTCGCCGAGGGCGATACCGCACGCTGCCGACCGGACGGCGATGGCGCCATAGTGGATCGCGACGATATCAAGCTGTTCAAGGGTTTGAAGGCGCCGGCCTCGTCATTGCTTGATGGCTGGAGTGGGTTGCTGGACGGTTTGGCGATGAGCATTGCCGGGCACGTCGCCGTCACCCGGCGCGCCGGACCGGACAGGGGCGCCGCCTGGAGCTGGCGGATCGATCCCGCCGCGCGCTGACATGACGGCTTCCGTGCACGTCCGGCTGGATCGTCTTCTGGTGGACCTGGGGCTTTGCGGGTCGCGCAGCCGGGCAAGGGCGCTCATTCTGGCGGGGCACGTGCGCCGCGGTGGCCGCCGCGCGGACAAGCCGTCCGCCATGGTGGCGCCGGACGAGGTGATTGAGATAACCGGCGACGACAACCCCTGGGCCTCGCGCGGCGGTCTGAAGCTGGCGGCGGCGCTTGAATCTTTCAAAATAGATCCGTCTGGAATGCGCTGTCTCGATATCGGGGCATCGACGGGAGGTTTCACCGACGTTTTGCTGTCCGGCGGCGCCGATCATGTCGTCGCGGTCGATGTCGGCCATGGCCAGTTGATCGACCGGTTGGCCCGGGATCCGCGTGTCTCGGTTCTGGAACGGACCGATGCCAGATCGCTGACCGCCGACATGCTGGGCGGACCTGTGGGGCTGGTGGTTTGCGACGCCAGTTTCATTTCAATCCGCAAGGCCGTCGCCCAGGCCCTGGATCTGGCGGCACCCGGCGCCAGGTTCATCGGATTGGTAAAGCCGCAATTTGAGGTCGGACCGGGCAAGGTCGGCGGAGGCGGCGTGGTCCGCGACCCGGCATTGCTGGAAGATGTGAGGGCCGAAGCACGGGCGTGGCTGGACAGCTTGGCGTCCTGGCGCTGCGACGGGATTATCGATTCTCCAATCACCGGCGGCGACGGAAATCGCGAATTCCTCCTGGGCGGCACCAAATCATGTTAGCGTTTGTCCGTTGAGACGCTTGAGCGGGAGATGCGCGCGTTGGCAGGCGTTACCGAAACCAGCAATTTGCCGATGTCGGTGTCTACCGGCGCCGAAGTGAGCGCGCCGCCAAAACCCGCGCTCAAAGCGTCACCCGCGCTGACCCGCTTCAATGCTTGCGTCGTCAAGGCCTTGGGAACGGAGCAGCGTGATTGGTTGCTTTCGGTAAAGGGGTTGGACGGCGCGGCGGATGCAGAGGAAAAGCCCGAGCTTAACCGGCGGACCAGTGCGCGGCTGGATCACCAGGCGCGGCGGAGACAGGCCAATCTTGACGCGATCCTCCTGCATGCCTTTTCCCGGTTGCCGGAACGGGTTGACGAGGGGGAAATCGATCCGGACTGGGTGGCCCGCCTGTTCGACATCGCCGCCGACTGTTCCGATCCGGAGCGCCAGGCGATCTGGGCGCGGCTGCTGATCATGGAAATTCGCCGCCCGGGGGCCGTGCCGCCGGTGGCGATGCGGGTTCTGGCTTCGCTTTCGCCGCGCCTGACCGAATGGCTTCGGGTCATTGCCGGCCTTACGATCAACAATTTCTTCATGCGTCTGTCGGACGAGTTCAATGCCGAGCGCGGTCTGGTGGGCGATGTGATCCTGCTGCTCGAGGAATACGGGCTTCTGCGCACCAACAAGGACATGACCAAGGTATTCCGCAGTCAGGTCGAAGCGCGCTTCACCACCAACCTCCTCTACAACAACAAGATTTTGCGGATCATTCATTCCGATGCGAGGAAGGAACTGATCCTGCCGTGCTATAGGCTTACAGACGCCGGCGCGGCGCTTTGCACCGCCGTGATCCAGGAGGAGAACGTGCCCGCCGACATGGAGTATGTCATTGAGATCGTGCGGCACGTACAAAGGCAGGGCTGCACGGTGATGCAGGCGGATATCCTGAAACGCGCAAGCGAGAACGTGGTTTCAAAGCACTCGGCGTTCAGCGAGATCGTCGCGTTTAATACGCGGCGGGGCGGGTGAGGGACATCACGCCGGACTACATGATCGATTCGATATGGACTTCCTCGACCAGCTCGGCGAAGCGGCGCTGCAATTGTGTTTTGCTGTCGGCCTTGAAATTACGGATGTCCTCGGTGGTCGGCCGGCCATTTTCCCACATCCGCAAGGCCAGCGGATAGACGATTCCGTTGATGATCCATTTGTCGCTTTCGAGGGTGGATTTCGCCTGGGAATCCTTGGTTTGAATGGCGATGCGCAGCTTGCCCTCGACAAGTTGTCCACGAACATAAAGCGAAATCGTAAATGGCCCGACCGGTAGGATATTGGGACCGACCATGAAACGATAGAGCCGGTCGTCATTGAATTTCTTATCCTTTTTCTTCTGCTCTTTTTCCTTTTGCTTGCGGTCCCGGGTGGACTCCTCCTGTTCCTCATCCTTCGCGGCGGCGTATGCGGGAGCGGTGGCGCCGAGCGCAATGCAACATGCGATTGCAGCGGCAAGCCATAAGGAAGTCAGTGAACGCGTCATGCCAATTTCCCTTTTCCGCGCAACCAACGAGCAGAACTTCCTGCTTTATCTAATGATCAGATCCGGCATGCGCAACATCACGCCGTCCGATACGCCGGTCTTGGGCATCATCTCCGTCACCTCGCCAGCATAGCCGATAACGTTGATCAGGTCACCAATCGTGCCGGCCAGTGACAGGAGACGGCCATCCTCGATCGAATTGAGGAGTTGGTCGATCGGACCGCGGCGTCTCGGGAACACTATCGGAACCGCGCTTTGCCCGGGCTCGAGACCCGCGGTTTGGCGGGCCAACTGAAACGCGTCCTCAATCCCGCCGAGCACGTCGACCAGGCCCAGGCGCAATGCATCCTCTCCGGTCCAGATGCGGCCCCGGCCCGCTGCGTCGAGTTCGGACATCGAAAGGCGGCGGCGCTTGGCGACGCGCGATGAGAAATCGTCATAGATTTCGTCGAGAATGAGAGAAAGGCGCGCACGCTCGGAGTCCTGGAACGGGCGCAGGACAGAGAACATGGACGCATTGGTGCCGGCGCTCACCTCGGCGCTCTCGATTCCGTGGCGGGACAGCAACTCGCCGATGGAAATCTTGCCGCCGACAACTCCGATGGAGCCGGTTATGGTTGCCGGTTGGGCGACGACATGATCGCCGGCGAGCGAGATGAAGTAGCCGCCGGAAGCCGCGAGATTGCCCATGGAAACCACAATCGGTATTCCCGCGGTCCTTGTGCGCTCCAATGCCCGAAGAATGGTATCGGAAGCGACGTAGCTGCCGCCGGGGCTGTCGATCCTGAGGACCAGCGCCTTCACGCGCTTGTCCTCGCGCGCTTCCTGGATCGCGGCGACCAAGCGGTCCGCGGCCGCCTCGGCGCGGGCGCCGAATTTCCGGCCGCCGCCGCGGACGATTTCGCCATCGACCGAGATCAGCGCGATCAGCGCCTTGTCGTCCTCGTCGTCGTCCGCCGCCTCGGTTTTGCGTGCTTCCAAATAGACCGAAAGTTCAATCGGCTTGGCGCCGGAACCGGCATCCTTTGCGAGGACCGGGATCTCGTCCCGGTAGGCGAGCGTGTCGACGAGGTGATTGCGCCGGGCCTCGTCCGCCACCAGCGGGGCCGTATCGATGATTGTCCGCACCGCCGAAGGGCTCAAGTCACGGCCGGTCGCGATACCGGTCACGAGCTGCTCGAACATCGAGGAAACCGCGCGGCTATAGTTGGCGCGGACCGGTTCCGGCAGGCTTTCACCAGTGACGGGAACCGCGGCGCTTTTGAATTCGTGGCGGGTCTGAAATTCGGCGTTCGCGCCCTGTTCGCGAAGCAAGCGGCCGAACAGCGGCGTGGTGATCGATAGGCCGCGGATGTCCAAGAGACCCGAAGGCTGAAGCGATATGCTCTCGAATGCCGTCGCCAGAAAGAAGGCGGCGGACGAGCGACGACCCTCGAAAGTGTCTGCAAAGACATGCGCGGCCTTGCCCGCGCCGCGAAAACCGAGGATCGCGGCGCGCAATTCCTGGGCTTCGGCAAGCCCGATCTCGGCCCCGGAAAGATCCATGACCAGGCCCTGGACGCGATCATCGGTCCGCGCGGCGTCCAGTGCCGATACGATGTCGAAAAGCGACAGGCGGCGGCGCGATGGGATCAGGTCGGCAAGGAGAGAGGCGTCCGTCACGTCCGCAAGCGTCCCCGGGAGGTTTAGCTTGAGGACGATTTTTTCGGGCAGTTCCGGCGGTTCGGCGCGATTTTTGGCGATCCAATAGGCACCAATGCCCGCGCCTGCGAACAGCAGGACGGACAGCACGCCCAATGTCGCGAAAAACCCGATCACGTAGCGCATCGCGAAGGGCTCCCTGCCCCGGTTCGAGACACAGCGCCGGCGGCGGATCTAACCGCCGGCCTTGGGTTTGGTGTCACCACATTGCGCCGCGTGACGCAACAGGTGATCCGCGAGCACGCAGGCCATCATCGCCTCGCCGACGGGCACCGCGCGGATGCCGACGCATGGATCGTGCCGGCCCTTGGTCATCACCTCCACCTCGGCGCCGAATCGGTCGATCGACCGACGTGGCGTGAGGATCGAGCTTGTCGGTTTGACGGCGAAGCGCGCCACCACCGGCTGACCGGTCGAAATCCCGCCGAGAATGCCGCCGGCCCGGTTGCTGAGGAAAGCCGGCTTGCCGCCCGCCGTGCGCATCTCGTCCGCCGCTTCCTCGCCGGGAACGGCGGCAAGGCCGAAGCCGTCTCCTATTTCCACGCCCTTCACCGCGTTGATGGTCATCAGGGCGGCCGCGAGGTCGCTGTCGAGCTTGCCATAGATCGGCTCGCCGAGCCCGGCGGGCACGCCGTCGGCGACCACCTCGATCACGGCGCCGGCGGAGGAGCCGGATTTGCGGACGCCGTCCAGATAGTCGGCCCAGCGGTCCGCCATGTTCGCGTCCGGCGACCAGAAGGGATTGCGCTCAACCTCGTCCCAATTCCAGGCGTCCCGGTCGATCCTGTGGGGGCCGATCTGTACCAGCGCGCCCCGAACCGAAAACGCGTTGCCGAGACGGCTCGCCAGGATCTTGCGCGCGACACCGCCGGCTGCTACCCGCATTGCCGTCTCGCGCGCCGAGGAGCGTCCGCCACCGCGATAGTCACGGATGCCGTACTTGGCGTCATAGGTGAAGTCCGCATGTCCGGGCCGGAAGCGGTCCTTGATGTCGCCATAGTCGCGGGACCGCTGATCTTGATTCTCGATGACCATGCCGATCGGCGTGCCGGTGGTCATTCCTTCGAAGACGCCGGACAGGATCTTGACTTCGTCGGGTTCCTGACGCTGGGTGGTGAAGCGGGATTGCCCCGGCTTGCGGCGATCCAGGTGAAATTGGATATCGGCTTCCGATAGCGGGATGCGCGGCGGCGTGCCGTCAACCACGCAACCGATCGCCGGTCCGTGGCTTTCCCCCCATGTCGTGAAGCGGAAGGCCTCGCCGAAACTGTTGCTGGCCATCAAGGCCTCCGAAGAACTGGATCAGACCACCGAGATATCCGGCGCGTCGACGGCCTTCATGCCGACAATGTTGTAGCCGCAATCCACATGGTGGACCTCTCCGGACACGCCGCTTGAAAGATCGCTCAACAGGTAAACGGCCGCTCCGCCGACATCTTCCAGCGTCACGTTGCGTTTCAGGGGAGAGTTGTACTGGTTCCACTTCAGGATATAGCGGAAGTCGCCGATGCCCGACGCCGCCAGGGTTTTCATCGGCCCGGCCGAAAGACCGTTAACCCGGATAGACTGCCCCCCGAGGTCGACCGCGAGATAGCGGATGCTCGCCTCAAGCGCCGCTTTCGCCACGCCCATGACGTTATAGTGCGGCATCACCCTTTCGGCGCCGTAGTAGGTGAGCGTGAGCAGGCTGCCGCCGTTCGGCATCATCGCCGAGGCATGCTTGGCAACGGTGGTGAAGGAGTAGCAGGAGATGTCCATGGTGCGCAGGAAGTTGTCCCGCGTGGTGTTGAGGTACTCGCCCTTCAGCTCTTCCTTATCGGAGTAGGCGATCGCGTGAACCAGGAAATCGATTGAGTCCCAGCGGCCGGCGATTTCCTTGAACACGGCGGCGACGCTTGCGTCGTCGGTAACGTCGCACTGCATGAGCATGTCGGAATCGACCGATGCCGCCAGCGGCTCCGCCCGTTTCTTCAGCGCCTCGCCCTGATAGGTGAACGCGAGTTCGGCACCTTGATCGGCCGCCGCCTTGGCGATGCCCCAGGCGATCGATCGATCGTTCGCCACGCCCATGATCAGGCCTTTCTTACCGGCCATGATCCTCGTGGGTGTGCTCATCTATGCCTCGCTTGTTCCGTTGTCCGAATCCCGGCGCGCGCGGCCTCGCGCTCCATTCGGTTGCATTCTACACCAAAGGGTTGGGTCGGCAAACGGCGCGCGGTATGCCTATGCAACGGCGCGGGAATGGATATGCTGGCGGCATGGAGAAGCAAACAAACCGCCTGGATACGTGGCGCGGCCTCCGGCCGGGCGCCATCATTTCCGAGATCGGCGCCTATGCCGGTTTCGCGCTCCGCCGGTTTCACCGCGACCGGGGCATGCAGGCGGCATCCTCGCTGACCTATACCACCTTGCTGTCGCTGGTCCCCTTGCTGGCGATCGCCTTTGCGATCTTCGCCGCTTTCCCGGCCTTCGAGGGCGCGCGCGCGCATCTTGAACAACTGATGTTCGACAATCTCATGCCCGGCGTCGAGGATCAGATGCGGGGCCATTTGAACAGTTTCCTCGCCAACACCGGGCAACTCGGCACCGTGGGCGTGGTGGCGCTCGGGCTGTCGGCGCTACTGCTGCTCGGCACCATCGAGGCGACCTTCAACCGGATCTGGCGCGTCGATCGTCCGAGACCGATTGTGGTCCGGTTTCTCATCTACTGGGGTGTCCTGACCCTCGGACCGCTTTTGATCGGCGCCGGTATCACCCTGACGACGGACGCTTTCACCGTCGCGCGGGACGGGCTCAACTATGCCGGTCTTGATACCGCTGATCTTACGACCGAATCCGGTGGTTTTGCCGAACAACTCATCTCGGTTGCGGTGCAGACAGTGCTGTTCACCGTGCTGTTCGCGGTCATTCCGAATCGTCGCGTGGCTCTGCGCGACGCGGTGATCGGCGGGTTCGTCAGCGGCGCCGGTTTTCAGATTCTGAAGGTCGGGTTCGCCTGGTATCTGGCGAATGTTCTGACCTATCAGACGATCTACGGCGCCATGGCGGTGTTTCCGATCTTCCTCATCTGGCTTTACCTCTCCTGGGGTGTGGTTTTGCTGGGAGCGGTTTTCGCGGCGTCATTTCCCGATTGGTGGCGGGCCCGCGCACCGGCTTTGGAAAAGGATTTGGAGCCGGCCGCGCTCCTGGCGATGGCGCTCCGGATCCTCTCGGTATTGCGCGACGCGTCGGCCGCCGGCGAGGAGCTGTCCGACGACGCGATCGGAGAGGCCATATCCAGCGAGGGGGCCGATGGCGTGATGGGTTTGCTGAGAGAAGGCCGCTTCATTACCGTCACCGATTCCGGCGCATCGGTATTGTGCCGGGACCTGTCCAAGACCACGACACACGATCTGTACCGCTGCCTGGGATTGAGTATCGGCGTGGAGAGATACGAGACCAATCCTGGCGAGGATGGCCTGAACGGTCGAATCGACGCGTTGGTCCGACGCGTCGGGTCTGCCGAGGCGGATAGCCTCGGGGTCTCGATCGCGGAGATTGTCCGGGACTGAACGCGCCCTAGGCTTTCAGCGCCAGATTTTCCGGATCATAGGGGCTTTCCTCGATGATCCGCGCCGGACGAAACTGGTCCAGTACCCTCACCTGACATTCCTGACCGATGATCGCGTGTTCGGTCTTCACGTAACCCAGCATCAGCGACTTTCCGACATAGTGGCCGTAACCGCCCGCGGTACCACGGCCGATCACCGCGCCATCGAGGAGAACCGGCTCGTTGCCGAACGGATCGGCATCGTCGGCGTCGATCTCGATGGTGCAATATTTGTTCGGCACGCCCTGTTCCTGTTGCCGAACCAATGCGTCCCGGCCTGTGAAGTCGCCTTTGTTGAGCCGGACAAAGCGGTTGAGGCCGGCTTCCAGGATCGAGTTTTCGGCATTCAGGTCGGTTCCCCACAGCCGGTATGATTTCTCAAGCCGCATCGAATCCATCGCCCGCATGCCCACATTGGCGATGCGGAATTCCGCGCCTGCCTGACGCAGGGCCTCGAACAGTTGGATCTGATATTCGATCGGGTGATGCAGTTCCCAGCCGAGCGAGCCCACGAAATTCACCCGCATCGCACGGACATTCGGGCAGAAGCCGACAGGGATCTCCCGCATGGTCAGCCACGGAAACGCCTCGTTCGAGACGTCGGCATCCGCGATTTTCTCCAGAACCTTACGGGCGTTGGGACCGGCAAGAACCAGGACGCCGAACTGATTGGTGACGTCGCGCAGATGCACTGAACCGTCGCGAGGCATCGATTTGGTCAGGAAATCAAGGTCATAGTCATGGGCGGCGCCGGGGCCGACCAGGAAAAAGCGCTCGCCCAGCAGGCCGTCGGTCATGCGTGAGATGGTGAATTCCGAGTGGACCGAGCCCGAGGGATTCAGGGCATGCGACAGGCTCATGCGGCCGACGCCCTTGGGAATGTTGTTGGCAACCATACGGTCCAGCCAGTCCCGTGCGCCGCGCCCTTCGACCTCGTACTTTGCGAAGGAGGAAAGCTCCATCAGCCCGACATTCTCCCGCATCGCGCGGACTTCGTTGCCGACATGTCGGAACCAGTTCGAGCGCCGGAAGGAATAGATGTCCTCGCGCTTGGCGCCGGCGGGCGCGAACCAATTGGGCCGTTCCCAGCCGAAGCGGGCGCCCCAGACCGCGCCGGCCTTGTCGAGCCGGTCATAGATCGGCGGCGCCTTGGCCGGACGCGCCGCAGGCCGCTCTTCCATCGGGAAATGGTTCACGAAGACATGCTCATAGGCCTCTTCGTTCTTGATCCTGGCGAAGGTCTTGGAAACCACACCGAAACGGCGCGGATCGACGCCGATCATGTCGACCGTTGGTTCCCCCTCGACAATCCACTCGGCAAGCTGCCAGCCAGCGCCGCCGGCCGCGGTTACGCCGAAGCTGTGTCCCTCGGAGATCCAGAAATTCGGCAGGCCGAAGGCCGGGCCGACCATGGGATTGCCATCGGGTGTATAGGCGATCGGACCGTTCACGATATCCTTGATTCCGGCATTCTCGAAGGACGGCACCCGGTGGATGGCGGCTTCCACATGCGGCATCAGGCGCTCCAGGTCGCCCGGGAACAGGTCCTTCTCGAAGCTTGCCGGGACACCGTCGGCGAAGCAGGCCGGCGCGCCTTTCTCGTACGGGCCGAGAATCCAGCCCATGTGTTCTTCCCGGAAATAGTACGAAGAATCTGACTCCCGCAGCACCGGAAGCTCGGAATTGCCGGCCTCGCGGTATTCCCGCAGGACCGGGTCGACATCGGTGACGATGTATTGGTGCTCGACCGGAATCACGGGGATTTCCAATCCGACCATCCTGGCCGTGGTCCGGGCGTAGTTTCCGGTGCAACTGATCACGTGCTCGCAGGTGATGTCGCCCTTGGTGGTCTTGACCACCCATTCCAGATCGGCGTTTCGCTCAATGCCGGTGACTTCGGTCTGCTGATGGATCTCGGCGCCGCGGGCGCGGGCGCCCTTGGCCAGCGCCATGGTCACGTCAACCGGCGCGATGTGCCCGTCGGTCGGATGCCAAAGCGCGCCGACAAGACCGTCCATTTTGGCAAGCGGCCATAGCTTCTTGATCTCCGCCACGCTGATAAGATGACACTCGACGCCGATGGTCTCGGCGGTGCACTGATAGTTGCGGTACTCGTCCATGCGGTCGCGATTTCGGGCTAGACGCAGATTGCCGTTCACATGCAGGCCGACCGCCTGGCCGGTCTCGGCTTCAAGGGTCTTGTAAAGCTCGACGGAATATTGGTGCAGTTGCCCGACGGAATAGCTCATGTTGAACAGCGGGAGCAGCCCCGCGGCATGCCAGGTCGAGCCGGCGGTCAGTTCCGTGCGTTCCAGGAGAACAACGTCCGTCCATCCCTTTTTCGCAAGGTGATACAAGGCGCTGACGCCGACGACTCCGCCTCCGATAACAACCACCCGCGCGCTTGATTTCATGGTCGCCCCCCGAATTCCATCCGTCGGACCGGATGGTTGGACCCTGATTGAGAACTGGCACGATATGGCTTTGAAAGGGGATGCGGAAGCGACAGGCGCATGTCGGATTTGGAACGAAGAAAAATCTTCCATCGGGGCGACATGTCGGAAACATCTTGACGGGCCTCGTGTCCCGGCCTTTATCGCCCTGCAGGGAACAACATCTGTTCCGTGCGGGAAAGCGAAAATCGAGGGAATAGCATGGCTGACCAACCGGTCCAAAAATCAGGCCAAAGCCTCTCCGATCCCCGAGTTTTCGGTGTCAACAAGGAGCAATGGGACAAGATAACGTCCTATCTGCTCAAACATCCCAATGCGTTGTATTTCGATCGTGAAATACGGACCTTCATTGCCCGAACCCGCGCCGAGAGATTCGATAGCGCGGAGCGATGGGAAGGCAGCCGCGACAGTCTGATCAGCTTTGCCATCGACTACAACGAAGGCCATATGAAGCGGTTTCTGGAATCGCACGTGGTGCGCCTCATCCGGCCGCTGTCGATCCTCGATCCGATTTACGAGGCCGCCGGCGAGGCGAAAGTGCTCTCGATTGGGCCTAGGAATGAGAACGAACTGCTCCACCTGATGGCCTATGGCTTTGGATTGAAAAACATCGAGGCGATCGATCTGGTGTCGAACTCGCCTCTGGTGAAAATCATGGACATGCATGAGCTGGAATACCCGGATGCCAGCTTTGACGTCGTGATATCCGGCTGGACTCTGCTCTACAGCAAGAATCCGAAACGGGCGCTGTCCGAGAAGATGCGGGTGCTGAAGCCTGGCGGCTTGCTTTGCGTCGGTCTGACCCGGGTTCCTCCGGAATCCCAAGACCATCTTAATCTGCAGGCGGAGGGCACGACGAGCTATCTCAGCGTCGACCAGATCCTGGAAGATATCGGTCCGAAAATCGGGCGGATCGAGTTTCGCCATGAGCCGATCGACTTGTCGCGCAAGGGCGCAATTCTGCTGATTGCCCGCGCAGCCTGATCGAAATTCAAGAGGTTTTCGGTTGTCCTCAGGCGCGATCGTGGCGGTCCGACTCACCTTTCACAGGATGCCAGCCTTTACAGCCGCGATCCGTTTGGCATAGGGTCAGCTCAAGATTGCAATCAAATTGCAACGGGTGGCGGACCCCAAAAGGGGGCGCCGCATACGGGGGGCGATAATCAGGGGATTGCGGGAGCGTATGGCGGAAGAAGCGCGTTCTTTTGTCAGATTTATTGATGTTCAGAAGACCTATGACGGCGAGATTTTGGTCGTCAAGAACCTGAATCTGGATATTGCGGCCGGTGAATTCCTGACGATGCTCGGCCCCTCCGGGTCCGGGAAAACGACCTGTCTGATGATGCTTGCGGGATTCGAAACGCCCACGCATGGCAAGGTTATCCTGGACGGAAACGAGTTGAACAACGTCCCCCCGCACAAACGCGGCATCGGCATGGTTTTCCAGAACTATGCCCTGTTCCCGCATATGACGGTCGCCGAGAATCTCGCGTTTCCGTTGGAAGTGCGCGGGGTGTCGAAAGCGGATGCCGAAGCCAAGGTCAAACGTGCTCTCGACATGGTTGAGCTTGGGGATTTCGGGTACCGGCGTCCTGCCCAGCTTTCCGGAGGACAGCAGCAGCGCGTCGCGCTTGCCCGGGCGCTGGTCTTCGAGCCGGATCTGGTCCTGATGGACGAACCGCTGGGCGCGCTCGACAAGAATTTGCGCGAGCAGATGCAATACGAAATCAAGCATATTCATGAGAATTTCGGCATGACGGTGGTCTATGTGACCCATGACCAATCCGAGGCGTTGACCATGTCGGATCGGATCGCGGTGTTCAACGACGGCGTGATCCAGCAGGTCGCACCGCCGGCGGACCTTTATGAACGGCCGGAAAATGCCTTCGTTGCGTCGTTCATCGGCGAAAACAACCGGCTCTATGGGACCGTCGCCGCGATCGACGGCGACTTTTGCTCGGTCCGGTTGGACGATGGTCAGGAAGTGCGCGTGCTAAAAGTGAATGTTGGGGGCGTTGGCGACCGGACGACACTTTCACTGCGCCCTGAACGGGTCGAGATTGATCCACCAGACCAGATGGATGACGTTCTGGTGGGGAGCGTCGAGGAATTGATCTATCTGGGTGATCACATCCGGGTCCGTATGCAGGTTGCGGGAAATGACGAGTTCATCGTCAAGGTGCGCAACCGTTCCGGGCGAAATGTTCTTAAGCGGGGCGAATCCGTCAAGGTTGGTTGGGTTGCATCCGATTGTCGGGCCCTGGACTATGCCGCCGGATGCTAGAGTACGTGGGCGGAAGCCCACAAAAACATGAGTATCGAAATTCAATCAGGTTACTTTGCAAAGGAGAGAACACATGAAGACATCGAAACTGCTTAGCACGACAATCGTCGGGCTTGGCCTCGTTGCGGGTGCCGCGCTCGCGCAGGCGGGCGAGATCACCGTCGTTTCCTGGGGCGGGGCATACACGAAGTCCCAGATTGAGGCGTACCACAAGCCGTGGATTGCCAAGACCGGCAACGCCATCAAGTCCGAGGACTACAATGGCGGCACCGCGGAGATCAAAGCCCAGGTCGAGGCCGGAAAGGTCAGCTGGGATA
>JAYOEU010000047.1:0-8456 GCA_038116915.1 Alphaproteobacteria bacterium
GTCCGAAACGAAAACCCGCGCCGGGCGATCAAACGTTCCCGTCGCCCTGGCGAAAGGCAGGGCCATCAAACTCAACTCTCTGACGTCGCCCTGGCGAAAGGCAGGGCCATTCCTCGACGTCCGCCGCCGCGCCTCAAATCCGCATGGGTCTGGCATTGGTGCTCGGCCCTGCCTTGCGCCAGGGCGACGGGAACGTCTTTTTAGCGCGAAGGAAGGGTCCTGGCGGCCGGCGGTGACCCCGCTCTACTCGAACTCGATGATCGGCTGGTCGACGGCGAGGCTTGATCCGGCGGCGGCGTGGACCTTGGAGACGGTGCCGTCGCGGGCGGCGCGCATGACGTTTTCCATCTTCATCGCCTCGACCACGGCCAGTTCCTGACCGGCCTTCACCGCGTCCCCCTCGGATACCGCGACCGAAACCAGCAGGCCCGGCATCGGCGAGAGCAGGAATTTCGACATATCCGGCGCCTGCTTGACCGGCATCAGGTCCAGCAGTTCGGAAACCCGCGCCGGGATCACCCGCAGGAGACGCTCCGCCCCGCCGTGGATGACCTTGTAACCGGCGCCGTCGCGCTCGATCTGCACGGCGGTCCGCTTGCCGTTCACCAGACCGTCAAAGATCCGGACCGTCGGCCCGCACTCGCCCTCGACCCGGACCTCTTGCTTGTCCAGGGTGACCGCATAGCCGCCATCGACCCGCAGCACGGAAGCATCGATCCGGTCCTCGCCGTCGCGGATCACGAAACGGACGCGCTGATCCGCCGCGCCGGCCTTGGACCGCCGGGCAAGCGCCACCTGGCCGCTGATGCAGGCGGCACGGTCACCCGCCGCCCATTCGAAGGCCGCCGTGACCGCGCGCATGGCGGTGACCGCCTCGGCGCTCAAGGCGGCGCCGTCGAAGCCGGAGGGGAATTCCTCGGCGATGAAACCCGTCGACAGCCGTCCCTCGCGGAACCGGGGATGCGCCATCACGGCGGCGAGAAAATCCACATTGTGCCCGACGCCGCGGATGCGGAAACGGTCGAGAGCGCCGGCCATCTTGTCGATCGCCTCAAGACGGTTGGCGCCCGAGGTCACCAGCTTGGCGATCATCGGGTCATAGAACATCGAGATCTCGGCGCCTTCGCCGACGCCGGTGTCGATCCGCACGCCGTCCACCTCGGCGGGCGTGCCATAGCGCACCAGACGCCCGGTCGAGGGCAGGAAGCCGCGATACGGGTCCTCGGCATAGATCCTCGTCTCCACCGCCCAGCCCGTCAGCTTCACATCATCCTGGGTGAAGGCGAGTTTCTCGCCGTTCGCCACCCGGATCATCTGCTCCACCAGATCCAGCCCGGTAACGCATTCGGTGACCGGATGCTCGACCTGAAGGCGGGTGTTCATCTCCAGAAAATAGAAGTTCCGGTCCTTGTCGACGATGAACTCGACCGTTCCGGCCGAGCGGTAGTCCACCGCCTTGGCCAGCGCCACCGCCTCTGCCCCCATGGCCTGGCGCGTGGCTTCATCAAGGAACGGGCTCGGCGCCTCCTCGACGACCTTCTGATGGCGGCGCTGGATCGAGCATTCACGCTCGCCCAGATGGACGGTGTTGCCGAAACCGTCGGCCAGCACCTGGATCTCGATATGTCTCGGTTCCTCGACGAACTTCTCGATGAAGACCCGGTCGTCGCCGAAGCTCGATTTCGCCTCGCTGACGGCGGAGCGGAAGCCCTCGCGAGCCTCCTCGGCGGTATAGGCGACCCGCATGCCCTTGCCGCCGCCGCCGGCGGAGGCCTTGATCATCACCGGATAGCCGATCTCGCCGGAAACCTTGACCGCCTCATCCTCATCCGCCAGCACGCCGAGATATCCGGGAACCGTGCTGACGCCGGCCCCGGCCGCGAGTTTCTTGGATTCGATCTTGTCCCCCATCGCGGCGATCGCCCGCACGCCGGGGCCGATGAAGGCGACGCCTTCCTTTTCCAGCGCTTCGGCGAAGCGGGCATTCTCGGACAGGAAGCCGTAGCCCGGATGAACCGCCTCGGCGCCGGTCTGACGGATCGCGCCGAGAATCCGGTCAATCACCAGATAACTTTCGGAGGAGGCCGAGCCGCCGATGTGCACGGCCTCGTCGGCCATCCGCACATGCAGGGCGCCGGCATCGGCATCGGAATAGACGGCGACGGTGGCGATGCCCATGCGGCGTGCCGTCTTGATGACCCGGCAAGCGATCTCGCCCCGGTTCGCGATCAGGATCTTCTTGAACATGTCCAGTGATTAGCCGAAGCAACCGGGCTCGGCAACTGTCACGTGACGCGGTTTGTTTGCCCGACGGCCAAGCCGTGGTAACGGTTGACCGCCCGCCCCGTTCCAACCTCCCGCCCTCGAAACCCGTCCCGCGATGCGCGAGCTTTTGAACTCCAAGATCCCCGTCGCTTTGCCGACCATGCTGGCGATCCAGTCCTTCGGCATGATGTGCGGCTATGCCTCGGCCGTGGTGGCGGTGCGGGCCTCGGCGGATCTCGGCGTGCCGGCGACCAGCGTCGGGATCTACACCGCCGTCATGTATATCCTCGGCATGATCTCGGGACTCGCCTCGGGCGGGCTGCTCTCCCGGTTCGGCTCGGTCCGGGTCTGTCAGGGCGCGCTCCTCGCCTGCGCCCTCGCCCTGGTGCTGGCGGGTCTGGTTCCCGCCTGGCCGGTGGCGCTGCTGGCAGCAGCGCTGATCGGCTTCGCGCTCGGGACGGTGAACCCGGCAGGCTCCCGCGTGCTCGCGCGGCACTCGCCGCCACGCTGGCAGCCCCTGGTCTTCTCGATCAAGCAGACCAGCACGCCGCTCGGCGGAATGCTGGCGGGGCTGCTGCTGCCGCCGCTGATGGCGCTCTATGACTGGCGGGCGGCGGTGATGCTGCTGGCGGCGATACCGCTGCTGGCGCTGCTGGCGGCCCAGCCGGTGCGCGCCGGACTGGACGACGACCGCGACGCCGGCTTCGCCATTCGCCTCTCGGGCCTCGCGGAGTCCCTCGGGGTGGTATGGGCAAGCCGGCCGCTGCTGATGCTGGCGGTCGCGGGTGGCCTCTATACCTTCGTGCAGATGGGCGTCCTGACCTTCATCGTCGTCTATCTCGAGGAGGAGCACGGGCTGGGCACCGAATTCGCCGGCGGGGTCTTCGCGATCATCCACGCCACCGCCATTCCGGGACGGATCTTCTGGGGCATGATCGCCGGGCGGCGGCTGACCGCCTGGCTGCTGCTCGGGCTGATCGGCATTCTGATGGCGCTCAGCATCGTCGCCATCAGCTTCTTCACGCCGTCCTGGCCGTTCTGGCTGGTGGCGCTGGTGGCGGCCTTGCTGGGGATCAGCACCAACGGGGTGCTGGGGCTCTGGTTCTCGGAATTCGCCCGCCTGGCGCCACCCGGCAAGGTCGCCGATGCCGCCGGCGGCGGGCAGTTCTACCTCTATCTCGGAATCACCACCGGCCCGCCGGTATTCGGCGCCATCGTGGTTCACGGTGGCGGCTATGCCACCGCATTCCACGCCATCGCGGCGCTGGCGCTTCTGACCGGGCTCTATCTGCTGGCCACCTGGAGGCAGGGGCGCGCATAGCGCGCTCCCGCTTGCATCGGCGGCCGCTCTGGGTCAAAAACCCCACCGCCTCTTGCAAGGGATATTCGAATGCGCGCTGTCGTCTGCCGGAAATTCGGTCATTACAGGACTCTCAAGGTCGAGACCGTCGAGGCTCCCGCACCGGGACCGGGCGAGGTCGCGATCGACGTCAAGGCGACGGCGGTCAGCTTCGCCAACATTCTGCAGATCGCCGGCAAGCATCAGAACAGGGCGAACCCGCCCTTCACGCCCGGAGCCGAGGTGTCGGGGATCGTCACGGAGGTGGGAGCCGGCGTGTCCGGCTTCAAGGCCGGCGACCGGGTGATCGCCGCCGTCACCAACGGCGGTCACGCCGAGCGGGTGGTCGCGCGGGACGACCTGACCTTCGTGATGCCCGAGGGCATGAGCTTCACCGAGGGAACGGTGTTCCCGTCGATCCTGGCGACCGGCTATGTCGGGGTCGCGGTCGAGGGGCGGCTGGAAGCCGAGGAAACCCTGCTGGTGCACGGCGCGGCGGGGGCGACCGGACTTGCCGCCGTGCAGATCGGCAAGGCGCTGGGCGCGACGGTCATCGCTTGCGCCAGCACCGAGGAGAAGCGCGCCGTCGCGCGCGCGGCGGGCGCCGATCACGTGCTGCCCTCCGGGGAGTTCCGCGACAAGGTGCTGGAACTGACCGGCGGGCGGGGCGCCGATGTGATTTTCGATCCCGTCGGCGGCGAGGTGTTCGCGCAGTCGCTGCGCTGTATCGCGCCGGAGGGCCGGCTGCTGGTGATCGGCTTCGCGTCCGGCGATATCCCCCAGGTACCGGCGAACATCGCTCTGGTGAAGAATATCGCGGTGGTCGGGGTCTATTGGGGATATTACATGGGCTGGGCCAAGCTGCCGCCGAGCGCGCGGGCCCGGCGCAAGCTCGCGGCGTGTTTCGCCGATCTCTTCGCGCTCTACGAAGCCGGCAAGATCAAGCCCAAGGTGCACGGCACGTTTCCGTTGGAGCGGTTCGCCGACGCTCTCGACATCGTCGAGAGCCGCCGCGCCGTCGGCAAGGTCGTGCTGCTGACCTAACGGGCTTATTACCCGAGTCCCGCACGCATCAGCCGCCACACCCGTTCCGGCGTCGCCGGACCGTGGAACCGCGTCACCCCGAAAGGCGCCAGGGCATCGACGATGGCATTGGCGATCGCCGGCGGCCCCGCGACCACGCCGGCCTCGCCGCACCCCTTCACGCCGAGCGGATTGGTCGCGCAGCGCGTCGGGTTGAAGGCGTGGTCGAACGCCGGAAGATTGTCGGCCCGCGGCAGGGCATAGTCCATGAAGGAGGCCGCGAGCGGCTGTCCGCCGGCATCATGGGCGGTGCCCTCGAGAAGCGCCTGACCGATCCCCTGGGTGATCGCGCCATGGGCCTGGCCCTGGGCGATCATCGGGTTGATCACCACGCCGTAATCGTCGACCGCCGTATAGCGGACCACCTCGACGGCGCCGGTGTCGCGGTCGATTTCGACCTCCACCACATGGGCGCCGTTGGGAAAGGTCATCCATTCCCGCGTCCAGGCATGATAGGTGTCAAGCGGCCGTCCCGATGCCCGCGCGCGCGCCGCGACCTCGAGCAAGCCGATCGAGCGGTCGGTGCCGGCCACCGTGAAGCACCCCCGTTCGAAGACGATGTCGCCGGCCGCCGCCTCCAATGCCTCGCCGGCGATCGGCTGCGCCTTGGCGACGATTTCCTCCACTGCTCGGACGATCGCGGTCCCTGCCATGTAGGTGGAGCGCGAGCTGCCGTGGCCTCCGCCGGCGGGGATCAGGTCCGTGTCGCCCTCGCACAGACGCACTGTCTCATCCCCGATGCCGAGCAGATCGCCGACGATCTGGGGAAAAGTGGTGTGGTGGCCCTGGCCGATCGTCTGGGTCCCGGTCAGCAGCGAGACCGTGCCGTTTTCCTCAAAGCGGATCTCGACATTCTCGTGCGGCGAGCCCCCGGTTCCCTTGATGTGATAGGCATGGCCGAGACCGCGAAGCCGGCCCCTGCCCTCGCTTTGCCGGCGGCGCCCGGTAAAGCCGGTCACGTCGGCCCGCTCCAGCGCCATGTCGAGGGTCGCGGCGAAGGCGCCGCTATCGACGGTCTCTCCCAGCGCATTGGTGAACGGCATGGCGTCGCCAGCCACCATGTTGAGCCGGCGGAGAGCCGCCGCATCGAAGCCGCATTGCCGAGCCGCCGCATCGATCAGGCGTTCGATCACCATATTCGCCTCGGCATAGCCCGGCGCCCGGGTGACGCCGTTCGGCGTGGTGTTAGTCAGAACCGCCTTGATGTCGAGCGCGATTGCCGGGATCCGGTAGACGGTGCCCGCGAGATGGGCATAGAGCACGGTCTCCACCGTGCCCATCGACGCGATCAGATAGGCGCCGAGATTGGCCGCGCTTTCGGCATGCAGCGCGAGAAACCGGCCTTCCCCGTCAAGCGCCAGACGGGAGACGGAGTGATGGTCCCGCGCTTGATGATCGGTCAGGAAATCCTCGCTCCGGCTGGCGATCCACTTCACCGGACGGCCAAGCCTGCGCGCCGCCCAAGCGATCAGCGGGTATTCGGGATAAGGATAGTTGCGGGTTCCGAAACCGCCGCCGACATCCGGCGCGACGAAACGCACCCGGCCCGGCTCCACCGCGAGCGATGCGGCGGTCACGTCGCGGATCGCATGCAGGTTCTGGGTCGCGATGTGCAGCACATAGCGGCGCGCCTCGGCATCCCAAACGCCGACCAGGCCGCGCGGCTCCATCGGGTTGGTGACGATGCGGTGGTTGTGCAGCGCCACCTCGACGACGTGCTCGGCCCGCTTGAACGCCTCCTCCACCGCCCCGAAATCGCCGGCTTTCCAGCGCACGGAGACGTTGCCCGGCACCTCCGGCGCCAGAACCGGGGCGCCCGGCGCCATCGCCTCGGCCGGGGTGAGCACGGCGGGTAGCGGGTCATACTCCACCTCGACCAGGGCCGCCGCATCCAGTGCCTGCTCCACCGTTCCGGCGATGACCAGGGCCACGGCTTCTCCGACATGCCGTACCGTGCCTTCCGCCAAAAGCGGCTGCGGCAAGAACGCGAAGGGCTCCGAGGTCTTGGGGTTGGCTTGCACCGTCGGCATCAGGGGCTTCAGACCATCCGCCGCCACATCCCGCGCCGTCAGGACGGCCAGAACACCGGGCGCCGCGCTTGCCGCCGAGCCCTCGATCCGCGCGATCCGCGCATGCACGTGGGTTGAGCGCACGAAAACCGCGTGACAGACGTTTTCGAAAACGAGATCGTCGAGATAGGCACCCCGGCCGGTCAGGAACGCCGCATCCTCACGACGTTTCGGCGCGTCTCCGATCCCGGCGCTTCGGCGCGGCGGAGCCTCATTCACCATTCGATTTCGCCCCCGTCATAGCGCAGGAACTTGCCGCTCATCCCAGGCGTCAGACCGTCGAAGACCGAGCGCAGCCCCGACACGCTTTCGGATACCGGAATGCCGTTGCCCTTGCGGGTTTCCGTCGCCACCGATCCCGGATGCATGACGACGGCGGTGATCCCGCGCGGAGCGAAGTCGATCGAGACGCTCTTCGCCACCATGTTCAGCGCCGCCTTGCTGCACCGATAGGCATAGTGACCGCCCGACCCGTTATCGCCGATCGATCCGGAGCGGGTGCCGATGAACACCATCAGGCGCTTGCCGCTGGCCGCCACATGATCCTCGAACGCGGCGGCGACATAGGCGGGCGCGACCGCGTTGATCCGCATCACCCGGGTGAACTCGTCGATATCCGGCAGCATCAGGGTTCCCGGCCCGTCCGGCGCGAAGGTCGCGGCATTGTTGATCAGTAGATCGATCGCCTCCCCGCTCAAGGTTTTCGCCAAGGCTTCGAGCGCGGGCACGTCCGAAACATCCAGGCGGTGAAAGATGACCTCGGGTCCGAGCCCTTCCAGTTTGGCGCGGCTCGCCTCCTCGAGGCAGACCGCGTGCACCCGCCAGCCGTCACCGGCATATTGGCGGGCCAACTCGAAGCCGATACCATAGTCGCCTCCGGTGATCAGAGCCGTCGCCATCCGTTCTTCCCCTGCCCCGCGCGGTCCCGCGCCCTCACCCGCATCCTACACATCCCGAACCAAGCAAGGCAGCCCGCCATGACCACCGACGCGATATCCCGGATCATCGATTTCTGGCACGGGCCGGCCCTCGACAGCCCGGAAGCGGCCTTCGCCCGCCGCGACTGGTGGTACAAGGGCGGCGAGGCGGTGGACGAGGAGATCCGCACGCGGTTCGGGAGCCTCGTGGAACAAGCCTGCGCCGGCGGCCTCTCCGCCTGGGGAGAGACGGCGGAGGGATCTCTGGCGCTGATACTGCTGCTCGACCAGTTCACCCGGAACATCTACCGCAACACGCCGGATGCCTATGCGGGAGATATCCTGGCCTTCGAAATCGTCGCATCGGCGATCCGCCGGGATCTCGACAAGACCCTGCACCCGGTCTCGCGGATCTGGCTCTACCATCCGTTCCATCATTCAGAGGACATCACGGCTCAGGATACCGGCATCACCATCCTGAAGGCGCTGAAACGTCAGGGACCGGCGCCATGGCGGCCCTATATCGACCGCAGCATCAAGGGCTGGACCCGGCACCGGGACATCGTCGCCCGGTTCGGCCGTTTCCCGCACCGCAACCACGTGCTCGGCCGCCCCTCCTCGCGCAAGGAAGTCTCGTTCCTCGCCAAAAACGGCGAATCCTTCGGCCAGGGTCCGAAGCGGAAGAAGGACCCAAAGAGCTAGAGAGCACCTCCCCCGCTCCAAAACTTTGCCATCGCCCTGGCGTAAGGCAGGGCCCAGAACCGGACCGTCCCGGCGCTCCGG
>JAYOEU010000047.1:8556-26778 GCA_038116915.1 Alphaproteobacteria bacterium
TCGCCCTGGCGTAAGGCAGGGCCCAGAACCGGACCGTCCCGGCGCTCCGGGCGATGATGCCGACAGGCCAAGCGGCACCGTCGACGCTTAGCCCTGCCGTGCGCCAGGGCGACGGGAAGGTTGAAGCTATTCCACCGTCCTCACCACGACCCGGCCCTCCTCGGGATAGACCGTGACGATCTCGCCGGTTTTGATCAGCTTGGTCACGTCGCCAGCCTCGAAACGGTCCACCATGGCGAGATCCGCCAGCGCCGCGCCCTGGGCGAGGATGGTGTTCGCGGCATTGAACAGGATCGCCTTCGGGACGATCCCGCGCGCCTTCATCTCGTAGAGCATCCACGCGGTCGCAACCCCGCCCTTGGCGGTGTTCATCACCAGGATCTTGCCGTCATAGGATTGACCGGCGAGCGTGTGCTGGGGGCGGGAGAAGATCCCCTTGATGCGGTCTAGGTCATAGCGGGCGGAGAAATTGTCGCTCGCCACCAGGGCCTCGCCGGTCACCACGCCCCCGATTCCGACATGGCATTTCAACTCCCGGACCGGAGATCCGCCGCTCATTGCACCACCTTCCCCCGCACCGCCGACTCGACGCATTTCTCCATCGAGGCGAGCGCGGGCTTGTAGCCGTAGCCTCCGAGGATATTCACGATCTTGGCCGAATTGGACAGCAGCCGCGTCCAGCCGTTGGCCTCGCCGATCTCGCGGGCATATTGCTGATAAAAGCAGGTCCCGCGCAGCACCCGGCCGCCGAACGCCTCGATCGCCGCGTTGAAACCCATGCGCTGGGAATCCACGTAGACGGTCGGCGACGTGCAGACGATGAGGTCGGTCCCGGGGTCCCGGCGGCGGTCCCGGCACAGCGCGGCGACATCACGCATCTCGATGATGGAAAGCTGGGGCGCGGCGAAGACCACCACGTCCACCTTCTCCCCCGCGCCCGCGAAATCGGCGCGCAGGGCATCCATATCCACCGCAGTGATCTCGCGCGCTTCCAGGTCCGCGCCCCCCGCCGCCGCCAGCGTCGGCGCCTCCGGCGTCACGCCGACCATGTGGAACAGCGGGGTCGAGCCGTGGCTCGCCATCGCCGCGCCCAGATGCTTCATCTGATCCGATGTCGGCGCCTTCTCGATGCCTTCGATCACCGGAACCCGCCAGTAGGATCCGGCAAGACGCCCGATCACGGCGCCAAGCACGCCCCAATCACTCAGATCTTCGGGCTGCTCACGCACAACAAACCGGCAATTCGCGCGGCGATGCACGTCAAGATGCAGCCCGTAGCGTGGCGTGCGCCCGGTCAGCCCGGCCGCGAGCGCCGATGGACCGCCCTCGAAGTTCGAGCGGGCGCCGCAGACGCTGTTCGAATAGATCACCACCCCGGTATCGCCATAGGCGAGATGATCGCCGAAAACCGGGGGCATGATGGTTTGATAGTTCACGCAAGTGTCGGTCATCAGAATGCCGAGCGCCTCGCAAGCCGCGATAAACCGCCGCTCGAGCGCCGCCATCTCCTCGGTCTGGCCGATCGGATCATAGCAGGTAAGGTCGACGCCGCGCGGATCGGTGATCATCGGCACCCGCACCCGCCGTTCCCGAGGCGGCAGGGCCGCGAACCGTTCCACGAAGGCGACGCCCGCTTCTCCGAGAGATTCAGGATCCGCCATCATATGGGCCTGGCTGACGGCGACCATGTCGGCGGCATCGAACATCCGGCCGACCTTGATCTGGTGATCAAGCGCCCATTGCCGCGCCGGCCCGAACGCGCCGTCGAGCATGGCTTGTTCCTCGTCGTTGAGCCGCATCGAACGGTCTCCGGTCACGGGTTGCGGGACGGTTTGCCGAACAAGACCCTAAACAAGTGTACTTAACCCGGCTACATCGGCGATAATTTCCCGAGGGCATGGTCGCCGCCGGCTCGCGACTTTGCTTAACCGCCGGAATGCCGCAACGGATGTCCTGATGACGAGCCAGATGACGAGAAAGCCAGCCAATGTCCTCTAAGCCCATGAATTTCAAGGGGCTTAACTTCATGATCGCGGATTCGAACGAGAATATCCGCGCCATCATGCAAGGCATCCTGCGCGGCTTCGGCGTCACCAGCATCTTCGACGCCGTCGATGGCGAAGTCGCGCTCCGGGACCTGCAGTTTCGATCGGTTGACGTGCTGTTCTGCGAGTTGAACCTGCCGAAGGTCGACGGGTTCTCTCTGATCAAGTCGCTACGCGCCGACGAAAGTAGCCCGGCCCGCTTCATTCCCGTGCTTATTCTGACCAGCCATACCCAGCAGCGGAATATCGAGAAATCACGGGATTCCGGCGCGAACATCGTGATCGCCAAGCCGCTCTCGGTGAAGGCGATATACGACCGTCTCGCCTGGATCGCCGAGGAGCCCAAAGCCTTCGTGCAGACGACCGGCTATATTGGCCCGGATCGCCGCTTCAGGGACGACGGACTGCCCAACGGCATCGGCCGGCGCGCAGCGGACGCGGAGCTGGATCTCGACGATCAGCCGGAGAGCGCCGTCAGCGAGGAGGAAATGGAAAAAATGTTTGAGAAGCGGTGAGGTCATGAGCGACGACAAACCAAAAGACGCCAGCGCCGCGGACCAGGCCAAGGGAGCTCCCGAGGTCAAGATCATGCATGTCCAGACCCGGTTCACGACCATGACCAACCGCAAGGGCGGAATGTCCCGCGAGGAAGCGGTCGAGCGCGCCGAAACCTTCGTCGAACAGGCGGTGGAGAAATATCCCGACTGGGTCGACGCGGACATGCGCGCGCTGGTCGCAATCGTCGCCCGCATCAAAAAGGAAGGCGGCTTCACCAAGGAGACCTACGATGAAGCCTATCGCGGCGCCGGCCGGGTGCGCGACCTGGGTGGCACCTTCGGATACGAGCTGACCACCAAGGTCGGAGATTCCCTGTGCGAGCTGATCTTTCGGCTGGCCGAGGGCGGGCTGCATAGCCAGGAGGCGCTAGTCACTCATATGAACGCGCTGAGGCTGGTCTGCACGCCGCAGTTCCGCGGGGTTCCCGCCGCATCGCTTGCGGATCTGATGGACAGTCTGAAGAAACTGGTGAACAAGTACCCAGATCCCGATGCCGAACTGAAACGGGCCGAGGCCGAACGGCGCGCGAGCCTGGTGAAGCCCGATTAAGCCCTCCGCGCCAAGCCCCTCACACGGAAGCCTCACATGAACCTGGACCCGGACCGTCTCACGCTCTTCGGAAGCTTTACCTCCAGTTCCAGTTTCAAGCCGATGATGTTCCTCAGCCTCTCGGGGCTGCCCTTCTCGTTCCGCACCGTCAATCTGAAATACGGCGCCCAGAAGGAGGACTGGTACCTTGCGATCAACCGCTACGGACAGGTGCCCGCCCTCGCCCATCGCGGACTGATCGTGGTTCAGTCGAACATCATTCTCGACTATCTCGCGCGCGAGACCGGGTGCTTCCTCGCCAAGAGCGAGCAGGATCAATGGCGGGCGCGCGAATGGCTGTCCTGGGAAGCCGATGCCATCACCAATGTCGCCAAGGTCCGCCACTACAACCGGTTCCGCAAGGTGGACCCGGCGGTGATGGACTATTTCACCCCCCTCGCCGAGGCATCGCTCGATACGGTCAACGCGGCGCTTGAGGGCCGCGACTGGCTGGTGGGCGATACCTGCACGATCGCCGATCTCGGTTGCTGGGGGCGGATGGTGTTCATGGCCGAGGGCGGGCTGGAAATCTCCCGCTGGCCGAACATCAAGGCCTGGTCGGAACGGATCTCCGCCATGCCGGGCTACGAACATCCTTACAGCCTGATCCCGAAGAAAGACCGGGAATTCGATCAGCCGCGCTCATCCAGCGCGTAACCCGCGCCGCGCACCGTACGGATCAGGTTCTTGCCGCCGTCGACGACATCCAGCGCCTCGCGCAGGCGCCGGATATGCACATCCACAGTGCGCGGCTCGACGAACACATCGCCGCCCCAGACCCGCCCCAGCAGCTTGTCGCGGGAAAAGACGATTCCCGGCCGGTCGATCAGGGTTTCCAGGAGCCGGAAACATTTCGGGCTGAGATGGACGCTCTCGCCGTCGCGGGTGACCCGGTGGGAGTCGAGATCCATGACGATGCCGGCATATTCCTTGACCGTCGCCGAGCCCCTGATGTCGCTTCGCCGTAGGAGCGCGTTGATCCGGGCAACCATCTCCTTCGGCGAATAGGGTTTGACCACATAGTCGTCGGCACCGGCGTCGAGGCCCAGCACCCGGTCGCTTTCCTCGCCGCGCGCGGTCAGCATGATGATCGGAAGGCGCTTGGTGTCGGCCCCGGCGCGCAAGGACCGACACACCTCGATTCCGGAACGCTCCGGCAGCATCCAGTCAACGACCGCGAGATCCGGCGGCTCGATCGCAACCCGCTGCAGGGCTTCCTCGCCGCTATGGGCGACCTGGGTCCGGTAACCGGATTTCTCCAGATTGTAGCGAAGCATCTCCGCCAGCGGAGCCTCATCCTCGACGATGAGAATCAGCGGTGCCATGGCCGTCTCACCCCTTAACCGATTCGCCCGGTGACATAGTCCTTGGTGCGGTCGTCCCGCGGGTTCTCAAAGACCTCTCCGGTCGCCCCGTGCTCGACGAGCCGCCCCAGATGGAAGAACGCCGTTTGGTCGGAAACCCGCCGCGCCTGCTGCATCGAGTGCGTCACGATGATGATCGTGTAATTCGCCTTCAACTCCATGATCAGTTCCTCGATCCGCTCGGAGGCGATCGGGTCGAGGGCCGAACACGGCTCATCCATCAGGATGACCTCCGGGCGCACCGCGATGGCCCGGGCGATGCAAAGCCGCTGCTGCTGTCCGCCGGAGAGCCCGATCCCCGGCGCGTCCAGCCGGTCGCGCACCTCCTCCAACAATCCGGCCCGCTCCAGACTGCCGAGAACGATGCCGTTCAACTCATCCCGGTCCCTGGCCATGCCGTGGATCCGGGGGCCGTAGGCGACGTTGTCATAGATCGATTTCGGGAACGGATTGGGCTTCTGAAACACCATGCCGATCCGGGAGCGCAACTGCACGACATCCTGATCGGCGTCGTAGATGTCCTCGCCGTCCAGGGTCACCGATCCCTCGACCCGGCAGATGTCGATGGTGTCGTTCATCCGGTTGAGGCACCGCAGATAGGTCGACTTCCCGCAGCCCGACGGTCCGATGAACGCCGTCACCCGGTTGACGGGAATGTCCAGAGACACATCGAAAAGCGCTTGCTTGTTGCCGTAATAGACCTTGAGGTCCCGGCTCGCCATTTTACTGGGCGCGTCCGTCACGCGTCCTTCCTTTCGCGGGCCGGCGGATGCGACGGCACCCAGCCTGGCCGAAAATTTGAGATTGGTTGAATCGGTCACCATGTGATTGACGGGATCTTGGGCCATCGTCTTTTCCACTACCAACGAATTTCGAATTTGCGGCGCAGATACACCGCCGCGAGGTTCAACAGACAGACGAAGGACAGCAGCACGAGAATAGCCGCCGAGGTTCGTTCGGCGAAGGCCTTTTCTGGAATGTCCGACCAGAGGAAGATCTGCACCGGAAGCACGGTGGCCGGATCGACGACCGATGCCGGCAGGTCGACGATGAAGGCCACCATGCCGATCATCAGCAACGGCGCGGTCTCGCCGAGCGCGCCGGCGGTCCCGATGATCGTGCCGGTCAGGATCCCCGGCATCGCCAGCGGAAGCACGTGGTGGAACACCGCCTGGATCGGGCTCGCGCCCAAGGCCAACGCCGCTTCCCTGACCGACGGCGGCACCGCCTTGATGGCCGCGCGTCCGGCGATGATGATCGTCGGCAGGGTCAGCAGCGAGAGCACCATGCCGCCCACCAGCGGGGCCGAGCGGGGCAGCATGAACACGTTGAGAAAGATCGCCAGGCCCAGGAGCCCGAACACGATCGACGGCACCGCCGCCAGATTGTTGATGTTGACCTCGATGAATTCCGTTGCCCGGTTCCTCGGCGCGAAACACTCGAGATAAACCGCCGAGGCCACGCCCAACGGAAAGGAAATCGCCAGGCACACGAGAATCGCGTATAGCGAGCCGAGGGCGCCGCCCAGGATGCCCGCCAACTCCGGCTCGCGGGAATCGCCCGAGGTGAAGAAGTTGGTGTTGAAATGCGCCTTCAGGCCGCCGGCCCTCTCCAGGCTTTCGAGCCAGCTCATCTGCTGATCGCTCAGGCGGCGCTGATCCTCGGGGGCGGTTCTCGGCACCGTGCCCTTGATGATCAGGTCCACGTCGTCCGACGCGGTCACCCAGATTGCCAGGGTTTTCCCGACCGGATCCTCATGGCGCATCATCGTCTCGCGGATCTCATAGGCCGCCGCGACACTGACCAGCTTGTAGAGATCCCGTTTTTCCGACCGCGATTGCGCCTCGGGAAAGGCCTCCCGCAAGCCGCGCTTGATGATTGCGTTGTAATCTGCTCCGGCGACCGCGTCGGCGAGCGTCCCGGATTCGGTTTTCGCAAGATCGGTCTCCTGAAGTGTAACCTTCAGCAGGATTTCGGTCTGCACAAGCGCCGTGTAGCCCGACCGTATGACCGTGAACAACAGCACGCCGAGAAAGACCAGCCCGATCCATGCCGCCAGGAGAGCCAGCAGCCTGAAGCGTTTTTCCGCGCCGTGCCGGCGGACAAGCCGCCTTGCCATGCGCGTCCGGGTATCCGTGATCTCAGTCATATTGTTCCCGATAGGCTTTGACGATCCGAAGCGCGGTGACGTTCAGCGCCAGGGTCACGACAAACAGCAGCAGGCCGAGCGCGAAGGCAGCCAGGGTCTTGGCGCTGTCGAATTCCTGGTCGCCGGTCAGCAGGGTGACAATCTGCACCGTGACGGTGGTCACCGCGTCCAGCGGATTAAGCGTCAGGTTCGCCGCCAGGCCTGCGGCCATCACCACGATCATGGTCTCACCGATGACCCGGGATGCCGCGAGCAGCAGGCCGCCCGCGATCCCCGGCAGAGCCGCCGGCAGAATGACGTTGCGGATCGCCTCCGACCGGGTCGAGCCGAGGCCCAGCGCAGCTTCCTTCAGCGAGGCCGGCACCGCCGTGATCGCGTCGTCGGAAATCGAGGAGACGAACGGGATGGTCATGATCCCCATCACCAGCCCCGCGGCGAGCGCGCTTTCCGAGGAGATGTCGAGGCCGATCGCCTCGCCGCCGTTGCGCAACATCGGCGCCACCACGATCGCCGCGAAAAACCCGTAGACCACGGTCGGAATGCCCGCCAGAGTTTCCAGGACCGGCTTGACGATCGAGCGGAAGCGCCGGGAGGAATATTCACCGAGATAAATCGCGGCCATGAGGCCGACCGGCCCGGATACGCAGAGCGCGACGGCACTGATCAGGAGCGTGCCGGCCAGCAGGGGGATGGCGCCGAAGGCGCCGCTGGCGCCGACCTGATCGGCCCGGATCGCGGTTTGCGGCGACCAGTGCAGACCGAAGACAAAATCGATGATCGGGATTTGCCGGAAGAACTGGATCGATTCGAAAATCAGGGAAAGGACGATGCCGATCGTGGTCAGGATCGCCACCGAGGACGCGGCGATCAGAAGTGTCATGATCAGCCGCTCGATCAGCAGCCGCCGCGCGCGACGAGCGCCGGCGGACATCATTCCGCCGGCGCCGCCCGGGTTCGAAAAATCACATGACAAGGTTGGCAAGGGTCTTCACCGCTTTGGCGCGATCCGCGCGTTCCGCGTCACCCAGAGGGATCAGCCCCTTGTCGGCGAGATAGCCGTCCGGTCCCGAGGCCGCGTTGCCCGCGAACTCGTTGGTGTATTCCTGGAGACCCGGAACCTTACCGATCTGCGATTTCTTTACGTAGAAGTACAGCGGCCGGGACACCGGATACTCGCCGGCGGCGATCGCCTCGAAAGTAGGGGAATGACCTTCGATGATGCTGCCCTGCAGCTTGTCGGCATTCTGATCGAGGAAGCTGTAACCGAAGATGCCGAAGGCCTTCGGATTGGCTTCGAGCTTGGAGACGATCAGATTGTCGTTCTCGCCGGCTTCAATGTAGCCGCCATCTTCGCGGACCGTGTGGCAGAGCGCCTTGAAGGCATTCTTGTCGGACTTGGCCAACTTCTTCACCCAGCCGAATTCCTTGCAGCCGGCCTCGAGAGCAAGCTCGGTGAAGGCATCGCGGGTGCCGGATGTCGGCGGCGGGCCTAGCACCTCGATCTTCAGATCGGGAAGCGAGGCGTCCACGTCCTTCCAGGTCTTGTTCGGGTTCGGCTGCGTCTTGCCTTCGCCGGCGGGAATGCCCTTGGCGAGGGCCAGGTAGATCTGTTTGCGGGTCAGCTTCAGCTGGCCGGAGGCCTTGGAGTTGGCGATCACGATGCCGTCATAGCCGACCTTGACCTCGAGAATTTCCTTCACGCCGTTCTTGGCGCAGGTCTCGACCTCCGACTTCTTGATCCGGCGCGAGGCATTGGTGATGTCGGGATGATCATCACCGGCGCCGGCGCAGAACAGCTTCAGCCCGCCGCCGGAGCCGGTGCTTTCGACGATCGGGGTCTTGAACGATGTGGTGCGGCCGAAGGTTTCGGCAACGGCGGTGGAAAACGGATAGACCGTGGACGAGCCGACGATCCTGATCTGATCACGGGCTTCGGCGATGCCGGTCATGGCGATCACGGCGGCCGCCGCGAGGAGGGATTTCCTGATCATGTGTTTTTTCAGCTCCATGCTGGGTTCCGAACGCGTTTGTCTGTTCGCGCCGGAAACCTAGAAATTTCAGGAGTCCGAAAAATTACCGATTTGTTACAATTGGATGACAGCCGGATTTGCCGGTCAGGAGCCCGCGCTCGGCAGGCTTACCGTGAAGGTCGTGAGCTTGCCGAGAACGCTCTCGATCTCCAGATGGCCACGATGCCGCGCGACAATATGTTTAACGATTGCAAGGCCCAAGCCGGTCCCGCCCATGGATCGCGAGCGGCCCTTGTCGACCCTGTAGAAGCGCTCGGTGATCCGGGCGATCTCCTCCGGCGGGATCCCCTCGCCCTCGTTGATGACACTTACCTTCACCCCGGTTGCCAGCCCATCGGCCAGATTCTCGAGCCGCGAGGCGACGACTCGGATGCGAGTCCTGGCCCGGCCATAGGCGATGGCGTTGGAGACCAGATTCTGGAACACCTGGGTGAGTTCATCCTGGTTGCCCAAAACCGCCGGCAGGGTCTCGGGATGCTCGATCTCGATATCCATCGACCGCGCGCCCGCCCTGACCGAGAGGATATTGCCGACATGGGCGAGCACCGGAGCGAGATCGACCTCGTCCTCCGGGGGAATATGCTCCTCGGTTTCGAGCTTCGAGAGCGCCAACAAATCGTTGATCAGCCGCGTCATGCGCTGCGCCTCGGCTTCCATGATCTCGAGAAACCGCTCCGTCGCCTCGGGATCGTCGCGCGCAGGACCACGTAGGGTTTCGATGAATCCCAAAAGCGAGGACAGCGGCGAGCGCAGCTCGTGGCTCACATTGGCGACAAAATCCGCCCGCATCTGCGCCGCCTTCTTCGAGGCTGTGACATCGTGGAAGATCATCATCGCCCAGGCCGGTCCGGGAGATTTCAGATCCGGCAGCCGCCAAATGTTGAGATCAAAGGTCCGGGCAATCGGATAGGCCAGGAATATCTCCCGCGTCGTCCCCGGCGCCCCGCCCAGCGACGCGGTGACGGCCTCGGAAACCTCCGCGTTGTCGAGCAAGGAATCGAGGGTCGAGCCGACCGCGCGTTCACCGAGAATATGACGCGCTGCACGGTTGCTGCTGACAACGATCCGGGACGGATCGACCAGCAGAACCGGGTCGGTCAACCCGTCGAGAAACCGTGCATCGAAAGGCAGCGGCGGCGCGGTTTGGACGGCGTGGGACATGACTGAAATCTCCCGGCTCACCCGCCCCGGTTCAGGACGGATCGGTGATCATCCGGCCGCCGTCGATGGTGATGGTCTGGCCGGTCAGGAAATTGCCGGCGCGGGTCGCCATCGCGGCCGCCATCATGCCGATATCGTCGGGGTCGCCGAGACGGTTCAGCGGCGTGATCCGCTCGGCGGCAGCGGTCTTCTTCGGATCCTCCCACAGCTCGCGCGCGAAGTCGGTGCGGATCAGGCCCGGCGCGATGGCGTTCACGCGGACATTGTGCGGCCCCCACTCGACCGCGAGGTTGCGCACAAGCTGCTGCTCGGCAGCCTTTGAAAGCGCATAGAGGCCCAAATTCTTGCTGCCCTTGAAACCGCCGATGCTGGAGATGACGATCACCACCCCGTCCTTGCGTTCGGCCATTTCGGGACACACCATGTTGGCGAGCCAGAAGATGCTTTTGACGTTGGTGTCCATGATTTTCTCGTAGGCGCGGTCGTCGGCCTCGCGCATCGGACCATAGACCGGGTTGGTCGCCGCATTGCAGACCAGGATATCGATCTTGCCGTAGACCTTGCGGGTTTCGTCGACCAGCGCCGCCAAGGCCTCCTTGCTGCCGATATGGCAGGGGATCGCGGCCGCCTGCTGTCCCTTGTCGCGGATCGCCTGGGCGATCGCCTCGCAGGCTTCGGCCTTGCGGCTGGAGATCACCACCTTGGCCCCGAGCGCGGCCATGTTCTCGGCGATCGACTTGCCGATGCCCTTGGTTGAACCGGTGACCACCGCCACCTTGCCTGTCAGATCGAACATGCTCTCAAGACTCCGTTTCCTGGATTGGGTGTCGCTCAGGTGGCGGTCAGGCCGCCGTCGACGACGAGTTCCGCGCCGGTGGTGAATTTCGAATCGTCACTGGCGAGATAGAGAATGGCTCCGGCGATATCGTCGGGATGGCCAAGGCGTCCGGTCGGCGAGGCCCCCTCCAGCGCCGCGCGATACCGCTCGGGCGAATGGTGCTCCTCGACCATCCCATCGACCATCGGGGTATCGGTATAGGACGGATGCACGGAATTGCAGCGGATGCCGTAGCCCTTGCGCGCGCAATGCAGCGCCACCGACTTGGTGAGCAGCCGCACCGAGCCTTTCGAGGCGCAGTAGGCCGCGAGCTGCGGCGCGCCGATGATCCCGGCGACACTGGACACATTGACGATCGAGCCGCCCTCGCCGCTCTCCTTCATCAGGGCGATGCCGTGCTTGCAGCCGAGGAACGGACCTTCGGCGTTCACCGCATGGGTGCGCCTCCACTCCTCGAGGGTGGCGTCCTCGATGGAGCCCGCGGTCCCGATGCCCGCATTGTTCACCAGGATGTCGAGCCGTTCGTGCCGGCGGCGGGTCGCGTCGATCGCGGCGATCCAGCTTTCCTCGGAGGTCACGTCCAGGACAACGAAGTCAACCGTGCCGCCGGAGCCGCGCAGGCGCGCGGCGGCGCTCTCGCCGGCTTCGGCATTGATGTCGGTCATGACCACGGCGGCGCCTTGGGAGACGAACATTTCCGCCGTCGCGAGCCCGATTCCCGATGCCGCGCCGGTGATCAGCGCGATCTTTCCCGCCAGCCGCCCGCTTCCCGCTCCCGACATGCCCACTCCCGCGAATTCGCCCGGATATCGGCGACCATCCGATCCATGGTCGCATTCCGTAATGTCTTCGCATCCTTATAAGGTTACGCTCCGGCACTGTCGAGAAACGCCAAACCCGCCCGATGCCGGGCTAGGAAGGATCACCTGGATGAATAGCGAGACGAAGCCCCGGCTGAAGCGGGTACTGGTCACCAACGATGACGGGATCGAAGCGCCGGGCCTCAAGGTAGCCGAAGAGGTGGCCGCGGCCATCGCCGAGGAAGTCTGGACCGTGGCGCCGGCGGGCGATTTCAGCGGCGGCTCGCGGGTGCTGAGCCTGCATCAGGCGCTGCGGCTGAACCGGCATGGCGAGCGGCGCTTTGCGCTGACCGGCTCGCCGGCGGATTGCATGTTCGTCGGCATCGCCTCGGTGCTGAAGGACAACCCGCCTGATCTGGTGCTCTCCGGCGTCAATTCAGGCGTGAATATCGGCGGCGATGTCGGCTTCAGCGGCACCGTCGGCGCGGCGATGACGGCGCATGGGCTCGGCATCCCCGCGATGGCATTGAGCCAGGCCTGGAAGGGCGACCGTGCGACGATCCCCTGGGAGACCTCCCGTAAATGGCTCCCCAAGGTCGTCGCGAAACTGGTCGAAGCCGAGGGCTGGCCGTGGCATTTCGTGCCGAACATCAACATTCCCGCCACCGATCCCGATTCCGTCACCGGCATCGAAATCACCCAGCAGGGCCATTCCGCCGTCATCATGCCGACTGTGGAGAAGCGCGTGGATCTGAGGCAGCAGGACTATTACTGGATCTATATGCACAAGGAGAACGACAACCCCAAGTCTGACGAGGATATCGCCGCGCTGCGCCGTGACGCGGTCTCGGTCACGCCGCTCGGCACCAATATCACCGATGGCGCGGGGAGCGCGATCCTGCGTCGCGTGTTCGGATAAGCGCTAACAGGGCCCGGTCAGCCCATGACCGCGTCGAGCCGCTCCAACAGCGAGGTGATGTCGTCCCAGCGGTACAGCACCTCGCTGGTCGGAGTTCCCATCACCACGCTAGGGGTTTCCTCCCCCAACTCGCCGCCGAGATGTTCGTAGAAGCGCCGGGCGATCCGATTGCCGCTCAGCATCGACAGGGTAAGCGAGGTATAGCCCGCATCCCTCAGGTGCCGGGAAACCCGCATCATCAGGGCCGAACCTATGCCGCAGCCTTGGAAGCTCGGGTCCACGTATAGCGTGTAGATCTCCGCGACCCCGGGCCGGCGGCGGCGCATCGGATCGAGTGCCCGGCGCTGGGCGCCACCATGACAGAAGCCGACGATCTTGCCCTCGAAGCTCGCGACGCAGAACTGCCGAGGGTCCCCCATCTGGACAATGATCCGCATCCAGCGGGGCGCGGCCTTGGTCGCGTTCATGTCGATCAGCGCCTGATCCGGCAGCAACCCGACATAGGCATCCCGCCAGGCATCCACCTGGACTTTCGAGATCCCCACGGCATCCGCCGTGACCGCTGGTCTGATATCCACCGTGAACGAGCCAGACACGATCGGCTCCACCGTTGATTTCACATGACCATAGAGTACCGGGCTAAAAGCGCGGCTGTCCATGACTCCCAACCGGATTTTCGAGCGAGGGCCCGCCGGCCGGCTCCAATGGGCCGCGCCGTCACGCATCCTCGGACTGGTCATGCCGGCGCTCCAGAACCGCGACGAAGAAACCGTCGGTTCCGTGTTCATCCGGCGTCAAGCGCAGAAAATCTCCGGATTCCTGGCATTCCGGGCCACCGGCCGCGGTGACCGTTTCGGACCATACCGACGAGATCGGAACAATCTCGTAGTCGTCGCGGCGCGCCAGCAGGGCGGTGACCCGGTCCTCGTTCTCCTGCGGCAAAAGGGAGCAGGTGACATAGATCAGACGGCCGCCGGGTTTGGTAAGACGGGCCGCGCTGGCGAGAATCCGGTCCTGAAGCGCGGTCATTTCGGCAAGATCGGCTTCACCATAGCGCAGCCGCGCCTCCGGCGTGCGCCGCCAGGTTCCCACCCCGGTGCAGGGCGCATCCACGAGCACCCGGTCGAACCGGCGGGTCCAACGCTTCAGAAACCGGTCCTCCTCGCTTTTCAGCACCCGCCGCTCGACATTGTGCAATCCCGCCCTGGCGACCCGGGGCGCGGCGCGGTCCAGCCGGTCGGCGCCGACATCCATGGCCAGGACCCGGCCCTTGTTCCGCATCGCCGCCGCCATCAGCAGCGTCTTGCCGCCGGCACCCGCGCAGAAATCAGCGACCTGCATGCCCGGCTCGGCGCCGACCAGCAGCGAGGCAAGCTGCGCGCCCTCGTCCTGGACCTCGATCACACCGTTCTTGAAGGGTTTCATGCCGTCGATCCGCCGGCGGACCGCCGCGCGCAGGCCATAGGGCGAATACGGCGTGGGTTCGGTCTCCAACCCGGCCTTGGCCAGCGCCACCCGCACCGACTCGCGGTCCGAGGTTATGATCGGATTGACCCGTAGATCGAAGGACGCCTCCTCGGCAAGCGCCGCAAGACAGCGCTCGCACTTCTCCCCCAAGGCCGGCAGGAGCGCGGCGGCGATCCACTCCGGACATTCGAGCCGAACCCATTGCGGGGCGTCGGGATGCTCCAAGGGTTGCCCCGCAAGACGGGCGAGGACAGCCTTCTCCGCTTCGCTTAAGCCCGCCGGTCCATGCGCCGAGCCGTCAAACAACGCCGCCGTCTCATCCGGAGATAGCCCGTCGGCGAGCAAAATATCGGCGAGAACGCGCGTCCGGGGGGTGGCGTCGGCGCCAATGCGCGCCAGCCACCAGTCCAAGCGGATCCGGCGGCGCACCGCGCCATAGACCCGCGCGCTGATCGCCGCGCGATCCTTGGAGCCGGCATAGCGCCGCCGTCGGTAGAAATCGGCGAGAATCCGATCCGCTGCGAAACCATCCCGCTCGGCGGCCTCGAGAACCTCGATCGCCGCGGCGATCCGGGCCGCGGGAATCACAGGTTGGGCCTGTAATTCGGCGCCTCTCGGGTGATCGACACGTCGTGCACGTGGCTTTCCCTAAGCCCGGAATTGGTGATCCGGAGAAACGTGCTGTTGGTCTGCATGTCCTTGATCGTCGCGTTACCGGTATATCCCATGGCCGCCTTCAGGCCGCCGATCAGCTGGTGGACCACCGTGGCGATCGGTCCCTTGTAGGGCACCTGCGCCTCGATGCCCTCGGGCACCAGCTTCAGATGGTCCGACACCTCTTCCTGGAAATAGCGGTCCGCCGAGCCCCGCGCCATCGCGCCGAGCGAGCCCATGCCCCGGTAGGCCTTATAGGACCGGCCCTGGTAGAGATAGACCTCGCCCGGGCTCTCGTCGGTTCCGGCGAAGAGCGAGCCGATCATCGCGCAATCCGCGCCGGCCGCTATGGCCTTGGCGAGGTCGCCCGAATATTTGATGCCGCCGTCGGAGATCACCGGCACGCCGGCCTTGGCGCACACCTCCACCGCGTCCACCACGGCCGTCAGTTGCGGCACGCCGACGCCGGCCACCATCCGGGTCGTGCAGATCGAGCCCGGCCCGATGCCGACCTTGATCGCATCCGCCCCGGCGTCGAGCAGCGCCCGCGCCCCGTCGCCGGTCGCCACGTTGCCGGCGATGATCTGGGTGTAGTTCGAGAGCTTGCGGATCTGGTTCACCGAGGCGAGCACGTTCTCGGAATGACCGTGCGCGGTGTCGACGACGATCAGATCGACCTCGGCATCGAACAGGGCCTCGGCCCGGGCCAAGCCCTCGGAGCCGATCCCGGTCGCCGCCGCGACGCGCAGCCGCCCCTGCTCGTCCTTGCAGGCATTGGGATGGTTGTCGGCCTTTTCGATATCCTTGACGGTGATCAGCCCCACGCATTTCTGATCCCCGTCGACCACGATAAGCTTCTCGATCCGGTGCTTGTGCAGCAGCCGGCGGGCCTCGCCGGAGGTCACATCCTCGGTCACGGTGATGACCCGCTTGGTCATCAGCTCGCTGACCTTCTGACTGCGGTCGGTGGCGAAGCGGACATCCCGGTTGGTCAGGATCCCGACCAGCCGGTCGGTGCGCCGCCGGACCACCGGGATACCGCTGATCTTGTAACGCTCCATCAGGTTCAGCGCTTCGGCGAGCGACTGATCCGGGTGAATGGTAAGCGGATTGACCACCATCCCGGCTTCGAACTTCTTGACCGCCCGGACCTCGGCGGCCTGACGCTCGACATCCATGTTCTTGTGCACCACGCCCATCGCGCCGAGCTGCGCCATGGCGATGGCGAGCCGGCTTTCGGTGACCGTGTCCATCGCGGCCGAGACGACGGGAATACCAAGCTTGATCTGCTTGGTCAGATGGGTCGAGGTATCGACGGATGCCGGCAATACCGATGATCGCGCCGGCTCTAGGAGCACGTCGTCGAAGGTCAGGGCTTCACGTATCTGCATGGGGTGCCTCCGTTGGCGACGGTGGCGCCGGACTATACACCGCCGCGCGCTCTAGCCAAGCGGGATTTCCACCTCGGCCGGATCGTGCGCCATGGGCCTTGCCCCGTGTGGGATTCCACGTTGCGTGCCGCCGTGCCGCTAACCGCGAAACCCCATCGCAACAACGTAGGTTTCGGGCGACTCGGGACGGCTCGCCGGAGGCTTGGCGTGCCGCACGGTCTTGAAAGCGAGCTTCATGCGTTGCAGCAACTCGCCCTCGCTGCCGCCCTTGAAGACCTTGGCGACGAAACTCCCGCCGGCGCTGAGCACGCTTTCGGCGAAGTCATAGGCCGCCTCGCACAGGGCCGCGGTCCGCAGATGATCCGTCGGCGCGTGGCCGGTGGTCGGCGCCGCCATGTCGCTCAGCACCAGATCGGCCGGGCCGCCCAGCAGGCCGGTCAGCGCCGCGAGACCCTCCTCGGTCATGAAATCGGCCCGCAGGATTTCCGCGCCGGCGACCGGCTCCATCTCCAGAATATCGAGCCCGACCACCCGGCCCGTTCCCCCGCCCGCGTTCCCGAGAACTCGGGAGGCGACGACCTGGGTCCAGCCGCCCGGCGCGGCGCCGAGATCGACCACGCGCTGGCCGGCGATGATGAAGCCGAATTTCTCATCCAGCTGCTCGAGCTTGAAGGCCGAGCGCGACCGGAAACCGAGCCGCTGAGCCTCCTGCACATAGGGATCGTTCAATTGGCGCTGCAGCCAGCGCTGGGAGGAGATGGTGCGGCCCTTCGCGGTCTTGAGGCGCACCGATTCGGCGCGCGCGCCGCTGCCGCGCTTACGGTTGCCGCCGCCCGATCTCGGTCCGCTCATAAGGAAAAGCCCATCGTCACACCTTGCTAGCCGAGCTCGCCGAGAAGACCGAACAGGATTCCCTCGCGCACTCCGCGGTCGGCGACCCGAAGCCGGCCGACCGGCCATTTCTCGCAGATCGCCTCCAGTATCGCGCAGCCGGCAACAACCAGATCGGCTCGTTCCTGGCCGATGCAGGGAAAGGCCGCCCGATCCCGGAATCCCATGCCCGCCAGATCGCCCGCAAGCCGGCGCACATCGGCGAAGGTCAGTGACGTGCCGTCCACGCGGTCGCGGACATAACGCTTCAGATTCAGTCGCAATCCGGCGAGCGTCGTCACGGTGCCCGAGGTTCCGAGCATCTGCACCCGGCGCTCGCCGATCCTTGAGGAAATCCCGTGCGCCTCATCGAAGGCATCGAGATGGGCGAGACATTCCTCGATCATCGCCCGATAGGTCCGGTCCTTGAAGTGGTCGCCGCCGTACTTCTCGGTCAGGGTGACGACGCCGATGGGCATGGACATCACGTCGAGGGAAAGCCTGCTGCCGTCCGGGCCGCGCCGGGTCCAGGCGAGCTCGGTGCTGCCCCCGCCGATATCGAAGACGATGGCATCGGGAACCGCCGGATCGAACAGCGGCAGGCATCCGGCAAGCGCCAGCTCCGCTTCCTCGCGGTTCGAGATGACTTCGAGCTCCAGGCCGGTTTCAACCTTTACGCGGTCAATGAACGCCGCGCCGTTCCCGGCCCGCCGGCAGGCCTCGGTGGCGACAACGCGGGACAGCGTTACGTCGCGGCGGCGCATCTTGTCGGCGCAGATCTTCAGCGCATCGACCGTCCGGTCCATCGCCTCGTCGGACAGGGCACCGGTGAACGTGATCCCCTGCCCCAACCGGACGATCCGCGAAAAGGCGTCGACCACCCGGAACGCGTCGCGGGTCGGATGCGCGATCAGCAGCCTGCAATTGTTGGTTCCGAGATCCAGCGCGGCCAACACGTCTTGCCCGCGCGCGCCGGGCGGGCGGGTTTCATGTCCCGGTATCGCCTCATCAACCACGGCACGACCGCCGGACATCTGCCCGGTCCGCTGGCCATTGCGTCGGCGAAACCGGCGCGACGACTGCTGTCGGCCGGTGGACATTGTCTCATCCAAATTCAACGCGCCCCATGGACGCCATTTCCTCGCCACTGTACCGGCTAACCGGCGGGAGTTCCATTGCTCAATATCGAACGCCGGTCCTTGCGCCGCGGCAGAGCGCCGCGACATCCCCGGCCTTGCCATGGCCAGCCAAGGCTGTTAATTTCCCCCGCATCGCGCTCAAAAATTCGTATCTCCATGATTTTAAACGATTTAGAGCGCGCCTGCTGGGGAATAGTTTAACGGCAGAACAACGGACTCTGACTCCGTCGGTCCTGGTTCGAATCCAGG
>JAYOEU010000048.1:0-26165 GCA_038116915.1 Alphaproteobacteria bacterium
CATCTGCGTTCCCTTCGGTCACTACGATGAGCCAGAAATCCTCCGTTACGAAAAGCGCCTATTCTGTCCCAGGGGTGCTGACGTCAGACAGTTCTGGAATGCCCTTGACAGCTGTGGCGGAGGGAGGGGGATTCGAACCCCCGACACCTTTCGGTGAACACGCTTTCCAGGCGTGCGCCTTAAGCCACTCGGCCATCCCTCCGCTGGGCGGCGGACATTAGCGAAGGCGGTTGTTGAATGCAACTTTCGCGAAACCCTGCAACGCGGTTTGCGCCGATGGGGCAGGTTGTCCTATGGTCTGGAAATGGAACCGGCCCGGACCGGCCAGCAACGAGCACGGAAGTGGCGGAAAGAATGCGCAGGGTGATCGCGGGCCTCGGCTAGATCTTGCTGGCGCTCGGTGTGGCGGTGCTTTGCCATGACCTGGTGAAATGGCTGCTGACCGGCACGTTCGCGCTGATTGACGCGGGTTCGTTCTGGTTCGCGGTGCATCCCGAAAGCCTGAAGCTCGCCGAACCTGCCATCTCGCGGCATGTGCATCCCGTCCTGTGGCATCCGGTGATCTCGACCATTCTGCTTGCTCCGGCGTTCATCGTCATCGGCTTGCCTGGAGCCCTTCTGGCCTTTCTCGCACGCCGGCGCCGGTACGGCGTGCATGGGGATTTGTTCAAGGGCTAGGCGCCTTTCTCGGCCAAGCCGCTTGGCGAGTGTGCCCGGCGCCCCTATCTTCGGTGCATGGCTATTCTGGAAAAATTCAATTCGCTTCGCCGCCGGGACCCGGTGGTTTCCGTGGTCCGGCTTACCGGCGTCATCGGCGACGCGAGACCGCTCGGCCGCGGTCTGAACCTGCAAGGCGTCGCGGCACTGCTGGAAGCGGCGTTTTCCGGCCGGCGCGTCAAGGCCGTCGCATTGGTCATCAATTCGCCCGGCGGCTCTCCGGTACAGTCGGATCTGATCCAGCAACGGGTGCGGGATCTCGCGCGCGAGAAGGACAAGCCGGTCTTCGTCTTCTGCGAGGACGTGGCGGCGTCCGGCGGCTATTGGATTGCGCTTGCGGGCGACGAGATTTATGCCAATCCAAGCTCGATCATCGGGTCCATCGGCGTCATCTCGGCCGGTTTCGGCTTCGAGGAGGCGATCGCCAAGCTCGGGATCGAGCGCAGACTGCACGCCACGGGCGCGAACAAGGGCATGCTGGACCCGTTTCAGGCAGAGAACCCGGCGCATGTGGAGCATCTGCGCGCCCTGCAGGATGATATCTATCAGCGCTTCCGAGAGTGGGTGCGCGAACGGCGCGGCGCCCGGCTCAAAGGAGATCCGGAGGAGCTGTTCAGCGGCGCGTTCTGGACCGGGGCCAAGGCATTGGAGCTGGGGCTGATCGACGGAATCGGGGATCTGCGGTCGGTAATGCGCGAGCGATACGGCAAACACGTGAAGTTCCAGCTTCTCGGCCCGCGCCGGGGGTTGCTGAGCCGGCTCGGTTTTCGGCCATCGGGACTTGTGGGTATCGGGGACGACTGGACGGCCGGATGGCCTGAGGAGCTGCTCGCCGGCATCGAGGCGCGTGCTATGTGGAACCGGTTCGGACTTTAGCGGCCGGCGGGGAGGGGGTGGGCCCGACGCCTGTCTTCGCTCGCCCCGGCGCCGATCCGAGGTTAGGCTGAAGGGATCGCCGGACAGGGGTGTTCGGGTTTTTGGGGAGAATACTGGCTTTGACCGGCACCCTGGTTGTCGTCGGCGGCGGACAGGCCGCGGTTTCGCTGATCGCCAAGCTGCGCGACCTGGGCGACGGACGTCCGATCGTGCTGATCGGCGAGGAACCGGTCGCACCCTACCAGCGCCCGCCGCTATCCAAGAAATATCTGCTCGGCGAGATGGACCTGGCGCGCCTGCTGATCCGGCCCGAGCGCTGGTATGCCGACCATGGCGTGACGCTGCGCCTCGGCACACGGGTCGACAGCATCGAGCGGTCCGGATCGAAGGTCATCCTGGAAAGTGGCGAGACGATTACCTACGAGCGGCTGGCGCTGGTTACCGGCTCGATACCGCGCCGCCTGCCGGCGTCGATCGGCGGGGACCTCAAAGGTGTTTTCACCGTTCGCACGCTCGGCGATGTCGATGCGATGGCGCGGGAATTCGCGCCCGGCCATTCGCTACTCGTGGTGGGCGGCGGGTATATCGGTCTCGAGGCCGCGGCGGTCGCCGCCAAGCTTGGGCTCAAGGTCACGGTGCTGGAGATGGCGGACCGGATTCTCCAGCGTGTCGCCGCGCCGGCCACGTCCGACTATTTCCGGGCTCTGCATGAAGCGCACGGGGTTCGGGTCCGCGAAGCCACGGCGCTTGAAACCCTGATCGGCGAGGGCGGCCGGGTCTCCGGCGCCAGGTTGGCGGGTGGCGAGACCCTTGCGGTGGATTTCGCCGTCGTTGGGATCGGCATCCGCCCCAATGATGATCTGGCGAAAGCGGCGGGACTCGCCGTCGACGACGGCATCCTGGTCGACGAGGCCTGCCGGACGTCGGATCCGTCCATTGTCGCGGCGGGCGACTGCGCGCGGTTTCCGCTCGGCGGGGGCAGGGGACGGCTTGAATCCGTTCAGAACGCCGTGGACCAGGGCGAGGCCGCGGCCGAGAGCTTGGCGGGCCACGATGTCGCCTATCGTCCGGCGCCCTGGTTCTGGTCGGATCAATTCGAGACCAAGCTCCAGATCGCCGGGCTCAACACGGGCTATGATCGCACGGTGCAGCGTGCCGGCAAGCGGGAACAGTCGTTGTCGGTCTGGTACTTCAAGGGCGAGGAATTGCTGGCCGTGGACGCGATGAATGACGGGGCCACCTATATGATCGCCAGCCGGCTTCTCAAGTCCGCACGAAACCCGACGCCGGATCAGATCGCCGATCCCGCGCTGGAATTGAAAAGCCTGCTGACCTGAGTCGAGATATGCCGTTTTTGGGAGATATGCGTGGCCAAGATTTCCACCTCGTCGGCATTGCCTGACTCGGTCTGGGCGGCGACCGCTCCGGCGCCGATCGAGACCGGACCGCTAAGCGGTGATCAAACCGCCGATGTGGCGATCGTGGGGGCCGGATATACCGGGCTTTCGACCGCCCTACACCTGGTTCCCGGCGCCGACACGGTGGTGCTGGAGGCAAGCGAGATCGGCTTCGGCGCATCGGGGCGAAACAACGGGCTGGCAATCCCCACTCTGGCAAAGGCCGATCCCGAGGAGATCCTGAGGGTCTTCGGCCCGGAAAAGGGCGAAAGCACGATCGCGTTGATCCGGGACTCGGCGAAGCTGGTTTTCGACCTGATCCGCAAGCACGATATGGAAAAGGCCGGCGAGCAGAACGGCTGGATCCAGCCGGCGCATTCTCCGGGCCGGATGCGGCTGGTCGAGCGACGGCTGGGGGAATGGACCAGCCGCGGCGCCAAGGCGGATCTGCTGAGCCGGGATGACTTGCGCGATCTGATCGGCAGCGATGCGTGGTATGGCGGCTGGATCGCTCATGAAGGCGGCACGGTTCACCCGATGGCCTATGCCCGTGGCCTTGCCAAGGCGGCGGCCGGGAATGGCGCGCGCATCCACACCCGGTCCCCCGCTCAGGCGTTGGAGCGGACACCAAAAGGGTGGCGCATCCGAACGCCCGAGGGATCGGTGACGGCGGAGCGGGTGGTGCTCGCCACCAATGCCTATTCGGACGATCTCTGGCCGAGGCTTCGGCGGACCTTCGTTCCGGTCAAGACCTGGCAGATGGCGACCAAACCGCTGTCCGACAATGTGCGTAAATCGGTTCTGCCGGGGCGGCACGGAATGTCGGACACGCGCGGGGATCTGGAATTCGCCCGGTATGACTGGGAGGGCAGGCTGGTCAGTGGCGCCTCGCTGATCTTCGACGTGAATTCCGAGGCGCGGTTGAAGGCGCATGTCGGCGCGCGTCTGAAGAAGAACTTTCCACAGCTCGGCGATGTCGAGTGGGATTATGTCTGGAGCGGGTTTCTGGCCATGACGCCGGACTATCTGCCGCGTTTGCATGTGTTGGCGCCGGGGGTGTTCTCCTGGCTCGGCTGCAACGGCCGGGGCGTCGCTTTGGCCACCGCGATGGGGCCGGTGCTCGCGGACCTCGCCCGTGGCGGCAACCCGGAGGACGCGCCGCTTCCGATCATGGAGCCGAGGCCCTTGCCCTTGCATGGCGTGATCACTCGTTTCGCGCGTGCTGATCTCTGGCGCCGCCGCCGTCTTGATGCGGCGGAATTAGGAGGGTGAGGCATGGAGTTGGAGACCGAGCGGATGCTGCTGAAACGGCTGGCTGAGCCGCACCGCGCCGACATGATCCGGTTCTACGGCGATGCCGAGGTGATGGCGATCCGCAAATACGGCCCCCGCGATCCCGTGGCCGCAAGCAAGGCCTTCAATGTGGCCGTGGATCATTGGCGCGCACACGGATTCGGCTTGTTCGCCGCGCATGACAAGGCGAGCGGCGCGTTCATGGGTGAATGCGGGCTCAGATACACGGATGACGGAAGCCATGTCGAGGTGAGTTACGGATTGTTTCGACGCTTCCAGGGCGCGGGACTCGCGACCGAGGGCGCGGCGGCGTGTCTGCGGCATGGGCTGGAGACGCTGAATCTGGATCGGATCGTCGCGTTCAGCCGCGCCGATAATAAGGTCTCACACCGGGTGCTGGAAAAGATCGGCATGCGTTTCATCGGCCGAGAGGACCGTGGCACTCACGGCGTGGTGCGTTATGAGATTAGCGCCGGCGAGGGCGTGCGGATCTGACCGTTATTCGGCCTTGGCCGACAGCGCGATGACACGCTCGACAAGGCTCTGAAGCTCGGGGTCCTTGAGGCCTTCCCGTTCAAGCGCCGCCAGCGTTGCCACATAATATTCCGTGCAGGAGCCGAATTTTCCGCATGCCGACGCGATGTATTTCGCAGCCCTCTCCAGTTCAATCGGACCGGAATACTGCGGATGGTCGCGGTTCACCACGAAAGTGAGAACGCTGAGATTGCCATTCTCCGTCTCGGCTTTGAGCCACCGGGGCTCATAGACGCCGGCATGCATTTCGCGCCGCCAGAGCTGGTCCAGTCCCTCGTCCAACCCGTCAGGGGAAAGAACATAAACCGCGCCGTCGCAGGCACCCGCCGGTTCGGAATCCAAGCCGTAAAACAAGCCCGGGTTTTCGACCGACCCGCGTGCATGCACCGTCCAAAGGCAGGTGCGCCGGACCCAGCCGGGGAGGCGCGCCCGCCGCTTGGCGTGGAACGCGAAGCAGGGGTCCCAAAGCAGCGAGCCATAGGCGAAAACCCTGACCGGTTCCCCCGCCGACCTCGCGGCCATCGTCGCCTTCAAGCTTTCGGCCCGGCGCTCGTCGCTGATCGGCTCGACGGGCTTGTTCGGAGGGGAGATCATCATGGCCGAGGGTTTTAGGCGAGTGGCGCGTTTTTGACCATCCCCGGCCCGTATTCGGCGGATAAGCCCCGCCTTCGCGTCGGGAAGGCGTTTCCTTTGCGCGCGATCCGGTTTAGAAATGCCCCATGCTGCTGAGCGTGAACAAGATACTGATGCTGATCGCGATTCTCGCGGCGGTCTGGTATGGCTTCAAGCTGATCGGCCGGCTTGACCGGGTGAAAAAAGGCAAGGCGCGCAGCGGATTTGGGTTCGGGTTCGGGCGTTCCCGCCGGGGCGCGCCCCAGGACGAGCCCGAGATCGTCGATCTTGTGCGCGGCGCCGATGGCAAGACCTATACGGCGCGAAAGACGGACGAGCACAGCTAGCCAGCGCCGTTCCTCAGTAAACCGCCAATCGCCGCGTCGACCTCATCCACCGGAAGGTCCGACAGATTATCGCGCACCAGAACGCTCACCGCCTCACCCCTGGGCGCCGCCTTGTTCGGAAACGAACCGGTGCTGAAGATTGCGACGGTGGGGCATCCGGTCATCGCCACCATGTGCATCGGTCCCGTGTCGTTGCCAATGCAGCCGGCGGCGCGCCGTCCGAGGGCCGGAATATCGAAGATCGTCGTGCGACCCTCCAGACTGATCGCCTCCGGGCATTTGCCGATGATTTCACCGATTGCGTCGGTCTCCTCGGCGGCGCCGAGCAGGACGGGAACGATGCCGCGGCTCGAAAGCCGGCTCGCAAGCTCGCCATACCGGGACGCGGACCAGCGCTTGACCGCCATGCGCGCCGAGCTTCCCGGCACCAGCAGGGCGAAAACCTCCGGCAGGCCGAAACGGGTGATGTCCGCGTCCATGAAGGACAGGTCCGAGCGGGGCACTTTGTCGATCCCGGCGATCCGAAGCTGCTCGATCTGCCGGTCTATCGTGTGGGTCAGGGTCGGGCGCTTGTAGTGATGAAAGTGGCTGCAACCCGGCACGATCCCGGACCAGTCGGGACGGGCGCCGGGGCCGAGCAATCGGTAGTACCAGCCGGTGCGGTCCGATGTCTGAAGATCGTAGATCCGGTCACGGCCGGTCTCGCGCAGGGTTTGGCGTAGGGCGAGGATGACGGAGACGTCCCAAGGTCTCGGCGCCGGATCGAGGATGATCTCATCGAACAGTCCGCACCGCCGGCCGAGCTCCTCGTACGGCGGGCGGGTCATCAGCGTCAATTTTGCGGTGCGATGGTGCTCGCGGATCGCTCGCATCGGGCCGAGCGCATAGAGAAAATCGCCCAGCGCGCCAAGCTTGATGACCAGGATCCGTTCGCCCGACACGGTCCCACTCAAATCCCGGCCGGGGTCAGCCCGAGAATTTCGCAATAGACGGCAAGGGTGCGGGCGCACATATCCTCGCGCGAGAAATTGGTGCGGGCATGGGTGATCGCGGTATCGGACAGCCGCTCCCGGTCCGCTTCGGTCATGCTCAAGGCCTTGCGGATCCCTTCGGCGAGGGAATCGGCGCTTTCGGGCTGAACCAGCCAGCCGGTCTCTCCGTCGAGCATGGATTCGGCGGCGCCGCCGTGGTCGCTTGCCACCACCGGACGCCCCATCGCCTGGGCCTCGATGATGACCCTGCCGAAAGGCTCGGGGTCGAGCGAGGCGGAGACGACAACATCGGCAAGTTTGTAGGCCGCCGGCATGTCCGAACAGTTGCCGACGAAATGGACAAAGGGGGTCAGGCCGAGCTTGGCGATCCTCGCCTCCAATCTGGCCTTGAAGGATTCCTTGCCCTCGTAGGTGCCGACAATCAGACAATGAAACGGCCGGTCCCCCAGCCGCGCCAAGGCGTCGATCAGCAGTTCGTGACCTTTCCACCGGGTGACCCGGGCCGGTAGCATGACCACGGGTACGCCATCCGGCAGACGCCACTCGTTGGTCAGCTTGATCATGCGCTCCGCTGAAACCCGGTCCGGATCGAACAGGCCCAGGTCCACGCCTCTCGGGATCACCCGCAATTGGTCGCCGGTGACGCCGTAACGCCGGGTGATCTCGCCGGCGATGTAATGCGAAATCGCGATCACGCGGTCGCCCCGGCTCATCACCGCATTGTAGACCTTCTTCAACGGATTGGAGTCGCCGTAGCGGCCGTGAAAGGTCGTCACGAACGGCATGGATCTCTTGCGAGCCGTCCACCAGGCGATCCAGGCCGGCATCCGGGAGCGGGCATGCAGGATGTCGACATTGTGCTGGAAGGCAAGGTCGACGAGACGGTCGAAATTGGCCCGCCACTTGAGCGGATTCTTGGCGCCGATCGGAAGCTCGATATGGACTGCCCCGGCCCTGTCCAATTCCCGCACCATGGGACCGCCGGCGGAGACGACGACCGCGTTCCACCCGGCGGAGACCAGCGCGCGCGCGACATCGACGGTGCCACGTTCCACGCCGCCGGAGCGAAGGGCCGGCAGGATCTGCATCACCGTCGGCGCCTTGCCGTCGGATGCGGGGCGGAAAGCATCGAAATCGCCGCCGGTACTGCTAGGATCGGTCCCGATTCTCGGACGTCCCGACGTGATATCGATTGGCGCCTCGTTCACTGGCGTATCATCCGTATGGCTGTTCTTGGCTGAAAGAGTAACACAATGACCGATTTCCCACACGACTCGACGGATCGGCAGACCTCGTTCCTGACGAAGCCGGACGGCGCGCGGATCGCTTATCATAGGACTCCCGGCAAGGCACCGGGAATTGTCTTTCTCGGCGGCTTCGCCTCGGACATGACGGGAACCAAGGCGACGGTCCTGGAGGCCTATGCAAAGCGCCGCGGCCAGGCCTTTCTGCGCCTCGACTATCAGGGGCATGGCCAATCCTCCGGCGCTTTCGCCGATGGAACGATCGGGCTGTGGCACTCCGATGCTTTGGCGGTGATTGATGGCGTCACCGAAGGTCCGCAGATCCTGGTGGGCTCCTCGATGGGTGGCTGGATGATGCTGTTGACCGCCGCGCGGCGACCGGATCTGGTGGCGGGACTGGTCGGAATCGCGCCGGCGCCGGACTTCACCGAAGACCTGATGTGGCCGAACTTCAGCGAGGAGATCCGCGAGACCTTGAGACGTGACGGCATTTATCAACGGCCATCGCAATACAGCGAGGAGCCGTACACGATCACCATGAAACTGATCGAGGAGGGGCGGAACCACCTCCTGCTTCGCGGTCCCTTGCCAATCGATGTCCCTATCCGCCTGCTACACGGCATGGCCGATCCGGACGTTCCCTATCAGGTATCGCTCAGGATCGCCGAACATGTAAGTTGTCCGGATATCCAGGTCCGTCTTATCAAGGATGGGGATCACCGGCTCTCCACGGACCGTGATTTGGCGATTCTGACAAGCACCATCGATGACATGCTCGAGGGCAAATGAGACTGCTCATTTGGAAGTTGGTATGCGCGGCGGGACTGATCCTGATCGCGTCGGTGCAAACGGTGGCCGGGGAAGCGAAAGTCGATCACCAGGCGGAATACGCGGCCTGTCTGGCGTTGGCGGAGGAGGACCCGGCCTCGGCCTACCGCAGCGGTCTTGCCTGGTTCAAAGCGGGAGGCGGCCTGCCTGCGCGGCATTGTGTGGCCGTCGCTCTGGTTGGGCTTGGCGATCACGAGGCGGCGGCCACGCGGTTCGAAACGCTGGCGCGGGAACTTCCGCCGAATCGGCCGGATTTGCGGGCGGAGATGCTTGGTCATGCCGGTCAGGCCTGGCTGTTGGCCGGGCGGCCGGTTCGCGCCTCGCAGGTTCAGAGCGAGGCGATTTCCCTCAATCCGAACGATCCGAGGCTGCTGGTCGACCGGGCGGTCAGCTTCATGACGGATAAGCGCCATGCCGCCGCAATCTCGGATCTGGACCGGGCGCTGGTCCTGGCGCCGGATTTCGTGGACGCCTATCTCTATCGGGCCACGGCCAAACGGTATTTGCAGGATATCGGCGGCGCCTGGGTCGACGTCACCGATGCCTTGACCCTGGCGCCGAATCTACCCGCAGCCTTGTTGGAGCGCGGCATTTTGAAGCTGTTCGACGGGGATCGTGTCGGCGCGCGGGACGATTGGCTGGCGGTCATCGCCGTGGCTCCCCAAAGCACCGAGGCGAATGCCGCCCGGTCCAGGATCGAGGCCATGGATGTCCGTCAATAGTTCATGCGCCCGTGAAAGGGCATGCCTGTCGCCAGACTGACAAGATGCCCAGCCAGCACCACGACGGCGACGACGGCGGCCATCTGGATCAGGGTAAGCGGGATGAGGCTGACCTCTCCCGGAATATTGTCGCGCTCACGGCGCTGTTTCCAATTGGCCCAGGCGAAGATCGCGGCGGCGCAGGCAAGCGCGATCAATGTGGCGGAAAGATCCATGATGAACCGCGCGCTCGGGCCGTCAGACCGGAACCGTCTCTATTTGGTCCATTTGATCTTGCCGCCGGATTTCCTGTAGGTCTCGATCGCGGTCCGCAACGCCGTCAGCTCCTCGCATCCTCTCGGGCACGCGCGGTTCAGGATCAACGCCATCTCCTCGGCCTTTTCGACCTGATCGGTCTGCAGATACAGCTCGCCGAGATACTCATTGGCGCTGAGATGGAACGGTTCGATCTCCAGGGCATGCTGATAGGCTTGCAGCGATTTTTCGAACTGCCCGAGCTTACGGTAAGAAAAACCGCTTTGGCTCCAGGCGTTCGCATTTTCCGGATCACTGTCCAGTACGCGCTTGAAGGAAGCCAGGGCATCCTCAAACCGGCGTTCCATGACGGCGGCATTACCCTTGATAATGTCCGGGTTGTCGCTCGCGGAACCGTTTGATCCGGACGAAAAAGCGCCTGCCGGTGCCGGGTGCGCAAGCGCCGGCAGGATCAATGACAGTACTAGTATCGCGATCCTGGCGCTCGTTCTGGTCATCGTCATGTGCCTCTCCTGGTTAGCCCAACCGACCGGGCTCAACGCCGTTTCAGTTCATGATCTGAGCCCGAAGCCTTGCCGTATCAAGCATTTTTTCGGACGCGAAGCCTAAAGCCCTCGTGAGGCGGTTACTTTCCGGGTTCGAGAAACCAGGGATTTGCCCGGCAATAGCTATGGCTGACCGTGGTCCAGGGTAGCGCGATGCCGAAAAACCGTTCCGACTCCCCGGCTGCATTGAATTCGGGGGCGTTTGCCTCCAAGCCTGCGAGAAAGGCTTCGGAAACTCCTCTGAATGCCGTGTCGATTTCCGGATCGGCATCGAATTCGCCATCAAGACGCGCCATCATTTCCGTCACGGATGCCAGAATTTCCTCCGGTGTATTCTCTTGGAGACGGACATGGCTTGCCTCGAACGCGGCGGCGGCCGACATTCCGACGATGCCGCGATCAAGGATCTCCCGATACGGAATCGGCCTTTCCGTGTCCATCTCGACATAGCGTTTGAACTGGATGACATCCTTGGGATTGAAGAAGGACAACTGCTCCAGAATGCCATTGATCAGCAACATCGGCGCGCCGAATGCCCGCCTTGGCCCCTCCGGCCCGGATGAACACGAGATCGCGAACCAGGCCCGGTAGAGCAGGTACACGTCCATATAGTCCTCGTGCTCCGGAAGGAACGGCAAGTCGATCAGATGCGGATGGTCGATATCCAGGGGGCTGGAGGCCTTGTCGCCGAGCCGAAAGACCCAAATCCCGGCGTCCAGAAGGTGACGGATCGCCGGCAAATAGTTGGTTGGGGTCATATTGCGGAAGTCGTGATAGCGGTGACTGGCGAGGTAACCGCCTTCGCGCATATGGACGGTTACGATCCGGTCCTCGTCCCGGACGCCGAGCCGTTCCAAAAGGCGGCGCGCCGGCTCTTCGATCGCGGGTGGAGGTTTCAGATAGCGAGGCGCGCCGCCGGCGCGAATATGCCGCCAGAAATCCTTCAACAACTCCGGAGCCGAGCGCAGTTGGATGCAGAGCGGCCCGTTTTCCATGCGTGGGGCGTCAAAATGGCCGAGCTTGACCACCATCTCGTTGGTGGTCTCGACAAAGCTGACCACCGTGGATGCCAGGATATGCGGGGCCCGGCCGTAGCGAAGAAGGCGGCGGTCCCGGATCACCACCAGAATTTCGTCAAACTCCTCGCCAAACAGAGAATGCAGTGCCCACGGCTCCAGCACCATATGCCCGAATCTCGACGAGGCCGGCATGATATGGACCAGGGTGCGTTTGCCGGTCTGAAGCCTGGGCGCGACGATCTCGATCAGCCTTTGAATATTCTCCGCCGAGAACACCCGGCGGCTTTCCTCGACATCCAGGGTCGGCGGAGCATCGAAGATCTTGGAATTGTCCGACATCAGACCGGTGCTCCGAGAAACCAAGGATTTGCCTGGCAATAGGCTTGGCAGATATTCGTCCAGGGCAGGGCAAGGCCGAACGCCCGATCAAGGGGTTCGATCTGATGCGGAACCGCATCGCCGCTTTCCAGACGCCTGGCGAAGGCATCGCAGATGGAGCGGAACCGCTGGTCGATTTCCGTATTTGGCGCAAAAACATGGTCGAGGCGCGCCTCCATTTCCGTCACTGCCGCGAGGATTTCACCGGGAGAGTTTTCGATCAGGCGGACCCCCCGCTCCTCGAATTGACCGGCTTCGGAGAACCCGCAGATGCCGCGTTCCAGAAGATCCGGAAAGGCGATCGGCGAACCGTTCTCCGCGTCGGCGTAGCGCTTGAATTGGATCACATCCTGGGAGCTGAAAAAGGACTGCTGTTCCAGGATGGCGTTGACCAGCAGAACCGGCGTTCCGAAGGCGCGCGCCGGTCCCTCCGGACCCGATGAACAGCAGATCGCGAACCAGGCCTTGGCCAGCAGAACCACATCCATGAAATCCTGGTAGCCGTCCAGGAAAGGAAGGTCGATGAAACGCGGATGGTCGATGGGAAGCGGCGTCGATCCGGCGTCTCCGAGCCGAAACACCCAGATACCCTGTTCAAGAAGATGCAACGCCGCCGGTACATAGTTCGCCGAATTTATGTTGCGGGATCCGTGATAGCTGTGCAGGGCGAAATGGCTTTGTTCGCGCATGTGCAGGGTCACGAATCGATCGTTTGGTCCGAGGCCCATCTCGCCGAGAAAGCTGGCGGCGGCGGTCTCAAGCCGGGGCGGCAGCACCAGGGGGCGCAAGGGTTTGCCGGCTCTGACATGCCGCCACAGGTCCCGCAGGAGGCTGGGAGCGGATTGGACCAGCACCCGCAAGGGGCCGTTGTCCAACGCGGGAGCGTCGTAATGCCCCATCAGCATGACCAAATTCTGGTCGGTTTCCACGAACCGCACGACCTCGCAGGCGACCTCGTGCATGCCCTTGTTGAAGGGAAGCACGCTTCGGTCGTGAATGAGCACGATGATGTCATCGAAGGCGTCGCCATAGAGGTTCGCCAAAGCCCAGGGCTCGAGCGCCATGTGAGCGAATTTGCCGGATGCGGGAAGCACATAGGCAAGCGCCCGCTCGCCGTTTTTGAGGAAAGGCAACAGGAGCCGCAGGAAGGTCTTGACGTTCTCGCCCGAAAACACCTTCTCCGTGGTCTCATCGTCGAGAAAGACGGGAGTATCGAAAGGCGTATCGGCTTCGGTCATGGACTAATTTTAACAGGCGCCCACGTTCCGGTCACGCGGAGGCTTGCCGGCCGGCACTATCCGTAGCGCTGTTCCTGCCACGGGTCGCCCTGATTGTGGTTTCCGTGCGATTCCCAGTATCCCTTGATGTCGCGGTCGGAAAACAGCATCGAGCGGATCCATTTCGCGCTCTTCCAGAAATACCGCCCCGGCACCACCAGGCGAACCGGCGCGCCATGCTCCCGGGTGAGGGGCTGGCTCTGCCAATGGGTCGCCAGCAACACCGCGTCATCGTCCAGTATCTCGATCGGCAGATTGGTGGTGTAGCCGTCGAACCCCTTGATGATCACGAAACGGGCTTCGGGTTTCGGCTGAACCGCTTCCAGCAGGCAGCGGATCGGCACCCCGCTCCAGCGGTTGTCGAAACGCGACCAGAAGGTCACGCAATGGATGTCGTTCAGCCGGTCTTCCCGTGGTTGGCGGTGCAGCATGTCCCAGTCCCACTGGACGGGGCGGCGCACCGCTCCGGTCACCTTAAGCGACCAATCCGCCGGCGCCACATGAGGCTGGACGCCGAGATCCACGACCGGAAAGTCCCGTACCAGGTGCTGTCCTGGAGGCAGGCGGCGGGTTTCGGGATTGCCACGCTCGCCGGTCAGCCCCTTGCCTTCAGCTGCCCACTGAGCTTTGACCCGGCTCAGCTTTTCCGGCGCGCTGGGAGCGGTGCTGTTCCAAAGCAGCGCTTCGAAGCTGTCGATCTCGCGCCGCCTGTCCATGTCGTTCGGCAATCGGGTCTCCTCGTCGGCCCATTCGGACATGGGGTTTCGTGTCCCCTGTCCAAGAGCGGCTGGACAGAATATCACCGTTGGTCGCATGAATGTGAAGCCCGCGATGCCATCCGATCGAGTCTGCCATGCCCGACCCCACCATGACCTTCCGCCCGCTTATCCGCGACGACCTCGGCATGCTGCGGTCCTGGCTGGAGGCGCCGCATGTGCGGCGATGGTGGCACGGCGAACGCACCGACGCGGTGATCGCCGCCGTCGAGGATGGAAACTCTGTCGATACCGCCTGGATTGCCGAGAATGGCAACCAGTCCCTCGGCTATATCCGGGGCTATTGGGCAAAAGATCATGCAAACGGCCTGTGGCGGGGCGTTGAGAACGTCACCGATACGACCCGGGCTCTCGATTTCCTGATCGGCGATCCCGGACAAACGAACAGGAAACTTGGCCGCGCGATGATCCGGGGATTTGTCACCCGGCTCTTCGAGGATCCGGGCGTGGACCGTATCGTCGCCGATCCGGCGCGGGACAATTGGCCGGCCAACATCGCGCTCAAGCGGGTTGGATTTCGCGATCGTGGCCGGATCGCCAAACCCGGCGTGAATGCCATGTTGCTGACCTTGGCGCGCGGCGTGTTCAAGCCGTAAAGTCACGCCTGAGCCGCCGCGCCAACCTGTCGATCGGAGCCTCCCACCCCTCGGCCCCGGTTCGCATTTCGATCCGGACGCTCGGATACCAGGGCAATGTCCCGGTTCCGAGGGTCGGCCAATAATAGCCATAGGTCGCGGTATAGGCTCTCACATTCAGGGTGCCTGCAAGGTTGAGAGCCGCTGTATAGGCGCTCACCATGCCGTCGGACGCTGCGAGCAGCGCCGCGATCCCGTCCAGATCATTCAGGGTATCCAATCCCTCGGGGCGGATGACCTGGATGCCGAAACGGCTTTCGATCTCCGCCAGATCGGGCTCCGGATCGTCGTATTGCAGGCAAACGTACCTGACGCCGGGTATCTCCAGGATCGGGCCGAGGGTGTCGATCGGCGGATAGTAGACGTCGCCCCGGTCGCGCCGGTTCATCGAACGCCAGGTGAGTCCCAATATCGGGCCCGCGTGGCGCGACCGCAGATAATCCCGCCATTGGGCCACGCGGTCGGGATCAGCCACAAGGCAACTTTCCGGTTGCAAAAAATCGGAAAGCTGGCGCCGGAACAATCGTGGCAGCGAGCCGGCATGGATATGGCAGTCGGCCCGCCCGCCGCCGACAGGAGTTGGGTGCTCCTCGTCAAGCCGTTGTCTCAGCGGGCGCACCGCAACGTCGAATCTCGGAAAGGCGCGCCGGATCAAGGCATGCAGACGGACGTCGCTTTCGATGATCACCGACTCGAGGGTCTTGTTCTCGAGAAGTGCTTCGAGATCGGGGAAGCAGGTGGCGAAAAGCAGCTCATCGCCGAGACCCTGTTCTGCCGCGACCCACAGGTTCCGTCCCGGGGGCGCTCCGGCGATCCAGCGCGGGCCGGGCAATCGAGAGATCAGGAGCTCGGGAATGTCCGTCAGCCGGGCGTCGTAATCGTCCCAGCCTTCATCCAGCCGCCCGTCGCCCAGGAGGTAGGTCGCCTGATTGAAGCGCAGACGATGCTCCGCGGGCGCGATCCGACGGGCCCGGATACCTCGCCGGACTGCCTCGGACGTGGCGCCGGCGCGGTGCAGACTCTGGGCGAGGTTGGCTGTGGCGTCGACCAGAGACGGATCGATAAGCGCCGCGCGCCGGGCTGCATCCTCCGCTTGCGCGATCCGGTCGTCATCGAAGTTAACCGCCGACAGGCCGGACCAAAGCCGTGCCGAGAGCGGGTGGATGGAAAGCCCGTCCTCCAGGATCGAGCGCGCCTCGCTTCGCCGTTTCAGTGCGCGCAGATGATTCCCGAGATTGCCGATCGCCTCGACATGATGGGGGTCAATCTCAAGGACTCGGCGGAAAAAGAGCTCGGAATCTTCATGCAGGCTTTGATCGGCGCGCAGCAGAGCGAGGTTGAACCAGGCACGCGCGGCCTCCTCATCCAGCCGCAGAGCGGTCAGTAGCGCCAGATTTGCGATTGCAGGTTTGCGCTCCAAGCGGGCCATTGCTCCATACTCGATCCACGAGGTGACATGGTCCGGTTGGAGCCGGCTCGAGGCACGGAATGCGACGAGTGCCGCGGCGCGCCGGCTGGCCCGCTCAAGAACCTGCCCCAAATTGAAGACAATGCTGGCCGCGGCGGGATCCAACAGCGCGGCCCGCATCAGTGGCGCCGTGGAGGCTTCGATGTCGCCTGACTGGGCCAGGGCGAGACCGAGATTCGCGTGAAAGTCCGGTCTTTCGGGATCAATCCGCACCGCCCCGGCGAACAGATTTCCCGCCGCCTCGAAGGCCCCTGCCTGCATGGCTGCCATGCCGCAGAGGAAGGCCGCGTTTGGATTCCGAGCATCGGTTTCCAGAATCGTTCTGTAGGCGTGAATGGCCTCCGCGAGCTTGCCCTCTCGGTGCAGGGCAAGCGCCGCGGCAAGCGCTGGATTCTGGGCCGCTTCCGCGAGAGCCTGTCTCACTTCGGCCTATCCAGGTGTTGGATCAGGGCGTGCCTTACGGGCTCGAAACAGACCGACCAGGGCTCCAGAACCCCTTTTGGGAAACTCCGCATGGACGGGAAGCCGGGGAAGTGATCGGTACCGAGCCTGGTGAAATTAGGCCTCAGATGCACCACCCAGGTCGGCGTTCCCAATGCCCCACCGACCCAGCTTACGGTGCTGCTGGGGCAGATGATCAGGTCCAATGCCGCCGTCAGTGCGAAGATGGTCTCAAAATCGTCGGAGAGATCCGCGTCATCAAAGACCGCGATTTCGCAACCGTGACGCTCCCGTGCCTCGGCAATCTCTTCCGCCCAGCCGTTGCCGTACTGCATGGAGATGAATTTCGTGCTCGGAATTCCAAGCAATCCGGTCCAGTCCTCGAGAGTGGTGTAATGGTTGTTGCGGAACCGGCTCAATTCCTTGCTGCGCCAGGAAAACCCGATCTTGAGGCCGGGGCCGAGGGCGTCCAGCCTGCCGCACCAATAGGCTGTTCGATCGGGATCGGCTTTGAGAAACGGCTTGGCGCCGGCATATGCCTCAAGCGAAGGGCGGAAATGCTGGAACAGGCTGCCGGACTCGATGGCCAGATCAATGGGCGGGTTGTTCGGAAGCCAGTCATAGGACTGGACCGGCTTGAAGCGATCGCCGCCGCGCCGGACCGGCTCGACCCGGGCCTCCGGAAAGGAGCGCCGGAATACACTCACCAGCCGGGGATCGCATTCCAAGATGCAAGTCCCGGCCGCGGCGATCACATCAGGAAAACAGCTTGCGAACAGGATTTCGTCGCCAATGCCCTCTTCGGCGGTGACCAGCAGGCTCCGCCCGTCGAGGGGAGCGCCATCCCAGCGCGGCGGGCGGCGGCGGTGCTCGATCGCGTCCGGCGCGTCGAGCCTCGCGTCGCGCAGGGCCCAGCCCTCTTGGATCCTCCCGACCGACAACAATTGGATCGACCGGCGGGTCCGGATGCGTGGATCGCCTAGCGTGAGTTCCAGCGCGCGTTCCGAATGTTGCAACGCCGCCGTTGCGCGGTCCTGGAGAAAATCGACTTCCGCGAGGCCCGCGTGCGGCGCCGCGTAGTTGGGCTCGACCGTCAACGCGGCCTTAAAGCAGCGCTCCGCGCGCGCATAGTCCGGGCTGTTGATGTAGAGAAAGCCGAGATTGTTCAGCGACTCGATCAGAGCCGGGCTCAAGATCAGAGACCGTTTGAGCGCGCGATCGGCGTCATCCAGCTTCTGCAGATCCATCTGGCTGGTGGCGAGATTAACCCAGGCCCGGTCCGAAAACGGCATCAGCCGTGCCGCTTCGTGATGCAATTCAAGCGCCTCGCCGGGAGCACCCATGACCCGTTTGGCATTGCCCAGATTCATCAACGCATTGCCGTGCGCCGGGTCAAGCCTGATCGCCTTGCTCAGCGCCCGGACCGCGTCCGAGGTTCTGCCGCGCGCCAACAGCAGGCCTCCAAGATTGGACAGGGCGTCGGTCATGTCGCGGTCGATGGCCAGCGCCTGGCGATAGGCGGTCTCGGCTTCAATCGGCCGTCCCACGGCTTCCAGCGCCTGGCCGAGATTGCTATGGAATTCCGGGCGCTTGCGCGACCGCGCAATGGCCTTGCGGATCAAGGTGACGCCGGCCTCGGAATCGCCGCTCTGATGCCGCGCGACACCGAGAAGATGCAACGCGTCGGCGTGGCCTGGCTCGATCCCGAGGATCGCCTCATAGAGTTTGATCGCCTCGTCGATCCGGCCCTGCTGGTGCAGTAGCAGGGCGGTCTGAAGGCCTTGTTGTAGATCGGGCGCATTCATGCCGGCGTTCGGGCTTCAAAATCCCGGATCATTTCGGCCGCGAGAGGCTCGCCGCGGCTGATATCGCGCGTCGCGGTCTTGCCGAGCACGGCCGGCAGATGTTTCGGCGGAAGGCCGAGGCTAGGCCGGATGGAGCGTACATTCTCCGGCGTGAAACGTTCTCCAGCCTGGATCTCGGCGACCACATACAGGCTGCGGCGGGCGATCAGCATTCCTTGTTCGGCTTCGGTCGGCCGGTAGTGCGGGCTGCCGAGCGCCGCGTGCGCGGTGCGGCTGTCGTCGACAAGGCGTTTCAATTCCGCTGGTTCCAGCGAAAAGGCGCTGTCGACGCCCCCGTCGGCGCGGGCGAGCGTGAAATGCTTTTCGATCAGGACCGCGCCCTGGCCGACCGCGACGGCGGCGGCGAATGTGTCGAGCGTGTGATCGGAGAGCCCGACCGGCGCGTTCAGGCGCCGCGCCAGATCTCCGATCGTGGAAAGATGGGCCTGATTTATCGGAGTCGGATAGGAACTGATGCAATGCAGGACCAGAACCTGGGATGCGCCGGCTCCGCGCGCCGTCTCGACCGCCGCTTCGATTTCCTCAAAGGACGCCATGCCGGTCGAGATGACGAGCGGCTTGCCGGTCGCGGCACACCGTTCGATCAGCGCCGGGTCGACGATCTCGGGAGAGGCGATCTTGTAGGCCGGCGCGCCGAGCGACTGGAGCAGGTCGACAGCAGTCGAATCGAAGGGAGCCGAGAAGATCGTTATGCCGATCTTGCGCGCGTGTTCGAAAAGTGCCGGATGCCAGTCCCAAGGCGTGTGCGCTTCCTGATAAAGATCATAAAGGCGACGGCTGTCCCAAAGGCCGCCTTTCAGGACAAAGCCCGGTCCGTCATGATCGATGGTGATGGTGTCTGCGGTATAGGTCTGGAGCTTGACCGCATCGGCTCCTGCCTCTTTGGCGGCATCAATCAGACGGATCGCTCGCTCGATCTCGCCATTGTGGTTGCCGGACATCTCGGCGACGATATAGGGCGGGTGCTCGGGTCCGATCGGACGCCCGTCGATGCTGAACGATTCCGCCATGGTGATGTCCACTCCGGACCTAGCCGTCACAGTGCCGAAAGTGTGCAGGATTCTCGCCGATGAAGATAGTCGAGCCCTTGTTGCAGATAAAGCCGTCACCGGGCGGGATGGCGAGTGTCCGGTACCGGCCCGTCGAGCCGTGTCGGTAGGAACTCTCGTAATCCGGGCGGATGCCGGCGCCAAGGTCGGCGCCGGGCACCTGATGCGCTGTCTGGCATTAGCCGAAGCCTGGATTGCGCGCCGGGGGCGGGTGATCATGGCGGTTCCGCCGGATTTGCCGGACGGTCTCGTGGAACGAATTCGGACCCTGGGCGCCGCCATGCACCGCCTGCCAAGCGGAGCTGAGGAGGTGGGGAGTCTGCTCCGGCTCGTGGGCGCAGAGGACGCGGCCTGGATAGCGGTAGACGGATACCGGTTCGGAGCCGACTGGCTCCAAGCGATTTCCCAAGCCGGGCGGCCGGTGCTGTCGATCGATGACGACGCCCGCCATCAGGCCTATCCGTCGACCCTGATTCTTAATCAGAACCTGCATGCGCGGCGGGAGGACTATTCGGGCAAGACCCGCGCGGAGTTGTTGCTGGGACCTCGATTCGCTCTTATCAGGCCGGAATTTCGAAGCCAGCCCGAATGGCGGCGCGTGATTCCGGCTCGGGCCTCGAAACTTCTGGTGACGTTGGGCGGAGCGGACCCGGGGGGGCATACCGCGCGCGTGATCGACGCGTTGCGCGGCCTTGAGGCGGCGCCGGCGGGCCGGGTCGTCGCCGGCGCCGCCAATCCCCGCCTTGAGGCCGTGCGCATGGCGGCCGGTTCGGCGTCCGGGGTCGAGATCCTATGCGATGTCCGGGACATGGGCGAGCAGATGCGCTGGTGTGATCTGGCGGTCTCGGCGTCCGGATCGACGGTGTGGGAACTGGCGCTGTTCGCAACCCCGATGCTGTTGGGTACTGCCTCGGAGGTGGAGGAGCCGGTCGCCCAAAGCCTGCAAAGCGCCGGAGCGGCCTTGCATCTCGGGCGCCTTGCCGAGTTGCGTCTTGACGATCTGCGGGCGGCCGTTGCGGACACCATCGCGGACCGGGCGGTGCGATCGCGGCTTTCCGGTGCGGCGTCGGGATTGGTTGACGGCAACGGCGCCGCCAGAGTGGTTGACCGGATGCTTGCGCTTTCGGGGGGGGCGGCTTGACCGTTTAGAGTCCCGGTACCAGTCTTGCGGCTTGAAGTTAGGGTTCGGAGTGTCTGATGCGTTTTGGTTGGCTTACCCTGTCGCTTTCGCCGTCGCCGGAGGAGGACGCCGCGCGGATCGCCCAGATCATCGAGCAGGTCCAGGAGGTTGAAGCGCTCGGCTTCGAGGATGCCTGGCTGACCGAACACTATTTCACCGGTGAAAGCGTCTACAATGACGCGATTCTGTTCGCCTCGGCGCTGGCGATGAAGACCTCGCGCATCCGCATCGGCTTCGCCGTCGTCCAAATGCCGTTTCACCATCCCGTCCGGCTCGCCACGCAACTCGCCCTGCTCGATAACCTCTCGGGCGGACGGATCGATGTCGGAGTCGGCAAGGGCACCATCTACAACGAGTACGAATTCGTCGGACACGGTCTTCGCAGTGACGATTCCCGCGAACGCATGGAAGAGGCGATTGGGATCCTGAACCGCGCCTGGACCGAGGCGCCGATCTCGCATTCCGGGAAGTATTACAAGCTCGAGATCCCGGCGATCCGTCCGAAACCGGTTCAACGGCCCGGCCCGCCGCTCTGGCGCAGCGTGATCTCCCCCGGCTCGTTCACTGAATGCGGACGGCTCGGCATCCCGATCCTCACCGCGCGCCTGCCGGTGGAAAGACTGAAGGAGCGTTGGGCGATCTATCGGGCGGGTCTCGAGGAGGGCGGGCATGACGCCGCGACCCAGGAGCGTTTGCTCGACCAGGCGGCGCTCTGGCGCAATGTCTATGTCGCCGATTCGGATGCTCAGGCGGAGGATGAATTGGCCGAACTGCTGACCGAGACCCGTGCGCATATGATGCATGTCCGCGAGGCCCACAACCCGGCCGATTTCAGGATTGATCCGGCGATGCTGAATGCCTGGACCGACCCGTCGGTCGGCCACGCGGAAGGCGTTGCGATGGCGATGGAGACCGGATCGATCTTCGGTTCGCCCGCGCGGGTCCGCGAACAGGTCGCCGAGTTGCGCGACGCCGGTGTGCGTCACCTGCTTTGTCAGACCGGTTTCGGCGACATGGACCATGACCGCGTGATGACATCGATCCGCCGCTTCGGCACGGAGGTCATGCCGGCCTTCCGATAGCAGTCGCCCTGGCCGGTCGCAATTCATGATAAGGTCCGCGCACCGTCCGACCCCCGGAGCCGATCCTTGAAAACCGTCGCCGTCGTCCAAGCCCGTATGACCTCGACCCGCCTGCCGGGCAAGGTGATGCTGGACGTGCTCGGCAAGCCGATGCTGGCCCATCAGCTTGACCGGGTCGCGCGGGTTCCCTCAATCGACGAAATCGTGATCGCGACGACGGTCAACGATGCCGATGATCCGGTCGCGGCTTTCGCCGAGCGGGAAGGATACGGGCTGCACCGCGGCTCAGAGCATGATGTGCTCTCCCGCTTCGACGGCGCGGTCGCCGAAACCGACGCCGATACGGTTGTCCGCTTGACCGCCGACTGCCCGCTGGCCGATCCCGACGTGATAGAACTGGTCATCAGTCGCTACCGGGACGCCGCGCCGCGTTGCGACTATGTCACGAACGGCATTCCGCGCAGCTATCCGGCGGGACTTGATGCCGAGATCTTCAGCAGGGCGGTGCTCGAGGCCGCGGCGCGGGAGGCGCGGGACCCATACGATCGCGAGCATGTGACGCCGTTCATCTACCGAAACCCGGACAGGTTCCGGCTATTGAGCGTGGTTCTCGAGCCGTCGCTTGCCTGGGAGCGCTGGACCTTGGACGAGCTTGGGGACTTCGCGCTGATCCGGCGGGTGCTGGAAGCCCTGCTGCCGGTCAAGCCGGACTTCCGCATGGCGGATGTCATCGGGGTTCTGGATGCGCACCCGCAGTGGCGGTCTCTCAACGGCTCGGTTCAGGAAAAGCCGAGAATGGTCGAGAATGTGGTGTTCAAGGGGGAATGATCCATGGCGAAGCCCAACGAAACTCCGCAGGAGGCCTTTTGGGCAGGCTCGTTCGGTGCCGAATATATCAACCGCAACCGCGATGCGTCGGCCCTGGCGGGGCGCACGCACCTGTGGTCGACGATCCTCGGACGGGCCGGCGGTATCGGCTCGGCGGTGGAGTTCGGCGCCAATATCGGGCTTAACATCCATGCCTTGCGCCGGCTGTTGCCGGATGCCGCGCTCTCGGCGATCGAGATCAATGGCGAGGCGGCGGCGGAGCTGAGGCGCATCGACGGCCTGACGGTGCATCACGGCTCGATCCTTGAGGCCCATGTCACCGCTCCGCTGGATCTCGCCTTCACCGTCGGGGTGCTGATCCACATCAATCCCGATGCACTGCCGGCGGTTTACGATCATCTCCACGCCGCCAGCCGGCGTTACGTCATGGTGGCCGAATATTACAACCCGAGCCCCGTCGCGATTCCCTACCGGGGCCATGACGACCGGCTGTTCAAACGCGATTTCGCCGGCGAATTGCTGGATCGGCACAAGGATTTGCGGCTGGTCGATTACGGGTTCTGCTATCACCGGGACGCACATTTCCCGATGGACGACATCACTTGGTTCTTGCTGGAAAAAACCGCCGCCTGAGACGGAAAAAGCGGCGACTGGCGCGCTTTGGCCTTGAATTGACCGCCGCGCGCCAGTCCGACTGGACCGTCTGTTTTGGGGGGCAGATGGGGGTCCAGCCGATCCGCCGATGCGCTGTCTTGAGAAATGGTGCGTCCGGGCGTGGTTTCAAGAGCCGGATGCACAATGCCGGTCCCGGGGGATTGGGCTTGGCGGGAGACCGCGCTAGAGTGCGGCGGAAATCAAGAACCTCGCAGGGAGCCCCGCCATGCTGACCGATGCCCAGGTTGCCCAGTATCACGAGGACGGCTACGCCATTCCGGACTTCTCCATGCCGGATGCGGTCATCGAATCGATCCAGGCGCGCCACGCGGCGCTGCTGGAGAAGCACCCGGAGTTCCGCGACTATTGTCCGGCGATCCTGCAGTATGATGACGGCTTCGCCGACTACTGCCGCAACGACGAAATTCTCGACATGGTCGAGCAGGTGATCGGACCGGACATCGCGCTTTGGAACTCAAGCTTTTTCGCCAAGCCCGCCGGCAACGGCAAGGCGACGCCCTGGCACCAGGATGGCGAGTACTGGCCGATCCGGCCGCTCGCCACCTGCACGGTCTGGCTGGCGGTGGACGACGCGACGCCGGAGAACGGCTGCCTGCGGATCATCAAGGGCAGCCACAAGAACAAGGACCTGCTGAAGCACGAGACCAACCCGAGCGACAACCTCACCCTCAACCAGGAACTGCTGAAAAGCGAGTACGACGAATCCCAGGCGGTCGATCTGGTGCTGAAGCGCGGCCAGATCTCGCTGCATGACGTCTTCCTGGTGCACGGCTCGGAGCCCAATACCTCGCCGAACCCGCGCCGGGGCATGACCATGCGCTTCATGCCGACCACCAGTGTGTTCGACCACGATCTGGCGCGCGAGCAGTACAACAACATGCGCGTCCCGGATCACTCGCGGCGCAAGATCTACCACATGCGCGGTGTCGACCGGTCGGGGCGGAACACATTGATCTATCAGTAAGACGCGGCGCCCCCTACCGCATCGTCGGCATCACGAATTCGGCGCCGGAGCGGATGCCGGTCGGCCAGCGGGCGGTGACCACCTTGTAGCGGGTGTAAAAACGCACGCCCTCGGGACCATGCATGTGGTGGTCGCCGAAGAGCGAGCGCTTCCAGCCCCCGAAGCTGTGAAAGGCCATCGGCACCGGGATTGGCACGTTAACGCCGACCATGCCGATCTTGACCTGGTTGGTGAACTCACGGGCGGCGTCCCCATCCTGGGTGAAGATCGCGGCGCCGTTGCCGAACTCGTGGGCGTTCACCATTTCGGCCGCTTCAGAATAGCTCTTCGCCCGCACCACCGAGAGCACCGGGCCGAAGATCTCGTCCTTGTAGATCGACATGTCGGTCGTGACATTATCGAACAGGGTGCCGCCGGTATAAAAACCCTTCTCATAACCCTGCAACGTCAAGCCGCGCCCGTCGACGACCAATGTCGCGCCCTCGGCCACGCCCCGGTCGATATAGCTCTCCACCTTGGCCTTGTGGGCACCGGTGACCAGAGGGCCCATCTCGCTTTCGGGATCGGTGCCGGGGCCGACCTTCAGCGCCCGTACCCGGGGCGCGAGCTGCTCCATCAGCCGGTCGCCGGCATCGCCGACCGCCACCGCGACCGAGACCGCCATGCAGCGCTCCCCGGCCGAGCCATAGGCCGCGCCCATCAGCGCGTCGGTCGCCTGCTCGATATTGGCGTCCGGCATCACCACCATGTGGTTCTTGGCACCGCCCAGGGCCTGCACCCGTTTGTTGTGCGCCGCACCGGTCTGATAGACATATTCGGCGATCGGGGTGGAGCCGACGAAGCTGACCGCCGCCACGTCGGGATGGGTCAGCAGGCCGTCGACCGCCTCCTTGTCGCCGTGCAGCACGTTGAACACCCCGTCCGGCAGCCCCGCTTCCTTCAGCAGCTCGGCCATCATGTTGCCGAGGCTCGGGTCGCGTTCGGAGGGTTTCAGGATGAAACTGTTGCCGCAAGCGAGCGCCACCGGGAACATCCACATCGGCACCATGGCCGGGAAGTTGAACGGCGTGATCCCGGCGCAGACGCCGAGCGGCTGGCGGGTGGAATAGCTGTCGATGCCGCCGCCGACCTGCTCGGTATACTCGCCCTTCAGCAGATGCGGGATACCGGCGGCGAACTCCACCACCTCCATGCCCCGGATCACCGACCCCTCGGCATCGGAGAGGATCTTGCCGTGCTCGGAGGTGACCAGCGCCGCCATCTCCTTGAGGTTCTTCTCGATCAGCTCGCGAAATTTGAACATCACCCGCGCCCGGCGCAGAGGCGGCGTTTCGGACCAGCCCTTGAAAGCCTTGAGCGAACTTGCCACGGCCCGGTCCACCTCGGCCTTGTTGGCGAGCGCGACCTTGGCCTGGACCTCGCCCAGCGCCGGGTTGTAGACATCGCCGCTGCGCCCGCTGGTTCCGGCGACGGATTTGCCGTCGATCCAGTGGTTTATGCTCCGGGTCATGCTCGTCTCCCAAGACTGGCCGCGCCGCGCCGAACGCGCGAATGCAAGTTTATGTGGGATTCTTCCGGGGCGCAAATTGACAGCGTGCGTTGGGGCGCCGTTCGCTAGTATTTAGGCGGCGCAGCGTTGCATGAAGTGTTCGAGCACCGCGGTCCGGATCGCCGAGGCCATCGAGGTGCCTGGCGCGGCGCGGGCGATGATCTCCTCGCACAGCTCATCCATGCTTGTCTGATGATCGGTGCACATGGTTCGCAACGCATCCCAGACGCCGGCTTCGAGCGCGAAGGACGTGCGACGGCGGCCGATCTCCATGTTCAATCGGATCTGCTGCGTGGCGAGTTCAGGCCGTGCCATGACTTGTTCCTTTCTCGGCCAGATTATGGAAATGAGTGATTAGGAAGACCCGCACCATGGAGCTCATCGTCGCTTGATTTTCGGGATGTTTGCCGACGATGTCCGACACCAGTGCACCCAACGGGATGCCTTTTTGGCGAGCGCAAATCGTCAGGGCTTCCCAGAAGGACGCCTCCAGCCGAAAGCTGGTCCGCTTGCCGGCAATCTCGATATTTCGGGTAATTCTGTTCATGTGGAGTCGCTCATTTAATACCAACTTTCGTTGATCAGAACCCATGTGCCCATTCTCGCATGCCGATTGA
>JAYOEU010000049.1:0-25866 GCA_038116915.1 Alphaproteobacteria bacterium
CCAGGGACAAGACAAAGATCCGGCTGAACGCGCCGCAATGCATCGGAAAGGTGTTTCACGTGGCCCATTGACCGGACCGCTCCCGTCAAGAACGCTGTTGCGGAAAACAACGAGAACCATTCAACGCAAACCTAACATCGAGGGATCGAATATGAAGAGAAGAACTATTTTCAAGGCGCTGGCGGGCACACTCTCGGCCGGTATCCTGGCGGCGGGAATGGCATCCGCGTCGGCCGAGACCAAGGTCGGTTTCGTCTATGTCGGCCCGATCGGCGACCATGGCTGGACCTACCGGCACGACCAGGGCCGCCTCGCCATCGAAAAGGAATTCGGCGACAAGGTGAAGACCACCTATGTCGAGAGCGTGAAGGAGGGACCGGATGCCGAGCGGGTGATCCGTCAGCTTGCCTCCACCGGCCATAACCTGATCTTCACAACTTCCTTCGGCTTCATGAACCCGACGGTGAAGGTCGCGCAACGCTTCCCCAACGTGAAGTTCGAGCACGCAACCGGCTACAAGCAGGACAAGAACGTCTCGACATACAGCGCGCGTTTCTATGAGGGCCGCTACATCGCCGGGGTGATCGCAGGCACGATCTCCAAGACCAACAAGATCGGCTATGTCGCCTCCTTCCCGATCCCGGAGGTTGTGCGCGGCATCAACGCCTTCCTGCTCGGCGCGCGTTCGATCAATCCGGCCATGTCGATCAGCGTGGTGTGGGTCAATAGCTGGTACGATCCCGGCAAGGAAGGCGACGCGGCGAAAGCGTTGATCGACCAGGGCGCCGACATCATCACCCAGCATACCGACTCGCCCGCTCCGCTTCAGGTCGCCGAGAACCGGGGCGTCAAGGGCTTCGGCCAAGCGTCCGACATGGCTCATTTCGCGCCCAAGGCCCAGTTGTCGGCGATCATCGATAACTGGGACAAATACTATGTCGAGCGCACCCGCGCGGTGATGGACGGCTCCTGGAAATCCCAGGATGTCTGGCTCGGTCTGAAGGAAGGCATGGTTGAAATGGCCCCTTACGCCAATATGCCGGATGACGTCAAAAAACTCGCGAAGGAAACCGAGGAAGCGATCCGCAGCGGCAAGCTGCATCCCTTTACCGGGCCGATCAAGGATCAGTCGGGCAAGGTCGTCGTCGAGGCCGGGAAAGTCGCCGATGCCGGCATGTTGCTCGGCATGAACTTCTATGTTGAGGGTGTCGAGGGCTCGCTACCGAAATAACGCCTCGGCTCTTCTCACGGCCACAACCTGACAGCGGCGCCCCGTTCCGTTACCTCACACGGAACGGGGCGCTCGCGTTCGAACCCCGGTTTTCCGAACGGCGGCGCGAAGTTTCATCGCGACACGGGTCGATCCCCCTCATGATTTCCCGGACGCGGGCCGTGTACCGGCCGGCCGGCAATGCTAGTCTCCGGCGGTCACAACCCGCGTGTCGCCGATGCGCCAGCCCCAAGGGAGACCTTGCCGTGGAAGTCGGAATTCTCTTCACCTCGCATCCGGACCCGAAAACGGAACCCTATCCGCATCAGACCATTCACGAGCGGGTGACGCGCGAGATCCTGGAAGCCGAGGAATTGGGGTTCGACAGTGTCTGGATCGCCGAGCATCACTTCTCCAATACCTACGGCATCCTGCCCGACCCGTTCAGTTATCTTGCCTACCTCGCCGCCAAGACCACGCGGATCAAGCTCGGCGCGGCGGTCATGGTGGTGCCGTTGCACCATCCCATGCGGATCGTCGAGAACGCCGCCTTCATCGACATCCTCAGCAACGGCCGCTTTCAACTCGGTCTCGGCTCCGGCTACCGGCCGTACGAGTTCGAGGGGCTGGGTATCAGCTACGAGCAGCGCCGCGAGATTCAGCAGGAGGCCATTCCGCTGATCTTGAAAGGCTTCCACGACAAGCGGGTCAACGCCGACGGCAAGCATTTCAAGTTCAAGATGGATCCCCAGTACGAGATCTTCCCGCAACCGATCCAGAAGCCGCATCCGCCATTCTTCATGGGCGCCGGCACCAACGATTCGATGCAGTTCGCGGCCGAAAACGGTTTCGGGCTGATGCAGTCGACCTTGCCGTCGCTCGAAATCATCGGCGAGCATATCCGGCAATACCGCAAGCACATGCCCTCGGCCCCGGCGCCGCTGAACCAGAATCCGGCCTTCGGGCGGGTTGATGTTGTGCGCATGGTCTATGTCGCCCCGACCGACGCCCAGGCGCGCGAGCAGAGTGAGGCGGGCATCACTCATCACATGAAGACCTTCATGGCCGCAGGCAGCTATCTCGGCGATGTGACGGGCAAGTCCAACGAGGACCAGTTCGCCTACGACAATCTGGTCCGGAACACGATCCTGCACGGCTCGCCGGACACCGTGATCCGCAAGATCGAGGCCTTCAGAGATATCGGCGCGACCTCGATCATGGTGCACTATCCGCCCTATTACGGCCTTGAGCAGACCATCGACATGCTGCGCCTGTTCGCCAGGGAGGTGCTGCCGCATGTGCGCGAGATGAAGATCGCGGCGGAATAGGCCGATGCCCGATCTGCGTGAGATCACCGGCAGCCTGCGCTTTCCCGAGGGGCCGATCGCCATGCCGGACGGATCGGTCCTGGTGGTGGAGATCGCCGCCGGCTGCATCACCCGGGTGGCGCCGGACGGATCGAAGAGTCTGGTTGCCGAGACCGGCGGCGGCCCCAACGGTCTCGCGATCGGCCCGGACGGGCGCTGCTATGTCTGCAACAACGGCGGCATGCCGTTCTTCGAGAAGGAGGGCAAATACTTCCCCAGCCTTTCGACCCCCGACGTTCCGCACGGCTGGATCGAGGCGGTGGATCTATCCACCGGTAAAAGCGAGGTGCTGTATCGCGCGTGCGACGGTCATCCGCTGATCGGGCCGAACGACATCGTGTTCGATGCCGATGGCGGTCTGTGGTTCACAGATCACGGCCACACGAGACGGCGCGACCGGGATCGCGGCGCGGTCTACTACGCACGACCGGACGGCTCCTTCATCACCACGGTCATCGCGCCGTTGGACGGACCGAACGGGATCGGTCTCTCGCCCGACGGCCGGGAGCTCTATGTCGCCGAAACCCATTGCGGACGGCTCTGGGCCTTCGAGATCGAAGGGCCGGGCAGGATCCGGCGCACCCTAGGTCCGGTACCATGGGAGCGCGGCCGGCTGATCGGCGCGCCGGCGGGCTATCACCTGTTCGACTCCCTCGCGGTCGACTCGGCCGGCAATGTCTGCGTGGGCTCGCTGCCCGGCGCCATCGGCATCTACTCGCCGGACGGCAAGACGGAAGAGACGGTCGAGATGCCGGACCTGTTCCCGACCAATATCTGTTTCGGAGGCCCGGATCTGACGACCGCCTTCATCACCCTGTCGAACAGCGGCCGCCTTGTCGCCATGGACTGGCCGAGACCGGGACTGGGGCTGCATTTCCTCAACCGGTGAAAAACTGCGTCGGAAATCGAATCCACACCGACATATCCAACCCATGTCAACCGTCGCCCTGGCGCAAGGCAGGGCCCAGTCCCGATGTTTCCGCTTGCCTCGTTCCCTTCGCCGTCGGTTTTCCAAGCTGACCGTTCCGATGCCCGGCCCTGCCTTGCGCCAAGGCGACGTGTAAAAAGTCACTTGGGTCTTCAAGCACCTGGGTCATCTTTCATAGAGGTTTGCTGTATCGACCGAACCCGGATCACCGCGCCGCCACCGCCAGCCGCAGGCCATGGGCGATCAGGCCCGCCATCAGGCCCCAGAAGGCCGAGCCGATGCCGAAGAAACTGAGGCCCGAGGCGGTGACCACGAAGGTCAATACGGCAACGAAGCGATCGTCGGGCTTGTCCAGCGCGGAACTGAGAGCGCCGACCAACGGCCCGGTCAGGGCGACGCCGGCAACGGTTACGATCAGGGCTTCGGGGAAGCTTGCGAAAAGGGTCACCACCGAGGCACCGAAGAAGCCGAGGGTCAGATAGCACAGCGTGTAGAACGGTCCGCACAGCCAGCGCTTGTCCTTGTCCGGATGTGCGTCCGGGCCGGTACAGATCGATGCGGTGATCGCCGCAAGATTGCTGCTGTGAGCGCCGGCGAAGGCGGTGACGAGTGAGGCGAGGCCGCTGACGGTAAGGATGGACCGGGTCGGCACCGGATAGTCCGCCGCTCTCAGCACCGCGAAGCCCGGCAGGTTCTGCGAGGCCATGGTCACCAGGTAAAGCGGGATGCCGAGCCCGACCAGCACCGCCGGGTCCCATTCCGGCGTGATCAGAAGCAGGCTCGACACCCCCAAATCGCCGATCGGCCTGGTCAACCCCAGTAGATGCGAGAGCGCCACCCCGAGCGCCAGCACCGCCAGCACCGCCCAGGACGGCGAGAACAGCCGCAGCACCACGAAGGCGATGATCAAGGGCAGCACCAGCGTCCAGTCGGTCTCCAGATACCCCCATACCGCGACCACGAAATCTAACAGCACGCCGGCAAGCATGGCCGAGGCAATGGCCGTCGGGATCTTTTCGATCAGGGTACCGAGCGGCCGGATCGCCGCCGTCAGCAGCAGCAGAACGCCGGCAAGCGCGAAGGCCCCGGTCGCCGCATCAAGGGTGATGCCGGTGGATGCGGCAATCAGCGCCGCGCCCGGGGTCGACCAGGCCGCCACGATCGGCATCCGGTGACGCAGGCTGAGATATCCGGTGATCACGGCGATGGCGAAGCAGAGCGCCGAAACCCAGGACGAGGTTTCCGCCGGGCTCGCGCCTACCGCCCGCGCCGCCGCGAGCACCACCGCGACCGAGCCGCCGAAACCCACCAACACCGCCACCACCGGTGAAATCACGACTGACGCACGCATGCTCCACTCTCCCCCGGTCAAACTACCGGTACCCCACCGCCCACGCGATAATTGCCGCCGCGACGCTTCACCATCCTGACGGTCCGCAAGCGCCGTGTTACCATTACCGCCAATGGAAATTCCACAAGGCCGGCACCGCTGCGCCAGATCGGGAGACGATGATGCGACTTGGGATGTTCATGCAGCCGGTTCACGATCCGGTGCGCAACATGACTGAGATCCTCGAGGAGGATCGCCAGGCGATCCTGCTGGCCGACAAGCTCGGCTACGAGGAGGTATGGGTGGGCGAGCACGCCTCGGCGACGTCCGAGCCGATCCCGGCGCCGCTGATCTTTCTCGCGACCCTGCTGGGCGAGACCAAGACCATCAAGATGGGAACCGGCGTGTTCTGTTTGCCGCACCATCACCCGGCACAGATCGCCGGTCAGGCGGCCCTGTTCGACCATCTCTCCAAGGGCCGCTTCCAGATGGGTATCGGCAACGGCAGCCTGTCATCCGACGTGGAGCTGTTCGGGGTTGGCGGCACCACCGACCGCGCCGCCATGGTCCAGGAATCCATCGAGCATATTCTGGCGATCTGGGCCGGCGAGCCGCCCTATGACCGCGAAGGCACCTACTGGAACGTCAAGATCAAGGATGTGAGCCGGGCGGAATACGGCGTCGGGCACTTCCCGAAACCCTATCAGCAGCCGCACCCGCCGATCGCGATCTCGATCATGTCGCCGAAATCCAGCAGCGCGAAGCTCGCGGGCGAGAACGGCTGGATTCCGATCTCCGGCGCCGCCTTCCTGAACCCGCGCTATACCGCCGGGCACTGGGAGACCTATTCCGAGGGCTGCGAGAAGGCCGGCAGGGCGCCCGACCGGGAAATCTGGCGGGTTTCGCGCAGCGTCGTCGTCGCGCCGAGCGACCAGGAAGCCCGCGACTACATCATGCAGGACAATGGGCCGATCAGCTTCTGGTTCCGATACCTCGTCGCCTCGCTGAAGGCGCGCGGCCTGATCAAATTCGCCGCGCCGGAAGGCTATGCCGATCCCGACTCCATCACCTGGCAGGAAGTGGCCGAGTATCAGGTCGCCTGGGGCTCGCCCTCGACGGTCGTCGACAAGCTGGTGGCGCTGCGCGACATCACGGGCCATTTCGGCGTGCTGACCGCGATGGCCCATGAATGGGACGACCATGCCTTCTGCCGGCGCTCGATGACCCTGCTCGCCGAGGAGGTGATGCCGGCCTTCTCGCGCCACGCCGAGGCGACCAAGGCCGCGGCGGAGTAGCAGGGCGGCTTAAAGAGGATCCGTCGGCAGTCCCATGGCCCGCCAGGCGGAGATGCCGCCGTCCAGCACGCTCGCCTTGATCCCCTTGGCGCGCAGGGCCGCGGCGGTATCCTCGCTGACCCAGAAGCCGTACATGCAATAGACGACGACGTCGCGGTCCCTGGGCAACTCGCCGGCCCAAGCATCGACCTGTTTCATGTCCCGCCAGGGCGTGCCCGGCAGCACATCCCGCAACCGGTCCTCGGCCAGCCGGACATCAAGCACAACCGGCGCCTTTTCGGGATCGGCGAGCGCAGCCTTCAATTGCGCGACGGTCAGCGCCGGCCGATCGGGCCTCCCCGCGGGTTCCGCGCCGGCTGTCGCAAGGGCAAAGCGCGCCGCCACGTGGTTCCAGTCGATGTTCTTCATGAAGGTATCGACATAGGCCCCGGCATTGGCGCCGAAATCCATGTGATAGGCGTGCTCGTACATGTCGAGCGCCAGGATCGGCGTTGCGCCGGCAAGGCCATGGGCGTGGTCGGCGGCCCATTGGTTCACCAGGCAATCCAGCCGGTCGGACCAGCACAACAGCACCCAACCCGATCCGCCGCCCAGCGCCTTGCCCATGGCGGTGAACTCCGCCCGCCAGCGCTCGATCGAGCCGAAATCGCGCTTCAGCGCCGCGGCAAGCGCGGGATCCTCCGGATCACCGCCCTGGCCGCCAAGGCTGTCGAAATAGATCTCGTGCAGGATCACCGAGTCGGCCGCGACAAGCTGTTCGCGCTTCAGTCCGTTGATCTCAAACCCCGGCGTGGCGGCGACATCCAAGGCCTTCAGCCGCGCGTCGATGGCGTTCAAGCGGCGCACGGCCCCGCCGTAATTGTTCTCGTAGTGGCTCTCCATAAGCGTGACGCTCAGCCCCTTCAGACGCGGCGGCTTCATCGTAAGCGGTGCAACGGCGATCGCCATTTCCGGCTCCCTTCATTCGCGTGTTGTCTCGCGCCGGACTGTCGTTCCGCGCGGCTCGACCGTCAAACGAAGTGATTTCATCCAGCCATGAGGGAATTTGATGGGAGGGAGAGGGGCGCGATCCAACGAACCTTGCCTCAACCGGCAACAGAACCCTTCGAGACGATGCTGCGCATCTCCTCAGGGGAGCGTACTTGGATTGATTGACTCACCCTGAGGAGCGGCCCTTGGGTCGCGTCTCGACGGGTCCTGTCAACCGTCACCCGCCCACGGCCAGTCCCAAACCGTCGCCCTGGCGGAAGGTGAATAAACGGATCTCCTCAAACCCGTCCCACCCGGCACAGCAGCGCCTTAAGGTTGGTCTGTTCGGAGACCGGGTCGCGCTGGCTTTTGTCGGTTAGGAAATTCACCGGGCGCCACGGGTTGAAGGGCTGCCGCTCGCCCCAGCCGATGGGCAGAAACACCGCGCGCCGCCGGATGCCGGGATAGATCCAGGCGATCGCCTCGACCGCGCCATGGCTGGTCTCCACCCGCGCGCGGTCGCCGTCGGCGATGCCGAGTTCGCCGGCGGTCTCGGGATGGATCTGAACATAGAGATCCGGCCACATCTCCTGGGCCTGCCAGGAATAATGGGTCCAGCTATGGAAATGCGGCGCGGCGGGCCGGCCGGTCAGCAGCTCCAGCGTGTAGCCCCGGGCCCGCAAGGCGGCGGCGGGCGAAGCCTCGTCCGGCTGCACGATCCTGCCTCTCGGCGCCAGGCCGCCGGACGCGAATCCGCCGACGATGCCTTCGTCATCGTCATCGTCCAGCAATTCGATATACGGCAGGTCGATCAGCCCCTCCGCCTCGCCATAGAATTCCGGCAGGGCCGAGAGACCGTAGGTGGCGAACTTGGCCTCCAGGGCCTCGGTCCAGAACTCGAGCTTGCCGCTGGCGGTGGGAAACCGGCGGCCCTCCGGCGCGCCGGGAGCGGTGGTGCCCTCGAGATAGAGGGTCTGAATTTCCGGCGCCTCCTCGCTCGCGACCGGGAAGCGCACCCAGCGATAGGGGTTGGAGTGCAGCCGCTTTTGCGTCACTCCGCGAAGCTGGACATTGCCGATCAGCGCCTCGTCCCAGAACCTGGCGGTGTCCTTCCATTCCTCCTTCAGCACGTCCTCGAAGCCGAAGCGCTTGCCGAGCTCGATCCAGATCCAGCCGTCGGGCCTGGCCTCGCCGGGCGGCTCGATCATCCGGTCGATCCAGACGATGCGCCGGTCCTCGCAGGCGCGGCCGACCTCGCCTTTCTCGATCCCCGTGGCGGCGGGCAGAATATAGTCGGCCCAGGCGCTGGTCTCGTTCGGGAAGATGTCCACATGCACCAGCAGATCCAGCGCCGCCAGGGCCTCCCTTGTACGGCTCTGGTCCGGCCAGAGCGCCATCGGGTTGTTGTTCACGATCATCGCGCGCAGCGGATAGGGCTTGTCCTGGAGCATCGCCTCGGTCCAGCCGACCGGACTGGTGCGCAACTTGCGGCGGGTGACCTTCGCCACCCGTTCCGCCGGAATTTCGAGGTCGATCGGCAGCGAGGCGGACATGTTGAAATAGGCGCCGCCGGGCCTGCCCCAGTTGCCGGTGATCGCCGCCAGGAACATCAGCACCCGGTTCGACTGGGTTGAGTTGGTGTGCTGGTTGATCCCCCGGCTGCCGTAAATGATGCAGCCGTCGGCGCCGGCGATCTCCTCGGCGAGGCGGCGGATGTCGCCGGCTTCGATATCCGCGATCGGCGCCGCCCAGTCGGGCGTGTAGCCCTTCTCCAGGATGAAGTCCCGCCACGCCTCCCAGCCGAGCACCCAGTTCCCGCAGAAGTCCTTGTCGTGCAGATCATGCGAGAAGATGTGATGGGCGACGGCCAGCGCCAGCGCCATGTCACCGCCGGGACGGACCGCGAGATGCCAGTCGGCCTTGGACGCGGTCACCGTCTGACGCGGATCGATGGCGATCATCCGGGCGCCCTTTTTCAGGCGCCAGTCGTTGATCATGCCGAAATGGACCGGGCGGGTCTCGGCCTGGTTGTCGCCCCAATAGACATGCAGGGCGGCCGAGCCCATATCGCCCTCGGTATAGGTGTTGCCCGGCCCGCTGTAGCCCTGGGTCATGGAATAGGCGAGGTTCTTGCCGGACGAGCAATAGGGCTCGGTGGTCACGAAATTCGGCGTTCCCCAGAGCTTGGCGAACATCCGGATATAGCCCCGGTTGGTAAGCGTGCCGGTGCGGGTGCCGGAGAACAGGCCCAGCGCCTCAGAGCCATGCGCGTCCCGGATCGCGCGCAGTTTCGCGGCGATCTCGTCCAGCGCCTGCTCCCAGGAGATCGGCTCAAACGCATTCTCGCCCCGTTCCCCGACCCGCTTCAGGGGCTGGGTCAGCCGCTCCTTGCTGGAATAGAGCTGCAGGGAGAGCTGCGATTTCGGGCACACCCGGCCTTCGAGCGCCGGGTCCTCGTCATTGCCGGTGATCTTGACCAGCCGGTCCCCATGAAAATGGAACTTGGCGGTGCAGCTGTTGAAGCAGAGGTTGCATCCCCCCGGCTCCACCCGGTCGGCGGCCCGCTCGGTCCGCGCCGCGCCATAGGGATAAGCGGCGGCATCGGCGGGCATCGCGTGTCCCGTATCGATGACCGAGGGAATACGGCGCCGGCTCGCGTCGAGGCCGGGCGCGGCGGGGCTTTCACGATCCAGATAGATTGTCGCCGGACCCAGCAGGAACGGATCGTTGTCGATCCGCCGCCGTCCCGCCGCATTCGCCTTCGCGTCCAGTTCGTCGCGCGCGCCGAAGCTGATCGCCCGGGTCGGGCAGACCGAGGCGCAGGCGGTGGTGGGTTCGCCCTCGGCGCGGCGGTCGACGCAGAGATCGCATTTCACCGCGTGATGTCCATCAGCGTCATAGCCCATGGCGCCGTAGGGACAGGCGGTCACGCATTCCCCGCAGCCGACGCAGCGGTCCTCGTCGACGCGCACGATGCCGGTCTCGGGGTCCTTGGTGATCGCCTTGGGTTCGACCGGACAGGCGCGCAGGCAGGCGGGCCGCTCACAGTGCTGGCAGGCAAGCGTCAGGAAATCGAGCGGCGGACGACCCTCCCCGGTCTCCGCCGCCTCGCCGCCGAGCCAGACCACCCGGTTGCGGCGCTCTCCCGGCCCGAGGCCATGCTCGGTCTTGCAGGCCGCCTCGCAGCTCTTGCAGCCGGTGCAGCGCTCCAGATCGATCATCAGCGCCAGACGGCTCATCCGCCCCACTCCGCTAGGTGCCACCAATAGATCTCCCGCCCTTCAGCGACATAGCCGGCGAAGAAGGTGACGGTGACGATATGAACCGCGAGGCCGATCAGGAAACCCCAGGCGAGCAGCCGGTGGACGATCCGCCAATAAGCCAGCGCCAGCGAGACCGTCGTCCGGGTACCGATCAGCCGCTGCTCCTCCAGCACCGCCTGGTGATAGGCCCAGGCGCGCGCCGGCGCGGCCAGCCAATGGCGCGGCTGGAGCGAGAAGGTCGCCTCGGCGGCGGCGGGATCGATGCCCTTCAGCAAGGCCTGCTTCTCGGTGATCAAGGCCTTGAGGCGCGCCCGCGTCGCCTCATCGGGCGCGGAGAACCCGGCCATCTTGGTTCCGAAAACCCGGGCCATCCGCCGCGATCCGAGCAGGCGCGACCAGATGCCGAGCGCAATGAGCCCGGCCAGCGCGAGGAGCAGCAGACTCGGGATCTTGAACAGGGAGCCGGTGGAATGCACCGCCACAAGGGCGGTTCCGGCGCTCGCGAGCCAAACATGGGCGCGAAACCCCGCCTTGCCGGAATGCCCCGCCTTCTTTCGCAGCACCGCGAGAAATGACGCGACCAACAGCCCCGAGCCGAGGATCGCGGCGGTTTGCAGCACCGGTCCGCCGGGCCGTCCCAGATCCCCCGGCAGGGAGGGCATGATCACCAGGCCAAGCAATGCCATCCCAGCCGCCGCGATGGTGATGGCGGCGAGGCAGGAGTCAGGCAGATCGGACGCTGGAGCGGGGGCCGGCCGGCCTGTCAGCACGGCCTGTCGCCCTTGATGGTGATCCGGCGCATGTGCCGGCGCTTGCCGGCATAGTCGTTGACCGCGTGATGCAGGGTGGTCCGGTTGTCCCAGACCGCAAGCGAGCCGGGCTTCCACTGGAACCGACAGGTGAACTCGGGCCGGATCATATGCTCGCAGAGGTAGCTGATGAGCGGCGCGCTCTCCTCGACCGTCATGTCCTTGAAGCGCACGGTGTGGGAGCGGTTGACATAGATGGACTTGTGTCCGGTTTCTGGATGGGTCCGGATCACCGGATGCTCGCTCTCATAGGTCCGGGCCTCGGCCTGGAAGGTGCCCTTCATCGCGTCCAGCCGCGACATCCCGGCGGCGCGCCCGCCCTGGTACCCCTTCTCCGAGGAATTCACGCCGACAAGCCCCGCCAGCAACTCCTTCATACCGTCCGACAGCGCGTCATAGGCCATGGCGGTATTGGCATAGAGCGTATCGCCGCCGGCAACCGGAACTTCCAGCGCATAGAGCGTGGTCGCCAGCGCCGGGCATTCCATATAACTGGTGTCGGAATGCCAGGAGCCGCCGAAATTCTTGGTGTCGGCCTCGGTCTTGATGATGTCGATCACCTCCGGCGCCTCGGGCAGCCCCTTGATGAAGGGATAGATGTCCGGCTCCCCGAACAGATGCGCGAACCGCACGAACTCGGCGGGGGAGAGCTTCTGATCCCGGAAGAACAGCACCCGATAGGCCAGAAACGCCTCGTGCACCGCCGCCGCGTCGCTGTTGGACAACTCGCCCGCCAGATCAACCCCGGCGATTTCCGCGCCCAGCGCGCCCGATAGGGGAGTGATATGCATGACCTGTTTCCGCTCCGTGGACTTGGGCCATAAGGTAAACCGCCGGCCCCTTCGTGAAAAGCCCAGCGGGCCGATGATTGGGCGCCGCACGGCGAGGCCGGCACGCAAACCGTCAACCGTCGCCCTGCCCCAAAAAGCGGCGCAACCGAAAACCCGTCAACCGTCGCCCTGGCGAACGGCAGGGCCCAGCGGAGGCGGTGCCGCGTGACGGAATAAACTTCGTTGCCCCATGATACATTCATCGGCCAGTTCAGGCGGCCGGCGCCGAGGCCCGGCCCTGCCTTGCGCCAGGGCGACGGTTTAGGGCTGGTGCGGGCGGCGGACTTCAAGGGCGTCTCCAATCCTCGGACATTTCGCCGATACCGGCCCGCCCCACATCATTCGTCGTCCTACCCTAAAAACCGGCGCAGCCGAAAACCCGTCAACCGGCGCCCTGGCGAACGGCAGGGCCCAGCGACGATGGTCCCGCGTGACGGAGTAAAACGCCGCCCGCCGGTGATGAATTCGAGGACAGGGTCAGACTGCCGGCTCCAGTGCTCGGCCCTGCCTTACGCCAGGGCGACGGTTTACGGCTGGTGCGGGCGGCGGACTACGAGGGCGTCTCCAGTCCTCGGACATTTGGTCAATGCCGGGCGCCCCACATCATTCATCGCCCTGCCCCAGAAAGCGGCGCAACCGAAAACCCGTCAACCGTCGCCCTGGCGAACGGCAGGGCCCAGCGGAGGCGGTGCCGCGTGACGGAATAAATCACCGCCCGCCGGTGATGAATTCGAGGATTGGGTCAGGCCGAGGCTCGGCCCTGCCTTGCGCCAGGGCGACGGTTGGAGGGTGGTGGTGGGTGATGCCGCCCCCTCACACCCCGTGATAGCGGCGGTACCAGTCGACGAAGCGGGGGATGCCGTCCTCGATGGGGGTGGCGGGGACGAAGCCGAGGTCGCGGGTGCTGGCGGTGATGTCGGCATAGGTTTCCAGGACATCGCCGGGCTGGATCGGGCGGTACTCGATGACGGCCTTCTTGCCGCAGGCCTTTTCGATCACACCGATATAATCCATCAACGGCACCGGACGGTTGTTGCCGAGATTGTAGAGCCGGTGCGGGGCGCCGGCCTCGCCGTCGGCCGGCGGGGTGTCCAGCGCCGCGACGACGCCGCTGACGATGTCGTCGACATAGGTGAAATCCCGGCTCATCGCGCCGTTGTTGAAGACCTGGATGGTCTCGCCCTTCATGATCCGGTCGGTGAAAATGTAGGGCGACATGTCGGGCCGGCCCCAGGGACCGTAGACGGTGAAGAAGCGCAACCCGGTCGAGGGGATGCGGTAGAGATGCGCATAGCTCTGGGCCATCACCTCGCCCGCCTTCTTGGTGGCGCCGTAGAAGGACATGGGATGATCGGTGCGCTGCTCCAGCGCGAAGGGCATCTCGCGGTTGGCGCCGTAGACCGAGGAGGAACTGGCATAAACGAAGCTCCGGCAGCCGCCGGGCCGCGCCATCATCACCCGGCAGGCCTCCATCAGCACCAGCTGGCCGGTGAGATTCGAGGTCAGATAGTCGAACGGTTCCTCGATCGAATAGCGCACACCCGCCTGGGCGCCGAGATGGACGATCCGGTCGATTTCCGGATTGCGGGCGATAAGATCCAGCACCGCGTGGCGATCGGAGAAATCGAGCTTCTCGAAGGTGAAGCCGTTGGCGCCCCGGAGCGTCTCCAGCCGCGCCTCCTTCAGCGCCGGGTCGTAATAGGCGTTCATCACGTCGATCCCGACCACCCGCTCGCCCCGGTCGAGCAGGCGCCGCGCGGTATGCATGCCGATGAAGCCGGCAACCCCGGTCAGCAGGACGGACATCACTCTCTCCAAACCAAACGATGCGCCGGTTATGACGGATTGAAGCTGCGAGGCCAAGGGGTACCGACGCGCGGCCCTTGCTCGATGCGGCCATTCCACGCGATAACCGGGACAACCACATTTACCCGGGGAGGACAGGGACATGAAGATCGGTTTCATAGGCTTGGGCATCATGGGCGCGCCGATGGCGGGACATCTGCTGGCGGGCGGTCACCAGGTGATCAGTTCGATCCACAAGACCCCCGCCGCTAAGGAACTGGTGGATGCCGGTCTTACGGTGGTCGGCAGCCCCAAGGCGGTGGCCGAGGCGGCGGAGATGATCATCGTCATGGTTCCCGACACGCCCCAGGTCGAGGCAGTGCTTTTCGGCGCGGGCGGCGTGGCCGAGGGGCTTTCCGCCGGCAAGCTCGTCATCGACATGAGCTCGATCTCGCCGATCGAAACCAAAATCTTCGCCGACAAGATCAAGGCCGCGGGCTGCGGCTATCTCGATGCCCCGGTGTCGGGCGGCGAGGTCGGGGCCAAGGCGGCGTCGCTGACCATCATGATCGGCGGCAGCCAGGCCGATTTCGACCGCGCCAAGCCGGTCTTCGAGCTCATGGGCAAGAACATCACCCTGGTCGGCGAAAACGGCGTCGGCCAGACCACCAAGGTCGCCAACCAGATCGTCGTCGCGCTGACCATCGAGGCAGTGGGCGAGGCCCTGGTCTTCGCGTCCAAGGCGGGCGCCGATCCGGCCAAGGTGCGTCAGGCGCTGATGGGCGGCCTCGCGCAGTCGCGCATCCTCGAGGTGCATGGCGAGCGGATGATCAAGCGCACCTTCGCGCCCGGTTTCCGGATCGAACTGCACCAGAAGGACCTGAACCTTGCCCTGCAGGGCGCCAAGTCGCTGGGCGTCAGCCTGCCGAACACCGCGACGGCCCAGGAACTGTTCAATTCCTGCGCCGCGCACGGCGATCAGGTGCTCGACCATTCCGGCATGGTTACCGCGCTGGAACGGATGGCCGGCCACAAGGTCGCCGAGGGTTGAGACGCCGATGACGGCCACGACGACACCTTATGGCGCCTGGCCGTCACCCATAACCTCGGACAGTGTCGCCGGCGGCTCGCTCGGCCTCGGCGGGGCTTGCCTCGACGGCGGCACGCTGTGGTGGACCGAAGCCCGTGCCGCCGAGGCCGGTCGGGTCGTCATCGTCCGCCGGCGCGCCGACGGGACCGTCGAGGACCTGCTTCCCGCCCCGTTCAATGCCCGTTCCCGGGTGCATGAATATGGCGGCGGGGCGGTAACGGTCGCCGGCGGCGTCGCCTATTTCGTCAATTTCCAGGACCAGGCGATCCATCGGCTGGCCCCGGGCGAGACTCCGGTCGCGGTATCCGAGCCCGGACCCTGGCGCTTCGCGTCGATGGTCCTTGATGCGGGGCGAGACCGGCTTGTCGCGGTCCGCGAAACCCATGCCGGCGACGGACCTCCCGTAAACGACCTCGTCGCCGTGCCGCTTGGCGGCGGTCCGGTTCGGGTTCTGGCGTCGGGACATGACTTCTACGCGGCGCCCCGGCTGTCGCCCGACGGCGGGGTGCTGGTCTGGCTGACCTGGGATCTGCCGGCCATGCCCTGGGACGCGACCACGCTCTGGCGGGCCGAGATCCTCCCCGACGGCGCGCTTGGCGAGCCTGAAGCGGTGGCGGGAGGCGGCGATGAGGCGGTTTTCCAGCCGGAATTCGCTCCCGACGGGGTTCTGCATTTCGTCTCCGACCGCGGCCACGGCTGGTGGAACCTTTATGCCGCGCGTCCGGGAGGCATCGAGCCGCTATGCCCGGACGAGGCCGAGTACGGTTTGCCCGCCTGGTCGATATCGAGCGCCACATATGCCATCGACGAGGGCGGCCGGATCCTGAGCTGCCGGATCGAAAACGGTCTGAGCCGATTGGGCGAGATCCGTGACGGCGCCTTCCACGCGCTCGACCTGCCGTTCACCGAATTCGGCGCGCCCTCGGTCTCCGCCGGCCGCCTTGCGGTCAATGCCGCTTCCGCGACGGAGCCGTGGCAGATCATCATCGTGGATCTCGCGACGGGCAAATGGGAGACCGCGCGTCGGTCGGTTGGCGAGGTTCCGGACGCGCGCTATCTCTCGACGCCCCAGCCGATCGACTTTCCGACCGGGCCGGACGGCGCGGCGCTTGCCCACGCCATCTATTATCCGCCGAGGAATGACGATGTCACACCACCAAGCGGTCCGCCGCCGCTGGTGGTTCGGGGCCATGGTGGGCCGACCGGGGCCGCATCCTCGGCCTTCAGCCTCGCCATCCAGTATTGGACCAGTCGGGGCTTCGCGGTCCTCGACGTGAATTATCGGGGCTCCATCGGCTGGGGCCGGAAGTACCGCGAGGCGCTTTACGGACAATGGGGCGTCGCCGATGTCGAGGATGTGGTCAAGGGCGCCGAAGCGATGGTGGCGCGCGGCCTTGCCGATCCCTCGCGCCTTGCGATCCGCGGCGGCAGCGCGGGCGGCTATACGGTGCTGGCGGCCCTGGCGTTCCACGATACCTTCACCGCGGGCTGTTCGCTCTATGGCATCGGCGACCTCGAGGCCCTGGCGCAAGACACGCACAAATTTGAAAGCCGGTACCTTGATCAATTGATCGGTCCCTACCCGGAGCGCCGCGATCTCTACATCGAGCGCTCACCGATCCATCACACCGGCGGGTTGTCGGCGCCGGTGATCTTTTTTCAAGGTCTGGACGACAAGGTCGTGCCGCCCAATCAGGCCGAGGCGATGGTCGCGGCATTGCGCGGGAAGAACGTCCCCGTCGCCTACATCCCCTTCGAGGGCGAGGGACACGGATTTCGCCAGGCGCAAAACATTCGCCAGGCCCTGGATGGCGAGCTTTCCTTCTATGGTCAGGTATGGGGCTTCGAGCCGGACATTCCGGCGGACGCGCGGGTCGAGGTCATGGGGTTGTAAGGCGCCCCGGCGTCAATCAGGCAGGTCCGCCTTCCAGACGATATAATTGGCAACCGCATAGAGCAGCAGGAAAAACAGGCCGATCCCGCCGAACAGCCGCGCGGCATCGGCTTGGCCGGTGAACATGGCATAGATCGCCGCCATCGTGGCGAGCAGCAGGCCGATCACCATACGGTGGGGTTGGCGCACGAACTTGAGCTCGCGCCAGCGTCTGCAGGTCTCGGTGGAAGGCAACATCGTCGGAACCGTATGGCTGAAGGACACGACAAACCTAGGCCATACGCCGCCGTGAAACAATCCAGCCTTCGATATCGATATTTCAACAAACCGGCGCCGATCCGGTGCATGATCGGCAAAAGTGAATGTGCAAGGGGAGCCAGTTCATGAGTTTGTCGGGAAAGACCGCCTTCATCACCGGTGCGGGCAAGAATATCGGCCGCTGCATCGCCCTGAATCTGGCCGGATCAGGCGCCAATATCGTGCTCAACGGCGCGTCCGACCAGGCCGCGTGCGAGGCGACGGCGAAGGAGGTTCGCGCCGCCGGTGTCGAGGCCATGGTGCTGATCGGCGATGTGGGCGATTCCAGCACGGTCTCCGGCATGGCCAAGCTCGCCTTGGACAAGTTCGGGACCATCGACATCCTGGTGAACAACGCCGCCATCCGTCCTTCCAAGCCGTTCCTTGAAATGACGGACAAGGATTGGCACCGGGTGCTGGACGTGGATCTGAACTCGGCCTTCTACACCGCGCGGGCGTTCGCCGGCGGCATGGTCGAAAAGGGCTGGGGGCGGATCGTCAACATCACCGGCATGAACGCAATCCACGGCTACAAGGGCCGGGCGCCCGTATCGGCGGCAAAGCACGGGCTGTGGGGCCTGACCAAGGCGCTCGGCAAGGAATTCGGCGCCAACGGCGTGACGACCAATGCAATCTCTCCCGGTCCGATCGACACGGCGGGTTCGGCGGCGCAGCGCGCGCATCTGCTTGAGACCATGCAGCGGGTGCCGATCGGCAGGCTCGGCATGCCGGAGGAGATCGCGGCGCTGACCGGGTTTCTCTGCTCGGATGGCGGCGCCTTCGTGAACGGCCAGATGATCAACTGCAACGGCGGCGCCGAAACCTGAGCGGGCCGGCATGCGACACGACATCGTCATCATCGGCGGCGGCATCATCGGCTCGTCCGTCGCCTATCACTTGGCGCGCGCCGGCGCATCCGACGTCGCGGTGGTCGAGCGCGACCCGGCCTATGAGCTTGCGGCGACGCCGCGCGGTTCCGGCGGCATCCGCCAGCTCTTCAGCCTGCCCGAGAACGTGGCGATGACGCGCCATGGTCTGCCGTTTTACGAAACCTTCGAGAAATCCATGGCGGTAGATGGGGAGCCCGCGCCGATCTCCTTCCGCCGCCAGGGTTACCTCTTCGTTTCGGACGGCGGCGACGCGGCCACCATGGAGGCGAATTTCCGCAATCAGGAAAAACTCGGCGTTTCCGCGGACCTGCTGGACGGGCCGGCATTGGCGCGGCTGTTTCCGTCGGTCCGCACGGACGATGTGGCCCTCGCCGTCCATTCGCCGAACGATGCCTGGATCGACGCCCACGCAGCGCTCCAGGGCTTCCGCCGCAAGGCGAGAAGCCTGGGGGTGACGTATCTCAAAGACGAGGCCGCGCTTGCGGAGATCGCCGACCGAAAGGTTTCCGCGCTCATCACCTCCTCCGGCGAGAAACTGCAAGCGGAGCATTTCGTCCTCGCCGCCGGTGCCTGGTCCGGCGAGGTCGGGCATCTGTTCGGCATCAATCTGCCGGTCGAGCCGATGAGCCGGGAAAGCTATTTCTTTCGTTGCGAGGCGGAACTGGAACCGCTTCCCTTCATCAAGACCGAAACCGACCTTGCGTTCCGGCCCGAAGGAACCGGCTATACCGGCGGCGTGCCGGATTGGAGCGTGCCAGCGGGCTGGAATTGGGAGCTTGATCCGCATCGCTTCGAAGATGTCGTATGGCCGGCGCTGGCGCATCGTGTGCCGGCCATGGAGACCCTGAGGCTGGAACGGGCCTGGCGCGGCCACTATGCCCGGAACACTTTGGATAAAAGCGCCATCATCGGGCAATGGGAGGGCGAGCCCCGTAACCTCTACATCGCCACCGGCTTTTCCGGGCACGGGATCATGCACGCCCCGGCGACCGGGCTCGCCTTGGCCGAACTGATGCTTAAGGGACGGTTCGAAACCATGGACCTTACGCGCTTCGGCACCGGGCGAATTCTGAAAAATGAGCCCTACGCCGAGGCCGGGATCGTCTGAACGACGGTGAAATTTCCATCCAAAAGACACTCTACGTAGTTGTACGTAAGTATTCCTCTCAAATTGTGCTCCACGCGGATTCCCTTAGGTTCTCGAAAAAACCGAAAGGTCATCGCATGTTGAAATCCGTACGGAATGTGGAAATTTCAGGGCACAGAACCAGTTTCAGGCTTGAAGAGCCTTTCTGGCGCGCCGCGAATGACTGCGCCCGTGACCGGGGTATGACGATTGGTCAGCTATTCACCGAGGTCGTCGAAGAAGGCCGGGATCATCGCGCGACCATGACATCAATGGTCCGCACCTATCTGATCGGCCATTTCCGCGATCGGGCGTTGACCAGGAAAGGAATGTGATCATGGCGCATGTGCCCACCCAGCAGATCCGCAGGAACCTTGAGATCGCCAACCGGCGAACCTCCTTCGCCCTTGAGGCCGGTATTTGGGACTCCCTGGTGGATATCTGCCGGGTCGAAGGTGTCAGCGTCGACGAGCTATGCGAGAAGATCGTCGCCCGCTCCAAGGACGTCAGCATGGCGTCGGCGATCCGGACCTATGCCATCGAATATTTTCTGAAACTCGACACCTCCGGCAGGAAGGTCGCCTAGAGCGGTTTTCGGGCCAGCACCGCATAGTCTCGGGGACCGTACAGCAACAGGGTCGCGTGGTGCGGCATTTTTCCCTGTTTGGCGATGCGGTCGTATTCCGGTTCAGGATGCAGGCGCAACAGGCGGATCTCCCTGAAGCCGGCATGCTCGACCATGAGCATCAGCAACTCCGGCGCAAGCGGTTTCAGATGCGTCGGATCGATATGGAACTTCCAGGCGCCGACCCTGAGATTTTCGGGATTCGGGGTTTCCAGGATCAGCCTGCCGCCGGGCTTCAGAACCCGCGCCGCTTCGGCAAGCAGTGTGATCTGGCGCCGAAAGCTCAGATGTTCGATCAGATGCAGGGCGACGACGGCATCGAGTGATGCGTCCGCCCGGTCGGTAAGAAAGTCGAAAATGTCGGTTACCGCGACCGTCTGACCGCTGCCGGCGGCCTCGCGGGCCTGCTCCGGATTTGCCTCGACGCCGGTTGCCGTCACTTCGGCCTCCCGAAGCGCCGCCAGCAATTCACCACGTCCGCAACCGAGATCGGCCACCTGGAACACCCGCCGGTCCGCTTCGCCAAGGGAGTCGCGATACGCCGCGATTTCCGCCACATACGGTTTGACCCGCTCGCGCACCTCGCTTTCACTGCCGCGGTACCGCTCCTCAAGCAGCCTGTAAAACACCGGATCAACCTCGACCGGTGCATCCCGCTCCGCCGACAGGTTCGCCAGCGCCTCCTCCAGGGCCCGGATCCGGGCCTCAAGGTTCGCGATGCGGTCGTTGTCGGTCGACTCGGGCATGGGGCCGCCTTTCAGGTGCCGGGTTCGTTCACGCGGTCGTGATGCCCGCGGTGCAACCAACTGATGTCGAGCGGTCGCCGCCGGTCAATACTCGGACCGACGGATTGCCGCGGACCGACCGCCGCAAGACCGCAAACACGAGGGGGATGCTACCATGAACGTGCTTAAAGCCATCACCGGGACCGTCACTGCCGCCGGCCTTCTGGCCATGGTCGGGGCCGGACCGGCGCTTGCGGGCGACCACTCCATGAGCTTTTTCGTGACCAGCGTCGGCATGGGCGACGGGGCCAATCTCGGCGGGCTGGAGGGCGCCGACGCGCATTGCGCCAAGCTGGCGGCGGCGGCGGGGTCCACCGGCAAGACCTGGCGCGCCTATCTCTCGACCCAGGTCGAAGGCAAACGAGGCATTTCGGCGCGCGACCGGATCGGCCTCGGGCCCTGGTATAATGCCGCGGGTGAGCTGATCGCCAGCGACCTCGATCAGCTGCATATCAGCCCGAACATCTTCAAGCGCACGGCTTTGGACGAGAACGGCAAGGGCATCAAGGGGCGCGGCGACAAGCCGAATGAACACGATATCCTTACCGGCTCCAAGGAAGACGGCACCGCGTACTTCCCCTGGGAAGAGGGCGACAAAACCTGCTCCAGCTGGACGAGCAACGACAAGGGCAGCGCCACCGTCGGCCATCATGACCGGCATGGCGGCGGCAACACCTCCTGGAACGCGGCGCACAACTCGCGCGGCTGCAGTCAGGAAAACCTGAAGGGTACCGGCGGAAACGGCTATTTCTACTGTTTCGCGGCTGATTGATCGTCATACAAAACCGGGAGCCGCCGGCGCCGGTTGGCTGGAGGCTCCCGTGCCGCTCCTGTAGTATGCCCGGGATTCGGGGCTCTTGGGGGCGGTCGCCATGGCGGCAAAAGTGCAGAGCGACAACGCCGATTGTCAGTTGCAGGACGATCCGGCTCTGCTTGACCTCATGCTCGCAGACATGGACACCGCGCCGGCTCTGTACCGGCCGACCAATTACTGGGAGCCCTATTGCCGGGCGGTGACCGAGGAGCTGCGGCGCCTGGGCCTCAAGGACTTCCGCTCGCGCGAATCCGAAATTCTGGCGACATTCGGCGCCCAGGACCGCTTTCCCCGCTTCGCGGCCCCGGACTGGCAGGCTCCCAATCCTCAGGTCTGGGACGCCTATCTCGGCATCCTGAAAACCCACGGCACTTTTTGGGCGCACGGCATGGGCGTCGGGCCGGACGGCGTCAGCATTGTCGACTATCACGCAATGTGCGCCCGGATCGCCGACCGGAATGCCGCCGAAGCGGGCCTGCCGCCCTATTCAAGCCTGTCCTTCGCCCGCCACGGCAATCCGGAGGGGATCGAGACCGACGGCCGGTTCTCCAGTTTCGCCTCGCTCTATTATTTCAATTTCGCCTGTTTCGCCGCGCGCTTTGAGGATATGGCCGCAATTGACGTGGTGGTCGAGATCGGCTCTGGCTATGGCGGGCAGGCGGAGGTGCTGAAGCGGCTGTTCCCGAACCTCACCATCGTGCTGATGGATCTCGCGCCCCAGCTTTATGTCGCGGAACGGTACCTGACGGCGGCACTACCGGGCGCGGTGGTTCCCTATCGCGAGACACGGAGCGAGACGTGGAACCGCACGCTCGCGCCAGGCAAAATTCATTGCCTGCCGCCTCAAGCAATCGAGACCTTGGCGCCCGAGGGACGGGTGCTGTTTTGGAACGCCGCGAGCTTCGGCGAGATGGAGCCCGAAGTGGTGGCCAACTATGCCCGCCACGTCTCCCGCTTCGCTGACGCCCTGTTCCTGATGCAATTCTTCCACGACAAACAGCTCGGCACGCCGGGTGAAGGCGGCGTGATCCGGCAAAGCACCATGGAATCCTACGAGGCGGCGTTTCCGGAGTTCACCCGCCTCGCGTCCGAGGAAGCGGTGCTCTCGAACGGGGTCACCGTGCTGCGCTAAGGCGAGCAGGCCTATCTCAACACCTTCTGGAAGCGGCGCTAGTCCGCCGCCATCACGCCTTCCGCGCGATCGGGATAGATGATCCGCTCGGCCAGGCGGTGCATCTCCTCGACCTCCTCGCGGGAGCGGTAGAGCGGGCGCGTGCCCTTGATGGCGGCAAGCTGTTCTGCCTGGACATTGCGGCGGATCTCGGAAGTGAAGGAATTCAGCCGGTGATAGGCCTCGGACAGGGTGCGGCCGAGCGAGGTCACCCCGTGGCCCAGCAACACCACGGTGTTGGTGTCCTGAATGAAGCCGGCCACCGATCCGACATCAGCCTCCACATCCATGTGCGCATCGACATAGTAGGGCCACTTGCCGAGGATGAAGGGCATGTCCAGCGACAGGACCCCGACCTCGCTGAAGCCGCCGCTGGCGAAGAACGCGATCGTGGCATCGTCATGAACATGAATGACGGCGTTGATGTCCGGGCGAAGACGCAGGATCTCGCGATTGAGATTGTGGCCGACGCTGGTGATCCGCTCTCCGTACAGCAGCCGGCTGGTCGGGATATCGGTGATCACCAGGTTTTCGCGGCCCATCTCCTCCAGCGAGATCTCGGCATGCTTGGTATAGGCGACGCCATGCTCGAAATCCGGGTGGGCGGCCCGGACCGCCATATTGCCGAGCGTGTTGTGGATATATCCACGCCGCGCCACCATCCCCGCATAGCGCAGGAACTCCTCGGCGATGGCCGGTTCGAACACCACGGAATGCGGCATGGCTCCCTCCGGGTTTTAGGTCTCCGTCAGCCCTTCAGCGCGCCGGCGGTACGGACCACCGCGTCAACGACGGCCTTGACCTGTCCGGTATGAGCCTCGTTGACGAGCGAGCCATCCTCGTTGAAGGCGGCCGCGGCGCCGCTGATAGCGACCTGCTGGGGCACCATGGTCACCCCGATATTACCGAGGATTGAGCGCAGGTGCACCAGTCCGCGTAGACCGCCAAGCGCGCCGGGCGCCGCTGACATGATTCCGGCCACCTTGCCGCGATAGGCCGCGACCATGGCATCGTCGCCATCGGGGCGCGAGATCCAGTCCAGCGTATTCTTCAGCAGCGGCGAGATCGAGCTGTTGTACTCGGGCGAAGCGATGATCAGCGCGTCATGGGCAAGGAAGATCTTGCGCAGCGCCCGGGCATCCTCGGGCACGCCGGAGCCGGCCTCGACATCGCCGTCATACATCTGCAGGCGATGATCGGCGAGGTCCAGCTCCGTCACCTCGCCGCCGGCATTGCGCGCCATCCCGGCGGCGATGCGGGCGAGTTTCTTGTTGAACGAGGCCGAGCGGGCGCTGCCGGCGAAGACCAGAATCTTAGGCGTGGCCATGATATCTCCAGAGGGCGGGGGCGGGAAAAGTCGGATCACACTTAGTGGGGTGACCGCCAATGCGCAAGACGCCGTTCGGGAAACGGTGTGTTGACGCTTTATTCATACAGTTCGGGCGCGCGTGACCGGTGGGCCGCCCTCAGACTTTCCGCTCGCGAGAGCAGATCCAGATACCAGGCATGACGGGCCTCGTAGTGGTCCGCCAGCATGCGGGAATTGGCCACATGGGACCGGCCGGCGCGTGCCAGCTTGTCGCGCAGACCGGCTTCCCGGATCAGCCTGTGCAGACCGACCATGAATTCGCGGGGCGAACGGTAGAGCACCCCGGTACGGCCGTCGGAAACGCTTGCGCCGTAAACGGTAGGCGGCGCCAGCACCGCAACCCCGTGAGCGGCGCTTTCGGTGAATTTCAGATCCGACTTGCAGCGATTGAAGGCGGTGTCGTTCAGCGGCAACAGCGCGATATGGCAGCTCGCCAGTAATTTCAGATACTCCTGGTAAGGCAGCCTCGGCGTGAACCGCTTGCTCGAAACCGCGAGCGCATCAAAGATCGAGCGCTCGTGCACCACCTCGACCTCGATAAGGGCATCGCTATGGAGCAGCGTCCGGTTCGCCGCCTCGGCGACCGCGGGCCAGTCATTGCCCCGATTGTAGCCGCCGATAAAGATCCGCACCGGAGTCTTCGGCCGCGTTACGGCATGAGGCAGGGCCGGCAGATGATTCGCGAATACCGCGATCTCGTCCACATGTTCACGCAACCGTTCGGCAACGGTCGGCGTTGAGACCTGGGCGGCGTGCAGGCATCGAAGCGCGAAGGCGTCGTCGGCGTAATGTCCGGCAAAGTGATGGGGATCGTCATCCAGATCCAGAATTATCAGATATCCCGCCGCGAGCGCTGCTTTGAGGAACGGAATGTCCCGCTCGCGCCTGGGGATCGCCCGGTGCATCAGCAGAATCCGGGTCTCCGCGCCGGCCGAGAGCGATGCTGAAAAACTTTCAACCTGGGAGAACGGCCTGAAGCCGGGAATGCATCGCAGGAATGAGTTCGGCCGATGGATCCGGATATCCGCGTCTGCCACCAGTTCCGGCGTGATCGAGCAGTGCAGGGCGATTGACGGCGGCGCCTCGGGGGCATTCCAGGCGCGCAGAAACGGTTCGCGATCGAAGATATGACAGCCGGCCTCCGCGAGAGCTTGCTCAAGATCCGGCCCTGTCGCGTCGGGTGCTGCCAGGATCTGGCCGCGGGGAGACAAACCCGCCAGCAGCGCCGCAAGCTCCTCGCTGGCAATGCCGTCGTCGAACAACACCAGGCAGTCAAAGCTCTTGTCCTCGAGAATATCGTCCGGCTCGGCGCGGATGACGGTGGAAAGCGGCGCGCGCTCGCGGAATATGGCGGCAAGCCCGGAATCCTTGTTCGAGATCTCAAGAATGCGCCGCGCCGAAGGCGGAACGTATTTGATCAGATCAAGAGGATTGAAAGGCATCTTTGGCGTGGCCACGGATCGGTTCGTGGTAAGCTCACCCCCGTTTTATCGCCAAGCAGAAGAGAGTTCCATGGCCATTGAAAATGTCCTCGCCGCCAGCCGTTTCATCCCGGTCCTGACCATAGAACGGCCCGAGGACGCGATTCCGCTCTGCACGACCCTGTTCGAGGCCGGCCTGCCGGTGCTGGAGATCACCTTGCGCACCGCCTCGGCGCTGGCCGCGGTCGAAGCGGCGGCAAGCGTGCTGCCGGACGCGATCATCGGTGTCGGCACGGTGCTGGACCCGGCCGACTTCGCCCCGGCGCTGGATGCGGGCGCCGTCTTCGCGGTCTCGCCGGGCCTCAACATGGATCTGGTCGAGACGGCGGAGGATTTCGGCATCGACTACCTGCCCGGCATCCAGACCAGTTCCGAGGCCATGGCCGCCTGGCGCGAGGGCCTGCGCTGTCTGAAATTCTTCCCGGCCAAGGTCGCCGGCGGCACCCACTGCCTCAAGCAACTCGCCCCGCTCTATCCCGGCCTCAAATTCTGCCCGACCGGCGGCATCACCTTCGAGGAGGCCCCGGCCTTCCTCGCC
>JAYOEU010000050.1:0-25278 GCA_038116915.1 Alphaproteobacteria bacterium
CGCTCTAGCGTTCTCCCTCGAAGCACACATTGCGAAGCGGCTCGCCGCGCGCCAGCCGGTCGAGATTGTCGCCGACGAACGTCCAGCGCCGATCGCTCATCGCGGCGGTCCAGGCGGAGTTGTGCGGTGACATGATGATATTGTCGAGCTTTTGGAACGGGAACTTCGACGGCCACGGATTCGGGTCATCGTCGGAAGGATAGACGTACCAGACGTCGATGATCCCGCCCCGGATCCTCTTGGAGGCCAGCGCATCGTAGAGCGCGGCCTCATCGATCACCTCGCCGCGCCCGACATTGGCGATCACCGCGTCGCTCTTCATCCGCGCAAAGGATGCGGCATTGATCATCCCGCGTGTTTCGGCGCCGCCCGGCGTGCAGCAGATCACGAAGTCGCTGGCCGCGAGCAGGGTATCGAGCTGATCCACCGTTCCGTACCAGTCGACCAGATCCGGCTCTTCACGGATCGTGCGGGAGACCGCCATGACCTTCATGTCGAAAGCCTTGCAGCGCCGCGCCACCTCGCGCCCGATCTGGCCATAGCCGATGATCCCGACCGTGGTGCCGCGCAGCTCCAGATGGTGCGGCCCCCGGTTGATGTTGCGTCCGCTATAGGATTTGGCTTGCATGAGCGGATGGGTTTCCCGCATCAGGCCGATCTGGAACTCCAGCATCGCCGCCAGAAGATGCTCGGCGATGGTGGTCTCGTGCTCGTGGGTATTGCAGAAAACCGCGCCCTTCGGCAGGTCCTGGGGCTTGATCCAGTCATACCCGGTAAACGGCGCCTGATAGAGCCGCAGCCTTGCGCCCTCGGGGATGCCGCCGGGGATCCGCCCGCCGACGATCGCATCGACGCCGACGGCTTTGTCGCGGACCGCGTCGAGTTCGGTTCGGGCACTGAGGATCGCAATGTCCCAGTCGGTGGTTACCTTGCTCGGGACCAGATCATCGCGGTTCATGCCGCTGTCTCTCAGGACCAGGACGGAAAGCTTGTCTGCCACGGTGTCGCCTTCGGTTTGAGTGCGGGGAATTCTGGATAGCCGCACGCGCGCGGACGTTCAAGCCATCTCGGCAAAGCATTCTTGCCCGGATGGCGGACGGCGATTAGCCTCGGTTGGCCGCCGCCTGGGAGAAATTGAGTGCTCGACAAGATCTGGACCGGTCACGAGACCGCGGAGATGACCGTTGGCGCGGCTGCCGCCGCCAATTTCGAGGGCGCAGATGCGGCGATGCGGATCATGCAAGCCGGCGGCAATGCCATTGACGCGGCGATCGCGGCGGCCCATGTGATGGGCGTGGTCGAGCCGCTGGATTGCGGTATCGGCGCCGGCGGATTCATGATCATCCACGATGCCGCTTCGGGGCGGTTCGACAGCATCGATTTCCTCGGCACCGCGCCCGCCCGGGCTCGCTATGAACTGTTCGCGACCAACAGTCCACAGGGTGAATACCTGATCCGGGTCAAGGGCGCTCACAATCAGGTCGGGCACCGTGCCGTCGCGACTCCCGGCACGCTGGCGGGCTTCTCCCAGATGCACGCGCGTTACGGCAGGCTGGCGATGGCTGACCTCCTCGCGCCGGCGATCGGCTTGGCCGAGAGCGGCTTTGCCGTGTCCTACAAGGGCGCGCTCCGGATGAGCCGGACGGTCGGGATGCTGAATCACACCGACGCCTGCCGGGCGCTCTATCTGAAATCCCCGACCGAAGCCCCCGCCGAGGGGGATTGGCTCAGAAACCCGGACTATGCCGCCACGCTGCGGCAGATCGCCGAGGAAGGCGCCCGGGCCTTTTACGAAGGCGACATCGCGGCAGCGATCACCGCCGAGATGCGGGCGCATGACGGGTTCCTGTCGCGCGAGGATCTGCGCAATTACAAGCCGCTTTGGCGAGAGCCGGCGCGCGGAATGTTTCAAGGCCTTGAGGTCGCGACCATGGCCGCGCCATCCTCCGGCGCCCTGGTTTTCGCGGGTCTCGAGGCTCTGTCCCGACTCTCGCCGACGGGCGAGGCCGAGACCCACGAAGCGCTGGCCCGGGCGATGCTGCACATGTTCGAAACCCGGCGGGTCGGGTTCGGCGATCCCGCCTTCGTGCCGGCCGCGGCCGATGAATCACCGGAGACCACAAGCCTTTGCACCCTGGACGCGGCGGGCAATGCCGCCTGCATCACCTACTCCAACAACAATCACTCGGGCGTCGTGGTGCCGGGCACCGGGATTTTGCTCAACAATCAGATGGCGCTTTTCAGTCCCTGGCCGGACAATCCGAACCAGGTCGTCGGCGGCAAGCGCCCGGTCAGCAGCATGATGCCGACCTTGCTCGCCCGGGACGGCAAGGTCGAGATGGCGATCGGCGCCTCCGGTTCGACGCGGATCCCGACTTCACTGATGCAGGTTCTTCACCGGGTGAGAATGCAGGAGAAATCCATCGTCGAGGCCCTGGCCGAACCGAAGCTGCATGCGGAGGTGGAATCCATGATCGCCGACGCGGAACTGGAGCCCGTCGCCAGGCCGATCGCGGATCGGCTGGGTCTCGAGTACCGCTCTATTCCGGGGCGCGACACCACCATGGGCGTTGTTCAGGCGATCCATGCCGGCGGCGACGGCATGGTCACCGCGATCGGCGATCCGCGCGCCAAGGCCCAGGGACGGGTCCGCTAACCCTCTGGTCGGGAAAGGACGCCGATGGCTCATATGACGCTGATTCTCGGCGGCGCCCGTTCCGGCAAGAGCCGGCATGGCGAGGGTATGGCGCTGACCTCCGGGCTGAACCCGGTCTACATCGCCACCGCCGAGGCCCGCGACGATGAGATGCGGGACCGCATCGCCGCCCACCGGGAGCGCCGGGTCGGTCTTGGCTGGCTCGAAGCCGAGGCGCCGCTTGAACTGGCAAGCGCGATCGCGGAGAAGGCCGCCGGGGACCGGGTCCTGCTGATCGATTGCCTGACCCTCTGGCTGACCAATCTGATGCTGGCCGAACGCGATATCGATGCCGCTTCGGCGGCGCTGCGTGAGGTGCTGGCGGAGGCGGAAGGACGGGTGATCCTGATCTCGAACGAGGTCGGCTTCGGAATCGTGCCGGAAAACGCTCTCGCCCGCCGGTTTCGCGACATCGCCGGACGGTTGCACCAGGATATCGCAAGAGATGCAGACCGGGTGCTGCTGATGGTTGCCGGGCTGCCGGTCGTGGTTAAGGACGGGGCCGGCTGAAAGCCGTCACCCCTTTCGGCGCGCCTTCAGTTCCGCCAGGATTTCCTCCCGGTTGCCGTCGATTTCCGGCGGCAGGCGATAGTCCACCTGGTTTACACCGTCGATATGCAGCGGACTGGCGGCGGCAAGCGACCGGCGGCCCTCGCCATCGGTGATCCAGCGGATCATCCCGCGGGCATGCAGGTTCTCATCCTCGACCACTTCATCAAGATCCTTGACCGAGCCGCAGGGCACCCGGGCCTTGTTGAGACGCTCCATGATGTCGTCGCGGTCGAGGGTCGACGACCAGTCCGAGATCAAGTCGGTGACGGTCTCCAGGTTGCGAACCCGGTCCGCCATGGTCGAAAACCGCGGATCGTCCTTAAGCTCGCCCTTGCCCATCGCGTCGAGCAGCCGGTTCCAGTGCGTGTCGTTGTTGCAGATGATCGAGGTATATCCGTCCTTGGCCGGGAACACGCCGTAGGGCGCGATCGACAGACCACCGTGATAGTTGCCGACCCGGCTCGGCACCCCGTCGCTGTCGAACATCAGGCCGAGATTGGAGGCGAAGGACGGGAACACCGCCTCCTGCATGGAGACGTCCACATAGCTGCCCTCGCCGGTACGCTCGCGCTTCACCAGCGCCGTCATCACGCCGCCATAAAGATGAATGCCCGCGAAGAAATCGCAGAGCGCAACCCCCGCCTTTACCGGCGGATTTTCCGGGAACCCGGTCTGGCTCATCACGCCGCCCATGGCCTGAACCGCGATGTCCATCGCCTGATATCCGGCATAGGGCCCGTCCTGGCCATAGCCGCTTCCGGAGGCATAGATGACGGTGGGGTTCACCTTGCGAACCGCTTCAAGGCCAACCCCGAGACGGTCGACGACACCGGGCGCGTAATTCTCGATCACGACGTCGGCGGTGGCGGCAAGCTCCAGGAAGATTTCCCGATCTGCGCCGTCCTTCAGATCCAGCACGATGCTGCGCTTGTTCGGGTTGAGCATCTTGAACGGATAGAGTGCCCCGCCACGGGCATTGCGGCGGCGCAGATGCTCGCCGCCCGGCGGTTCCACCTTGATCACGTCGGCCCCCGCCATCGCCATCAGAAACGTGGCGTAGGGTCCGTTGTAGATCTGGGTCATGTCGATGACACGGATGCCCGCGAGGGGATGCTGTGGGGCGGTCATGGGCGGTCCTTACCGAAGGCTTTCAAGGCGCTTGCGGCACCAGTGTTAGCGTCAGTTTGTTTAATTCACCATGGCGGCGGAAAGAACAAGGCGAGTCGATCATCCCTGGGATATAGTCGCCGGACTTTTTATCATGCCCGCTGCAAAGGAACGTACCGTGGCCATTGATCTCGACTACAGCGCCCTTTTCCGCCCGGACCTGCCGGCTCCCGCCAAGAAATGGGGTGGCTTTCCGCCGTTCAATTTCGTCGGTGGCAATAACGACGCGCCCAGCATTCCGGTTGAGGATATGATCGAGGCGGCGGCCAAGGTCTTGCGCCGGGATGGACCCGGCCTCGCCAATTACGGGATGCACAGCGGGCCGCAGGGTTACGTGCCGCTCAGGGAGTTCGTGGCGAGGAAGCTCGCCCAGCGCAGCGGCATGACGGTTTCGGCCGATGAGATCCTGATCACCTCCGGCTCGAACCATGGTCTTGAACTCGTCAACGCGGTGCTCTGCGAACCGGGCGACGTGGTGCTGGTGGAGCAGTTCAGCTATGGCAGCGCGCTCTCGCGGCTGCGGAAATTCGGCGCCACGCCGGTCGGCATTCCGCTGGACGATGACGGCATGCGCATGGACCTGCTGGCGGCCAAACTCGCCGAACTGAAGGACCAAGGGGTTACCCCGAAATACATATACATCATCCCGACGATCCAGAATCCGGGCGGCAGCATTCTGCCCGAGGACCGGCGCCGGGAATTGCTCCGGCTGTCCGAGGAATACGGAGTGCCGATCCTTGAGGATGAGTGCTACGCCGATCTCCTTTGGGACGGCGAACGTCCACCGGCGATCGCGGCGATGGACAAGGGCGGCAACCGGGTCATTCACGTCGGCTCGTTCTCCAAGACCATCGCGCCGGCGTTGCGGGTCGGGTATGTGGCGGCCGACTGGGGCGTGCTCTCGCGGATGATCGCGGTCAAGAACGATGGCGGCACTGGCGCGCTGGAGCAGATGATGCTGGCGGAATATTGCACCGCCAAGTTCGATTCGCACGTCGACTCGCTGGTCGTGACCTTGAGAAGCAAGCTTGATGTGATGATCGAGGCGCTGGAGGAGAATTTCGGCACCACGGCGGAATTCACCCCGACCAAGGGCGGGATCTTCCAGTGGATCACCTTGCCGGACCATGTCGACACCATGAAGCTGGCCCAGGCCGCCGCCGCGGAGGGAATCGCGATCAATCCGGGTCCGGAATGGGCATCCGACGCCGAGCCTGCCCGCAACCGGTTCCGCCTCTGCTTCGGCAGCCCGACCGTCGATGAGATCCGTCAGGGTGTGAAGAAGCTCTCCGAGGTCTGCCACCGCGAATTCGGCGTGCCGGTCCGCGCCGCCAATGTCGAACGGGGATGACCGCGGAATTTGGGATGGTCCGTTATCCGGCGCAGTGCGATCAGGTTTCCCGGTCGAAAGTTCTAGACGCCGTTGACTTTGCGATTTCCGGAAGCCATCGCCCTGGCGTAAGGCAGGGCCGGGCACCAGAACCATCCACCTGGTCTTGTTGGTTGCGGCGAAGTGCGTCGGAGCCAGCGCAATGGCACCATCGGGACTCGGCCCTGCCTTACGCCAGGGCGACGGGTGAAAGCATGCCGGGATCACAAATTTTTGTTGCCGAGACGACGAGGTGCGGTCGAGGGCGGGAAACGTGACGGCGGGACCGGAACCAAACACGGCCGGCGGCGAGCGCGTTCCGTTTGCCCAGGTCGTCTGGCCGTTCGCGATTGCCGAGACCCTGGTCTGGGCCTGTTACTATTATTCATTTCCGGCTTTGCTGCCGACCTGGGAGGCGGATCTCGGGTTTTCCAAGACCACGCTGACTGGCGCCTTCACCTTGTCGCTGATCGTCGCGGCGGCGATGGCGCCGGCGGCGGGACGGATGATCGACCGGGGCAGGGGACGGCTGGTCTTTGCCGGCGGGGCAATGCTTGCGGCGGTGATGCTGTTCCTGTTGTCCCGGGTGACCGAGGTCTGGCAGTTCTATGTCCTCTGGTTCTTCATCGGCATCGGCATGGCCGGCTCGCTTTACGAGCCGTGTTTCGCGATCCTGACGCACAGCATGGGCCCGCAGGCCCGGCGGGCGATTATCCTCGTCACGCTCGCGGCGGGTTTCGCCGGAACCGTGTCCTTTCCGAGCGCCCATGTCTTGAACGGGTTTTTCGGCTGGCGCGGCACGGTGACGGTTTTCGCCTTGGTCGTCGCGGTGATTTGCGTGCCGCTGATCCTCTACGGCTGCCACTATGCAAACCAGAATGCCCGGCAATCCGCGCCGCAGGCCAGCGTCAGCGCGCGCGCGACCATGGCGGTCATGCGCACCGCGACCTTCTGGCTGATCGGCATCGCTTTCACGTTGCTGGCGCTCGACCATGGCCTGATCGTCAGCCACATGCTTCCGATCATGGCCGATCGTGGCCTCGGAGAGGACACGGCGGTTTTCGCCGCCTCCATGTTCGGGCCGATGCAGGTGGCCGGCCGCCTCGCGATGATCGCGGCCGAGCGCCATGTCTCCGTCCTGATGATCTGCTGCGCCTGCTTCGTGTCGATGTCGCTCGCGGGCGTGTCCGTGTTTCTCGCGACCTCCGTCGCGCTTCTGATCGTTCCCTTCGTGGTGCTTCAGGGCGCGGGCGCGGGGGTGCTCAGCATCATCAGGCCGACCGTGGTGGCGGAATTGCTGGGCCGGAGGGACTTCGGGGTGATCTCCGGTACCCTGGCGATCGGCTTTGTCGCCGGCTCGGCCCTTGCGCCCACGGTGGCGTCCCTGATCTGGCGGCTCGGCGGCTATGACCTAGTGCTGTTGCTGACCATCGCGATCCCGCTCATTGCGCTGCTGTCGATCGTGGGCGCCTGGCGGATGCGGCGGCCGGCGGGCTGATGATCCAAGTCGGCCGGCGCCCCTATCACGCCTGAGGCGATGACGTTATAGAACGGACGGGGCAACCTGGAGGCCACGATGCGCACGGACTACGAGACCCTGACATTGGAGTTCAGCGACGATCATGTCCTGACCGTGATCCTCGACCGCCCGGACGCGGCTAACTCCATGAACACGCAGATGGGTCTCGATCTGCGCGCGTTGTGGGCGGATCTCTACCACGATCCGAGCGTCGCGCGCTGCATCGTCCTGACCGGGCGTGGCGAGAAGATCTTCTGTGCCGGCGGTGACCTCAAACAGCGCAACGGCATGACCGACAAGGAATGGCTCGACCAGCACGCGATCTTCGAGCAGGGCGTCAAGTCGATGATGGACTGTCCGATTCCGATTATCGGAGCGATCAACGGCGCGGCTTTCGGAGGGGGGTGCGAGATCGCGCTCAATTGCGACTTCCTCTATGCCGCCGAGCATGCCCGCTTTGCTTTGACCGAGGTCACGCTCGGGATCATGCCCGGTGCCGCGGGTACCCAGAACCTGCCGCGCGCCGCCGGGGTGCGCCGCGCCATGGAAATCATTCTCACTGGTCTTCCGGTCAGCGCGGCGGAGGCGCTGGAATACGGCATGGTGAACAAGGTCTGTCCGGGTTCGGAGCTTATGGAGACCGTCATGGTGACCGCCCGGCGGATCGCCTCGAACGCGCCGATCTCCATCCGTCAGGCCAAGAAATCGATCCGCGTGGCGACCCAGTTGGACCTCAAATCAGGCTATGATTTCGAGATCGAGGCGTATAACCGCATGGTCTCAACCGAGGACCGACTGGAGGGGGTGCGCGCTTTCAACGAAAAGCGGAAACCGAATTTCAGGGGCCGTTGATCACGTGGCGGCGGGCCCGAAATTCGAGACCATCGCGGTCCATTCCTGCGGCGAGGTGATCGGCGACGGTTTGTTTAAGCTGTCCTTCCTGCAAGAGTGCCGGCGGCGCTTTCCCGAGGCGAGGATTACCTGGGTGGCGGGTCTGTCGACTTCCGTCTTCGCCGGTGTCCTCGCTCCCATGGTCGAAGGACTGATCGACGAGGTGGTGGAGAATGCCGGCGTCGGCACCTTCGGCCAACTTATTGACCCGCGCCCGCCACTCGGGGGCCGCAGCTTCGATCTCGTGGTCGACACGCAACGCAATTTCATGCGCACGCTCTGCGCCCGGCGGATCCGTCACGGCCTGTTCCTCGCGAGTACCGGCGGATTCCACCTTTCCAGCGAGAAGCCGAAGGATCGGCGGGCATTTCCGAGGTCTCTTCTGGGTCAGTTCAGTTTCCTGCTGGACCTCGTCTCGGAACCGCCGGCGGGATCGCCGCCGCCGATCCCGCTTCCCGATGTATATCATGCGCGGGCACGCGAGCTGTTGCCGGACGGCCCGGCCTATGTCGGCTTCGCGCCCGGCGCCGGCGATCCCACCAAGGTCTGGCCGCTGGCGAATTTCCTCGAGATCGCAAAACGGCAGAGCGCGGCCGGACGGGTGCCGGTGTTTATTCTCGGCCCCGGCGAGGATGCCTTGCGGGAGCCGATCCGGGAGGCTCTGCCAAACGCGCTGTTCCCGCCCACCGTCGATGCCGGTCCCGGAGTCGCGAGCGGCCCGGCCCTGGTGATCGCCCTGGCGCGGCGCATGGCGGCGGCGGTCGGCAATGATTCCGGCGCCGGGCACATGCTGGCGCTCGGCCAGGTACCGCTGGTATCGCTCTACAGCAAGGCGGACCCGAAGAAGTACGTTTTGAACGTGCCGCGCCTGGTGATACTCGACGCCAAGGATCACGGCGGCAGGGACCCGGCGCTGATTCCGTTGGCGGACGTTGCACGGGCCTTGGAAAACCTGTTGGATGCGTCCGACTAGCTTGCTGGAGACTTGGTTTGGATCCGATTCTGATACCCGTCGCGCCGGGGGAACTGCTCGACAAGATCACGATTTTGCGGATCAAGGTCGCGCGGATCGAAGATCCCGGTAAACGCGCCAACGCGGCGACGGAATTGGCGATGCTCGAGGCCGTGCAAACTCGGGATGTAGAGCCGTCGGACAGGCTGAACGGGCTCGAAGCCGACCTGAAGGCGGTCAACGAGGCGCTGTGGGATATCGAGGATTCGATCCGCGACCACGAGCGGGCAAGGAACTTCGGCAAGGGCTTCGTTGAACTGGCCCGAGCGGTCTATCACCAGAATGACCGCCGTGCGGCCTTGAAGCGCGAGATCAATCTCCTCCTCGGCTCCGACATCGTCGAGGAAAAGTCCTACGCGAGTTATTGATGCCGGACCGTGCCGCCCGCATCGCGACCGGAGCCCGAATCTGGTTTCTGAGCGCCGGGTTCGGCCTGTTCGTACCGGTGGGGCTGCTGGCGAAGCAGTCGATGGCGACGAGTTTCGTGGTCTTGGCGGTTCTGCTGCTGATCGCCGGCGCGGTTTCTAACCCGCGGGCGCTGGTGCCGGACAAGTCGCTGGCCGCGATCTTCGTCATTTTGGCGATCTATACCACCGCGACACATCTGTTCGTCATTTCCTGCGCGGAATGTTCCGAAAAGCTGGTGGCCAAGCTGGCGATGCTGGGCTTGGTCCTGTGGATCGCGAGTTCCGGTGCCGGCCTGGTTCGACGGGACGATAGAGACAAGATCGGCCTGGCGCTGACGGCCGGGCTTGCAATCGCGGTGATACTGTTGGTTTTTGAACTCTCCACCGATGCCGGGTTTTACCGGATGATCACCGGGCGTGAGAGCGATCCGGACGTCCCGCTGTTTCGCTATAACAGAGGGACGACGGCCTTGGTTCTTCTGAGCTGGCCGGCGGCGGGGTGGCTCTGGTCGCGCGGACGGCGAATTTTTGCCGCGCTGCTGGTCGCCTTGTCGCTCGGCGCGGCGGCCTATGGGGAGTCAGCCTCAGCGTTGGTATCGGGGCTTTTGGCGGTCTGTGTCTTCTCTTCGGCGCTGTTTGCACCGATCGTTACGCTGGTCGCAGGTCTGTTGCTGACCGGTGCTTTCACCGTGCTTGCGCCATGGCTGCTATTCAATCTTCTGGGATGGATGCGACCGTTCGCCGATGCCATTCCGCCGTCGATTCTGGATCGCATGGAGATTTGGAATCATGCTGCGAGGGCGGTGCTGGACGCGCCGGTATTCGGGAATGGTATCGGTGCCATCCGGAGCCTAGCGATCCCGGACCTGACGGTCAGCGGTTATCGTTATCTCGTTAAGCCTCCCACGCACCCGCACGACGCGGCACTGCAGGTCTGGCTGGAACTTGGCGGCATCGGCGTTGTGCTGTTCGCGGCCATGGTCTGGGTGATTGCCCGCATGCTCCGGTCCCTTGATTCGCCGTGGCGGGCCGCCGGGATCGCGGTCTCGGCGGGCGCGATTTTCACGTCAATGGTTTCCTACGGCTTGTGGCAGGAGACCTGGCTTGGGATGATCGGCATGACGGCATTGGCGTTCCGGGTTTTTGCCGCGCCGGCGCGCGACTGACGGGAGAAGCGTTCATGGCATCCTATCCAGCCTACGAGGCGATTCGGCGGATCGGCATTCTCGGGACCGGGACCATCGGCGCCAGTTGGACAACCTATTTTCTGGCGCACGGCTTCGAGGTAGCTGCCTGGGACCCCGGCGATGGCTGGCGGGAACGTCTGGTTGCCTTCGTCGACAATGCCTGGCCGCATATGGAAGCATTGGGACTTGCGCCCGGCGCCGATAAATCGGCGATCCGCTTCCACGATGGTCCCGGCGACGTGGTTGCCAATGCCGGTTTCGTCCAGGAGAACGCGCCGGAAAAGTTGGAGGTCAAGCGCGACCTTTACCGGCGCATCGACAATGCGTTGCCAAGCGAAACGATCCTGTCGTCCAGCACATCGGGACTGATCATGAGCGACATGCAGGACGGGTTTGCCTCGGCCGGCCGTTTCGTTGTCGGCCATCCCTTCAACCCGCCGCATCTCATTCCGCTGGTCGAGGTGGTGGCCGGCAAGGATACCGATCCGGCGGCGGTGGACTGGTCGATCGGTTTCTACAATCACATCGGCAAGCACGCGATCCGGATCAACAAGGAAGTCCCCGGTCATCTCGCCAATCGCTTGCAGGCGGCCTTGTGGAGAGAGGCCGTGCTGGCGGTAAAGAACGGTCTGGCCTCGGTCGAGGATGTCAATGCCGCCGTGGCGCAAGGTCCGGGGCTGCGTTGGGCCCTGATGGGTCCGCACATGATCATGAATCTGGCCGGAGGCAAGGGCGGCTTTCGTCAGATGATCGATCATTTCACGCCTGGGATGACGGCCTGGTGGGAGACCATGACTGAAAACCCCAAGATAACACCGGAGCTTGCCGACGCCTTGATCAGCGGCATCGCCGAGGAGGCCGGCGATCGTACGATCGACGATCTTGAGGCGGAACGTGACGAGCGGTTGATCCGGCTTCTGACGATGCTGAAGGAAACCGCGCGGCGATAGGCGGCAAATGCGATGAGCACGGAACAGGCGGATATATCCGGGAAGACCGAACCGAAACGCATCATTGTCATCGGCGCGGGGATCGTGGGGGTTTGCACGGGCCTCACCCTGCGGCAAAGCGGACACGCGGTCACGATCATTGATCCGAAACCTCCGGGCCGAAGCACGTCCTTCGGCAATGCCGGTGTGCTCGCCGTCGGCAATGTCTATCCGGTCAGCATGCCGGATACCTGGAAGAAGGTTCCGGGCATGCTCATGGACCCTGCCGCGCCGCTCAGGCTCCGCTGGTCGTATGTTCCGAGAATGCTTCCGTGGGCGGCTCGGTTTCTGGCTTCGGGGCGGCCAGGACGGATCGGGCCGATCGCGTCGGAGATCCGCGCGATCACCAAGGACGCCGTGGCCGCCCATGACCGATTGATGGCACGGTGCGGGATCGCCGATATCGTCAAGCCGGTGGGTTGGCTGAAAGTTTATAAGTCCGAGCGTTCCTTCGCGGCTTCGGCGCCGTACCGCGAGATCCAGTCCCGGAACGGCGTGCGAATGGAGCTCCTGAATCAGGATGAAATCCGGCAGTTGGAGCCGGGGCTTTCCCATGAATTCACCCACGGCAGCTTTGAGCCGGACAACAGCTTCGTGACAAATCCGGCGATGCTGACCGACGCCTATGCAGAGGCTTTCGTCAAGCGCGGCGGAACTTTCGTCCAGGAGCGGGTGGTCCGATTCGACTTCCACGACGATCGACCGGTGCGCGCCGTCACTGATCTCGCCATGCGGGAGGCGGACGCCTTCGTGATCTGCGCCGGAGCTTGGTCCGACAGGCTTACCGCGATGCTGGGATCCAAGGTGCCACTGGATACCGAACGCGGGTACCACCTCAATCTGAATGTCGAGAGCGGCCCCGGATTGCGGCGGCCGGTGGTGGTCGAGGATCACGGCTTTGTGCTGGCGCCGATGCGGGACGGCTTGCGCCTGACCTCGGGCGTCGAGTTTGCGGGCCTTGACGCGGCGCCTGATTTCCGGCGCATCCGCAACATGCTTCCGCATGCCATGGCGGCGTTGCCCGGTCTTGCAAGCGAGGTCTCCAGGGAGTGGCTCGGCTTTCGCCCCTCGACGCCGGACAGCAAGCCCGTGATCGGCAAGTCACCAGTTTTCGAGAACGTATTTTACGCTTTCGGTCATGGACATCTCGGTCTGACCATGGCCGCGCGAACGGCGCAGTTGGTTGATGATCTGGTTGGCGGTCGCGCCTCGACGATCAACCTCGCGCCCTACGCCATGGACCGATTTTAACGCGAACAAGCGGTTCGAGTGGGGAAACTCACTGCCAAATCCGATATTTAGGCCGAATCCTGTTGCCCCGGAAGGGTAGATCAGACTAACTTCCGAAGAGAATTACTTAAGTTTCCGTTGGAGGGACGCATGATCACGATATCGCGATCGACCAAACTGCTGTCGGGGATTGGGCTGGCGGCTTTCTTGTTGGCTGGCTGCGCGGGTCAACAGTTGCAGATGGCCGAGAAGGCGACGCCGGGCGGGGGACCGTTCGACAAGGAATTGTTCGCTCAATACCTGGCATTGGCGAAAGCGGAATATGCCGAAGCCGATTATGGCGACTCGGATGCCTTCGCCAATCGCGCGCTTGCGTCGGCCGCCGGCACGCCTCCGGGCCCGGAGGCGGTTGAGGCGCGGGACATTCCGCCGCAATTCGTTGGTGAATTGAAGGCAGCCTTTCGCGAGTTGAACGAGGTGCTGGATGTCGGCGCGGTTCGCTTCCCGAAGGTTGCCGCGAAGGCCCAGGCGGCGTTCGACTGCTGGCTTCAGGAGCAGGAAGAGAATTTGCAGCCGGAGGACATTGCCAAGTGCAAGGGCGATTTCACGTCCGCGCTCAATGCCTTGAAAGCGGCTCTCGCGCCGGCACCGGCTCCGAAGAAGGCCGCTGCTCCGGCTGCGCCTGCTCCGGCTGTCAAGAAGTACGAAAACTTCACGGTGCTGTTCGCGCATGACTCCTCGGCGATTTCCAAGGACGAAGGCAAGAACGTGAACCAGGCCGTGCTCGCGATCGATACGGCCGCGCCGAAGAAGGTGATCATCTCCGGATACGCTGACCGGTCCGGTAACGCCGACTACAACATGACCCTGTCCGGAAACCGGGCCGGGGCGGTAGCCTGGATGCTCCAGGACAACGCCTCGACCGATCTCAAGGGCAAGATCGACATCAAGGTCTATGGTGAGACGAACAACAAGGTTCTGACCGCCGACGGCAAGCGTGAGCCGAAGAACCGCCGGGTGAAGATCGAGGTCATCCGCTAAGGGTGATTTGATCGACACCTCGGGTTAAGACCTGTGGAATGGGCCGCTCCTGGAGCGGCCCATTTCTTTTGGTGCGCTTGAGTATCAGAGTGCCGCGGTGGCTTGCCGGATCAATTGGCGGGATCGCCAGAGCACCATCTCCTTCCAGTCGTCGCTGGCGGGATAGTAATGCCATTTCAGCTCGTCCTTGATCCGCCGGGTGTCCGGCGCGTCCCAGTCGACCGGACCCTGGTTGTGCAGCCAGTGGTCGGCCCGCAGCGCCTGTCGGCTCCGCTCCTGGCTGTAGGTTCCGTATTCCAGCGCGACATAGGCATAGCGGGTGTCGAGAAACCGGTCCCAAAGGTCCCGCGCCGTGCCGTTCAGGGGGATGGATGACGAAGTCCCGAGCTCCGGAACGCCGACGGAATCGCCATAGACCCGCCGCACCCAGTCGAAGCCCGCGGTACCGGGCAGATGCCCGCTGATCGGCTCGCCATAGCCAAAGGGCCCGAGGCCGGTGTGATAGTCGATCACCGCAACCAGATCGCGAGAAACAAGGCCGGTGTCGGCGATGATGGTCTCGAGCGTGCGCCGGGCCCAGGTCGGCTCGAAGCCGCCGAAGAACATGCTGTGCTGATGCTTGTACTGGCCGGCCTTGCGGGCTGATTGAAAAGCCCGTTCGCCGTGCGTTTCCCGCCAGGTCTTGATCCGCGCCTCGGTTGCTTCGAGCGTTGCCTGATCGAGGCTCGCCGGCACGAAACAGTCAACCAAAGCGTCGTGCCCGGGGTTTTCCGGCAAGGGCTTGCTGAAATCCAGGAAGTTGCGGTTAAGGTCGCACCCTTCCTCGGTCACCCTGCGGTGCCAGGCGAAGCCGTGCGGGTTGATCGCGTGGACCAGCAAAGCCGCGGTTCCTTCCGGCAAGTGCTTGGCCAATCCGGCGTTCAGCCAGTCGACCTGGCAGCCGGAGCCGCAAAACCCCTCCACTCCATGCGTCGCGGAGATGAGCACCAGCACCCGCCGGGCGTCCCGCGGTCCGGCCCAGGCGGTATCGCAGGTGAGCGTTTCGCCCTTGGGTCCCGGGTTCGGGTTCTCATAGGAGCGAAGAGACATGCCGTTGGCCTTGGCGCCTTCGAGAAATTTGTCCCGGGCCTGCGCGTAGCTTGTGGAGAACGAGGAACGGGTCGAATCGAGAAGATCCATGAAGGGCGGCCTTTCGCGCTTGCTCCGAGATTGCGCCGATCATAGTCGAGGGTTTGGCGGATCAAAATGCTTGCATGGCGATTGCTCTCACTAAATCGGCGCGCTGTCGGTATAGAGTGGAACCCGTGCCGGGCGAGACTTCCCGGATCACCGGTAACCGTTCGGGTGATCAGATGAAAAGCCATGACGGCAAGCGCCCCAATCTCCTGCTGATCACCGCCGATCAATGGCGCGCCGAATGCTTGTCGATGCTCGGCCATCCTTGCGCGCGCACCCCCAATCTGGACGCCTTGGCCGGGGACGGGACCTGCTTTACCCGTCACTACAGTCAGTCGGCGCCTTGCGGGCCGGCGCGCGCGTCGCTCTATACCGGGCTCTATATGATGAACCACCGGGTCTGCATCAACGGCACGCCGCTCGATCAACGGCATGCCAATGTTGCATTGGAGGCGCGGCGCGCCGGATACGACCCCGCTCTGTTCGGCTATACCGACCAATCCGTTGATCCGCGGACGGTTGAACCCGGAGATCCGAGACTCCTGTCCTACGAAGGTGTTCTACCCGGATTTGAGCAGCACATTGTAATGGACGGACATGCGCGGGACTGGCTTGCCTGGTTGAGGCGGCAGGGTGTCGAGGCTGCCGGATCTATGGCGGAGATCTATCGAACCGAGCCGGCGGGACCCGGCGCGTTGAGCCTGGCCGATCACCTTACGCAAGGCAGATTTACCGCCGCGCAGACGGAAACCAGGTTCGTCACCGAAGGGCTGCTGAGCTATCTGAAGGGCCGCGCCGGAACCGGCTGGTTCGCGCATGTTTCCTATATTCGGCCGCACCCGCCCTTTTCAGTGCCGGAACCTTTCGCCGGCATGATCGCGCCCGCGGATACGTCCGCCGCTGTCCGGCGCACGACACTCGCCGAGGAGCGGGCGCAGCACCCCCTTTTGGATTTGGCCTATGAGCGCGCGAGCAAGGACAAGTTCGTCACCGGTCAGGGTGAGGCTTCGGTCGCGGAATGGACGGAGCGGGAAGTCGCTGAAATCCGCGCAGTCTACCATGCCATGCAAGCCGAGGTGGATTCCGAGATCGGCCGGGTAATCGATCATTTGAAGCGCAGCGGCGAGTATGAAAACACGCTGATCATTTTTACCTCCGATCACGGAGAAATGCTGGGCGATCACTACCTGTTCGGCAAGTTCGGGTATTTCGACGCCGCGGTTCACATCCCGTTGATCGTCCGGGTCCCCGGTGACGGCCAGGTCAGGGGCGCCTGCATCGATATGTTCACCGAAGCGGTGGATGTCATGCCGACCATTCTGGATCTCCTCGGGCTCGGCATTCCGAGCCAGGTCGATGGACGGTCACTCGTACCGCTCCTTAGAGGCGTCAAGCCGGCGAACTGGCGGCGCGAGGCGCATTGGGAGATGGATTTTCGGGACGTTGTGAACGGCAAGCCGGAGCGGGACTTTGGGCTTGCTCTCGATGAGTGCCAATTCGCGGTGATCCGGAATGAAAAATACAAGTACGTCCATTTTCCGGGCCTGCCGGCACTGTTCATGGATTTGCAGCGCGATCCGGGCGAGTTCGAGAACCGGGTCGATGATCCCGACTATCGCGATCTTGTGCTGGATCATGCGCAGAGGATGTTGTCCTGGCGGATTTCCCATGCCGATCGCACCGTCACCGGGATGCAGGTCGGCCCGAACGGGCTGGTCAGCCGGGGATATGCCGACCGTCTGCCGCCGGGATCGGCGACCGGTTGAACGGCATTGACCATGTGACCGATCGCCTGGCGGGGGAGGCCGCTCTATAGTCGGTCTTGTCCAACCATATTTCCGAGATCGTGGAGACGAGCAATGGGTGATTTGCTTACCGATGATGCCCTGGCGTGGATCGGTCGTTCCGATCCCCCGATAAAAGTGGAAGTGTCGCGCCGGGACATCGTGAAATATGCGATTTCGACGGAACAGGTTCTTGAAAAGTACCTGAAGGGCGATGAGGCGCCGCCCATGTTCGTCTCGGGCCTTTCGCGCGAGGTGGTGCCGTTGGATCAGCTGGGGCCGGACGGAATCCCCGCTGCCTCCCTGACGCCGGAGCTGCCGTTGAAACGGATCATGGCCGGCGGCGTGGAATTCGACTTTCATCGCACCGTGCGGCCTGGCGATGTCCTGGTGTTCGAGCGCCGATTGTCCGCGTTGACGGAAAAGCAGGGCCGGACCGGCCCCCTGATCTTCGTGACGCACACGATTTCCTGCCGGACCGATACCGGCGAGCCGGTGCTTGATCAGAAACAGACGCGGATTTTGAGGTAAGCCATGGTGGACTTCAGCAAGCTCAAGGTCGGCGACGCGCTTCCGGAACGCCGCTACACCGCGACCAATGTCTCGCTCTTCTGCTACAACGCGGCAATCTGGAACCCGCACCGCATCCACTACGATGAACGTTATACGACCGAGGTGGAAAAGCACCCCGCTGTGGTGATCGACGGACCGCTTCAGGGCGATTGGCTGAGCCAGGTGGTGGTGAACTGGATCGGCGACGATGCGAGCCTGGTCTCGTTCGGGTATTCCAACCGCAAGGCTTCGTATCTCGGCGAGACACTGACCTCCGGCGGCACCATCACCTCGATCGATCCCGCAACCGGAGAGGTCAAGCTCGACATCCATATCCGCAACGAGAATGACGAGATCACCTCGCCCGGAACGGCGGTGGTCAGATTTCCAGTCTAGGCGCGCCGTCAGAGCAGGGTAATCGGCACCTCGGCGCCGTTCCTTTCGGCGGAAAGATAGCCTGCGTACATGGTCGCGACCGCATCGGCGCCAAGCGCGGAGTCGCTTTCCACCGGGCCGCCCGATGCAATCGCACGGTAGAAGGCCTCGATCTCCTGCGGAAAGCCGGTGGTGAAATCCTCATCCGGAGCGGTCATCGCCCAGCCCTGTTTGGTCTCGATCTTTTCGACCACATAGATGTCCCGGAAATTCTCATGCACCGGGTTGAAGGTCTGCATCGCCGTGTTCGGGTTGATGTTGCAGACCGTGCGATGGTTGTTGGCCACCACCTCGAGCCAGTTGTGGATACCGCCGAGCACGACTTCCGAGGCGAAGATCGTGGCGATGGTCCCATCGGTGAAGGTGACGTGCTGCATCGAGAAATCCTCGACGTCGTCATAGTCGGTGCGGATATGTCCGGCGTCGATATAGGCGTCAATGCGGGTAAGGTCATGGGTGCGGGCGGTGATCGTGGCGGGACGGATGGGCTTGCCGTCGCGCGTCCGGCCTTCGACCCGCTTCAGATAAAGCGCCGCGGTCAACGGATGGCAGCCCTTGCCGATCAGCGAGCCGCCGCCACCGAACCGCCAGAGGCCGTAGACCGGGGAATGTGATCCTGAATGCGCCTCCTCGCCGTGCATCCAGAGGATCTGAGCGCCGGTCTTCTCGAGGATCTCGCGTTCCTTCTGGATAGCCGGCCCATAGACCCAGTTCTCGGCATAAAGAATGCGCGCCGGGCTCGCCGCTTCTGCTTCCAGCAACCGCCGGACGCTGTCCAATGCGCCGTCGAGAGCCGTCTGGCGCGGCATCGAGCGGGCGTCGAAGCTTTGTGAACCATCGCCGAAATATCCGGTAAAGGGCTTTTCGATGATCGGGGTGACGCCGCGCGCCAGGGCTTTGATGGCCACCGCCTCGTGAGCATAGGCGGGAACGCAGACATGCACGACGTCGACCTGGTCGAGAAGCGCGTCAAGATCGTCGAAGGGCGTGATCCCGCGCGGGTCGCCGAAGGCCCGTGCGGTTTCCATCGAACGGGAGACCACGCCGACGATCTCCGGATCGGTCCCGTATACACGGCGAATCGCATCGACATGAAAGTTCGCGGCGAACCGCGCCCCGACGATACCGGCACGGATTTTCGGCTTGTTCATTCGGTTGCTCCGGATGTCGGGGGCTCTGGACCAAACGTTCCGAAGATACCCTTGCGACGTTACTTCGCGTCCGCCGCGACCTGCATGCGGACAATCTTGTCCGGATTTGCGGGGGGCTCGCCACGGGTGATGTTGTCGACGAACTCCATGCCTTCGGCGACCACGCCCCAGACCGTGTACTGGCCGTTCAGGAATTGGGCATCGCCGAAACAGATGAAGAACTGGCTGTCGCCGCTGTTCGGATCCTGGGCGCGGGCCATGCCGACGGTGCCGCGCACGAACGGGACTTTCGAGAACTCGGCTTTCAGCTTCTTGCCGGAGCCGCTCATGCCGGTGCCGGTCGGATCACCGGTCTGGGCCATGAAGCCCTCGATCACCCGGTGAAAGACGATTCCGTCGTAGAAACCCTCACGGGCCAGCTCCTTGATCCGCGCCACGTGACCCGGCGCGACGTCCGGCCTCAGGTCGATGACGACACGGCCGTCCTTGAGATCGAGATAAATCCGGTTTTCGAGGTCCTGCGCCTTGGCGCTGCTTGCTGTCATGAGAAAAAACAAAGCTCCGAACAGTGTGAAAAGACGACGCATGAACCTCTCCTGGGACCGATCCTGTCGTTGGCCGCACCATACAGACCCGGTCTCAACGCGCAAGCGAGAACAATGCGTCGACATTCAGATGCGCTTGCAGATGATCGGCGAGCCTGTCCAGAATCCGGTCGACTTCCAGATCATAGTGCAAAGGCGAGGCATCACCGCGGCCTAGTGCGGTCAATGTCGCGCGCCGGAAGCCGTCGGCGCCGAAAAGCCCGTGGATATAGCACCCCCCGATCCGCCCGTCGGCGGACCTTGCGCCATCCCGCCGGGTCTCGCGATCCTGCCCGGTGATCTCGATCAGGGGACGCGCGCAATCCGGACCTTCGGTATGACCGATGTGAATTTCATAACCCTCGATCGGCTCTCGCGTGATCATATCGTGACCGGTAACCCGCGAGAGGGTCTTGCTTCCGCCAAGCACGGTCTCCACATCCAGCAGCCCCAGGCCTTCGACCTGGCCGGCCGGCCCCTCGATTCCGTCGGGGTCGGCGATCCGGCGGCCGAGCATCTGGTATCCGCCGCACAGCCCCAGCACCCGACCCCCTCGGCGAACATGAGCGAGGATGTCGATGTCCCAACCCTGCGCGCGAAGGAATGCCAAATCCCCGATTGTCGATTTGCTGCCCGGCAACAGCACCAGATCGGCATCGGCCGGCAGGGCCTGGCCCGGCTCGATCATCAGGATGCTGACATCCTGTTCCAGGCGGAGCGGGTCGAGATCGTCGAAATTGGCGATGCGCGAGAACATCGGCACCGCAATCCGCACGCCGGTTCTGGATTGCGTCGACATGTCCTTTAGCGAGACCGCATCCTCGGCCGGCAGCTGGTTCGCCTCGGGGAACCATGGCACCACGCCGAAACAGGGCCAGGCGGTGCGGGTCTCTATCTCCTTGATCCCGTCGGCAAAAAGCGAAACGTCACCACGGAATTTGTTGACGATGAAGCCGGCGACCCGCGCGGCGTCAGCGCCGTCCATCACGGCTTTCGTGCCTACCAGGCTGGCGATCACGCCGCCACGGTCGATGTCCCCCACAAGTACGACGGGTGCGCCGGCGGCCTCCGCAAATCCCATATTGGCGATGTCTCCGGCCCTGAGGTTGATTTCCGCCGGGCTGCCGGCCCCCTCGACGATCACGAGATCGGCGCCGGCCCCGAGGCGCGTGAAACTTTCCATGACCGGGGTCAGCAGTTCGGATTTCAGTGTCTGATACGCGCGGGCCTTGGCGTGGCCCCGCATTTTGCCCTGGACGATAATCTGAGCGCCGGTCTCGGTCTCCGGCTTCAACAGGATCGGGTTCATGTCCACGGTCGGCTCCACCCCGGCGGCTCGGGCCTGCAGTGCCTGAGCCCGGCCGATTTCGCCGCCATCGACCGTGACCGCGGCATTGTTGGACATGTTCTGAGGTTTGAACGGGCGCACCGCCATGCCGCGCCGCGCCGCGATCCGGCACAATCCGGCGACCAGCAACGATTTGCCGACATCCGAGCCGGTGCCCTGAAGCATGAGGGTTCGCGCGGTCATGGGAAAAGGACAGCGCACCGGAAGCGGATTTTTTCTCGCAGACAAAACCCTTCGAGACGCTCGCTTGCGCTCGCCCTCAGGGTGAGCTTATTCGGGTAATCGTGACTCACCCTGAGGAGCGAGTTTACGGGCGTCTCGAAGGGTCTTGTCCCCCACGTCTGATTGCGGACTACCACTTTTCGATCCAGGGCCGCAGATCGGTCTCGAAACTCCAGGCATTGCGCGGCTGACAGTGGAAGGACCAGTAGACTTCCGCGATGGCATCCGGATCGAGGATGCCGTCCTGCTCCTTCAAGGCATAGCGATCCGGGAACATTTCCTTGATCCAGGCCGTGTCGATCGCTCCGTCGATGATCACATGACCGACATGAATCCCCTCGGGGCCGAGTTCCCGCGCCATCGACTGCGCCAGCGCGCGCAACCCGTGCTTGCCGGCGGCGAATGCGGAATAGCCGGCGCCGCCCCGGACGCTGGCGGTCGCGCCGGTGAACAGGATCGTGCCGCGCCCGCGCTTGCGCATGTGGTTGGAGACCTCGCGCCCAGTCAGAAATCCGCCGAAGCAGCACATCTCCCAGACCTTGAAGAAGACCCGCGCGGTGGTGTCGGCAATGCCGAACCGGACATTGCCGCCGATATTGTAGACCGCGACCTCGATCGGGCCGATTTCGTTCTCGACCTTTGCGATGAACGGGACCATCTCTTCCTCGCGCCGGGCGTCGACGCCGAAGGGATGCGCGATGCCGCCTTCGGCGCGGATTTCCGCCGCCAGGGCCTCGAGATTCTCCGCCTTGCGCCGGGTCACGACGGCTTCAAAGCCCGCGCGGGCAAAGCGCTTTGCAATCGCGCCGCCGGTGGCGTCGCCCGCGCCTACGACGAGAACCACGCCCTTGCTCATATCGAGCCGCCTTCCCTTGACGCCGGATGAAGGATCGCTGGTTTCAATCCGGGTCGAACACCGCGACGATGCGTGTTTCGATACTGCGCCGGGGCGGGGCGGTATCACCGCCCAACGGATTGTCGAAGGAGGTGTGCGGGCAATAAACAACCCTGCCTCGTCGTTGATCCATCTGCTTCAGCACGATCACTTCCTCGGTGGTCATTTCCGGGAAATAGCACCAGCGATGCTTGGGATTGTAGATCGGCGCGGCCACCAGGCTGTCCCGGTTCCGGCCCGTATAATAATAGTCGATCACGTCGCCGTCGGGCAGCGACGTGGCGTCGATGAAGGCGAGCGGGTTGTTGACCGCCGGGTTGTCGAACGGCTGCCAGGTATTGAACCAGGCATATGTCCAGTCTTTCGAGGGCTCGACGCCGTGGTTGCGGAGCACTGTTTCGGACATCTCCTCGATCCGGCGGACATTGTAGTCGCAATGCACGAAACGCGCGTAGCCGTCGTTGAAGTCGACCGGCGTCTCGGTACGGACCAGGTGACTGTACCGGTAGGCCGCCCTCGCACCGGTGAGCCGGCAAACCAGATCCAGCATCTCCGGTATGTAGTCGCGCAGGATCGTCTCGTCATTGCGGAAATCGGTGCAGGCGGTCTTGTTGGTCGTCAGCGTGAAGCCGGTTCTGTCGAGCCCGACTTCGCCCGCCGCGAGTCCGGGACGGGCGTCATGGATATCGACCGGCTGATACGCGGTGTTCGCGCGGCGCGATTCCTTGGAGCCGATGCGCGGGCTTTCCGATTTGTCGCGCCATTCGGCGTTGATATAGCGGACCTTGGCCGGGACGGTGGCAACGGCGGGCATGGGCGGCTCTCCAATATAGAGACGGACCGATGAATTATGCGTTTGGCGCCTGCCTTGGGCAAGGTTTGACCGCTGGGCGCGCCCGGAGCATCGCTTACACGCTCCACCCTTGCCAAGCCTACTTCTGCCGTTAGAGTCGGAAGTCACTCCCCGCCGGATCGCCCGAACTGGACATCGCCCCATGGCCGAGACCACCTCGAAGAACAGCCGCTCGCATTTTTATCTGGTGGACGGCTCCGGCTTCATCTTCAGGGCCTTTCATGCCTTGCCGCCGATGAACCGGGCCGACGGGACCCCGACCAACGCGGTGTTCGGCTTCACCAACATGCTGATCAAGCTGATCGAGGACCTGCATGCCGATCATTGCGCGGTGATCTTCGATACCTCGCGCAAGACCTTCCGCAGCGCGATCTATGATCAGTACAAGGCCCAGCGCCCCCCGGCTCCGGAAGAGTTGGTCCCCCAGTTTGCGTTGATCCGTGAGGCGGTGAAGGCCTTCAATGTCGCCTCGATCGAGATGGACGGCTTCGAGGCTGATGACCTGATCGCCACCTATGCGACCCTGGCCCGTGATGCCGGCGCGGAAGTCACCATCGTTTCCTCCGACAAGGATCTGATGCAGCTGGTTGGGCCGGACGTCACCATGTACGACCCGATGAAGAACCGCGAGATCGGCGCCACCGAGGTGATGGAGCGGTTCGGCGTTGCGCCGGACAAGGTGATCGACGTGCAGTCGCTGGCCGGCGATTCGGTCGACAACGTTCCCGGTGTTCCCGGTATCGGGGTGAAAACAGCGGCCCAGCTGATCACCGAATACGGTGACCTCGACACATTGCTGGAGCGGGCCGGCGAGATCAAACAGCCGAAACGCCGGGAAAGCCTGATCGAGCATGCCGAAATGGCGCGGATCAGCCGGCAATTGGTGACGCTCAAGACCGATGTCGAGGTGCCGGAGCCGCTGGAGGCGCTGGCGGTACGCGACCCGGACCCGGCGACGGTCCTGGAGTTCCTCAAGACCCAAAACTTCCGCCGGCTGATTGCCCGCTACGAGGCCGAACTGGCGGATGCGGGGCAGGACGTGCCTACGAGCGGAGCGGTCGCTGAACCCGCCGGCGAGGCGAAATACGAACTCGTCCAGGATATCGGGACGCTGGAACGCTGGATCGCGGAAGCCGAGAAGATCGGCGTCGTGGCCTTCGATACCGAGACCAGCTCGCTGGACGCGACGCAGGCGGTGGTGGTGGGCTTGTCCCTGGCGACCGCGCCGGGCAAGGCCTGTTACGTGCCGCTCCGGCACGGCTCAAACAGCCAGGGCAGCCTGTTGTCCGAAACCGCACCGGCGCCGCAGCAGATTCCCTTCGCCGACGCGATGGAGCGCCTCAAGCCGATGCTGGAGAACCCGGCGGTCCTCAAGATCGGCCATAACATCAAATACGATGCCCTGGTGATGATGCAGCCCGGCAATGGCGGCGTGGCCGTCGCGCCGGTCGACGACACCATGTGCCTTTCCTATGTGATGGAAGGCGGGCTGCACGGCCATGGCCTGGACGAGCTCTCACAGCTCCATCTCGACCACACCAACTTCAAGTACGAAGAGGTCTGCGGCAAGGGCAAGGCACAGATCCCGTTCGCCGACGTGCCGCTCGACAAGGCGCTGAACTATGCCGCCGAGGATGCGGACATGACCCTGCGCCTGCACCGGCTCCTGAAGCCCGAGCTGCCGAAGGTGGGCATGGCGACGGTCTATGAGACGCTGGAGCGTCCGCTGATCCCAGTGCTTTCGATGATGGAGAACAGCGGCATCAAGGTGGACCCGGCGATCCTGCGCGAGATGTCGGCGGATTTCGCCAAGCGGCTGGAGGAACAGGCCGTCGAGATCCACAAGCTCGCGGGCTCGGAGTTCAACATCGGCTCGCCCAAACAGCTTGGCGAAATCCTGTTCGACCAGATGGGCCTGCCCGGCGGCACCAAGACCAAGACCGGCGCCTATGCCACCGGGGCCGACGTGCTGGAGGATCTGGCGGCCAACGGGCACGACCTGCCGGCCAGGGTGCTGGACTGGCGGCAGGTCTCGAAACTGAAATCGACCTATACGGACGCCCTGGTTGAGGACATCAACCCGGCGACCGGGCGGATCCACACCTCCTACTCGATGACCGGCGCCAATACCGGGCGGCTCAGCTCGAACGATCCGAACCTGCAGAACATTCCGGTTCGCACCGAGGAAGGGCGCAAGATCCGCACCGCCTTCATCGCCG